>NZ_CP049703.1:312500-625000 GCF_003688615.2 Parageobacillus toebii NBRC 107807 | reverse complement strand
TTATAATTGGGACTTCGTTAGTTTATGATAAGGATGGTGGCATTTTTGGCAACAGAAAAGCAGAAGTTCGTTCTCTATGAATACTTGCTGTTTTTTTGGAAAAAGAAATTTTGGTTTCTGTTTGTACCGCTAGCAATGGCGCTCATATCTGTGTTGGCGGGGCACCTTTTTTTGCATAAGTATAATTATACGGGAAAGGCGATTATCTTTACAGGTTCTGTAAATCTAAAAAGTTTAACGGATCCGAAAAATATTAGGGCAAATTTACCTCATGTCAAAAATAAGTTAGATATTGTTGTTACAGAGGATAAATATGTAAAAATTACCTTAAAAGGCGACGATAAAACTAGTGTACAAAACGAATTACGGAAGATTGTTTCCGAATATAATCATGATTTACAGCAACATTCTAAGCAGCGCTTAGATGTTACAAATGAACGTTTACATGAATTGGATGAATACAAAAAAGATTTGCAGTTGATAGTAGAGCACTATAACAAAAAACTAGATTCACAACAATTAACGTTAGATCAGCTCGATAGCGCAGTTAAGGCGGAAGAACTTTTAACAGATACGATGGAAAAAGCAAGTCGGATTCGTAATAATTTAGTGTTTTATGAGGAACCATCTGTATTATCAGAGAACGTTTCTAAATCGAAAACATACACAGGGCAACTCATAGCGATTGGGGTTGTCTTAGGAATTTTCCTTACGTTTATCATTTTAATTTTGATGAAGTACGTACTCGATGCTAGGAGGTACTATCAACATGATTAAATTTGCCGTTGTCGGCATGGGCCATATCGCCAAAAAACATATCGAGGCGATTGAAAAAGCAGAAGGGGCAGTGCTGACTGCCGTGTGTGATACAAATCCAGAACGTTTGCGCGATTTTGACGGTAAAGTAAAAACATATACAGATATGGAAACGATGTTAAGGGAAAATGAGGATATTGATGTTGTTAATATATGCGTCCCTTCTGGATTGCATGCTAAATTAACTAAAATTGTTGCGGAGCATAAGCGCCATATTATCGTTGAAAAACCGATGGCATTAAAACTAGAAGATGCGGAAGAAATGATTCGTGTGGCAAAAGAAAACAAAGTGAAACTAGCCGTTGTTCATCCGAATCGTTTTAGACCGGCGATTCAGAAGTTGAAAGAAAAAATGGAACAGGGTGCGTTTGGAAAGCTGAGCCACGCGAACGCAACGGTGCGCTGGAACCGTAATCAAGCATATTATGATCAAGCTGCTTGGCGCGGCACGAAAGAGTTTGATGGCGGAGTGCTCATGAACCAAGCCATTCACAATTTGGACCTATTGCTTTGGCTAATGGGGCCAGTGGAAGCGGTGCAAGCTATGGCGGCGACAAGATTGCGGAATATTGAAACGGAAGATGTCGCAGCGGCTGTTGTTCAATTTAAAAATGGTGCGCTCGGTGTCATTGAAGCAGCAACAACGATTTACCCAAAAAATTTGGAAGAATCCATCGCTATTTTTGGCGAAAAAGCTTCTGTAAAAATCGGCGGCCGTACGGCTAATTTTATTGAAACATGGGATATAGAAGGCGTGTCCGAAGAGGAACGCGAGAAGTTGATCGACGAAATAAACAGCGATCCATTTGGAAAGCCTGGACATCAATGGATTATCGAAGATATGGTTCAGGCTATTCAGGAAGATCGTGAGCCAATTATAACCGGAGAGGATGGAATCGCTCCTGTCAAACTGATTTTAGCTATTTTAGAGTCAGCAGAAACTGGAAAAAGAGTGCTACTATCCTAAGGAAAGGAACGATGAAAGATGAGATATGATGAGCTCTTGTTGAAAAAAATTGAAAATCGTGAAGCGGTGATCGGGGTAGTTGGATTGGGATATGTCGGTTTGCCTCTTGCGGTGGAAAAAGCAAAAGCTGGCTTTAAAGTGATCGGTTTTGATATTCAACAACATCGCGTCGATCAAGTAAATAGCGGAATTAACTACATTGGTGACGTCGTAGATGAAGACCTTCATGAAATGGTGAAAAAAGGTTATTTACAAGCGACAACAGATTATGCACGCATTGCGGAAGTCGATGCAGTGGCTATTGCCGTTCCAACACCGTTAGATGAGCATCAACAACCAGACACATCTTATGTAGAGAATTCTGCAAATGAAATTGCCAAATATGCGCATGAAGGAATGTTAATTGTTCTAGAATCAACGACTTACCCTGGCACAACAGAGGAAATCGTGAAACCAGCGTTTGAGAAAAAAGGTCTAAAAGTAGGAGAAACGGTCTTTGTCGCATATTCGCCAGAGCGTGTTGATCCTGGTAATAAATTGTTTAAAACGAAAAACACACCAAAAGTGGTCGGCGGTGTCACCAAAACGTGCACAAAGGTAGCAGCCGCGCTGTATCGTGCTGTTTTAGAAGGAGATGTTCATGAAGTATCAAGTCCAGCGGTGGCGGAAATGGAGAAAATTTTTGAAAATACGTTCCGTCATATTAACATTGCGTTGGCGAACGAAATGGCAATCCTTTGCGAGCGAATGGGCATTGACGTATGGGAAGTGATTGAAGCAGCGAAAACAAAACCGTACGGCTTTATGGCGTTTTATCCAGGACCAGGTCTAGGCGGCCACTGCATTCCGATTGACCCGTTCTATTTAACATGGAAAGCTCGAGAATATAACTACCATACTCGTCTCATCGAGCTTGCGGGCGAAATTAATAATGCAATGCCGGAATATGTGGTCAATCGAACTATGCAAATTCTAAACGAAGAAGGAAAAGCGCTACGCGGCTCGAAAGTGACGGTATTAGGGGTTGCGTACAAAAAAGATATTGACGATGTGCGTGAATCCCCAGTGTTAAAAATTCTTGAATTATTGGAACAACACGGAGCAGAATTTACAGTTGTTGATCCTTACGTTCCTTCGTTCCGTGCTTGCAATCGTGTAATTGAAACAGTGGAACTTACTCCAGAACTATTGCAACAGTCTGACGTCGTACTTGTAACAACGGATCATTCTAACTTTGATTATGAAATGATTGCGCAAAATAGCCCGGTTATTTTTGATACGCGCAATGCTTTAAAAGATGTAGAAAAGCCAAATAAATATGTAAAACTATAATCTTGTATGAAGAGGAGAAGGCAAAATGAATTTTATTGATCCTTCTGTTGTGCTTGATGAGACGGTAGAAGTCGGTTATTTTACAGTGATCGAAAAAGGTGTGAAAATCGGGAAAAATGTAAAAATTGGAAATCGTGTTACGATTCATGAAGGCACAGTCATCGGTGATGGAACAACCATCGCCGATGGTGCTGTGCTTGGCAAACCGCCAAAACCGGCGAAAACGAGTACGGTGAAGCTTTCAGACGACATTCCTGCCCTTGTGATTGGCGAAGATTGTACCATTGGAGCGAATGCGGTCATTTATCGCGGCGCAACTATTGGGGCGAACACGTTAGTCGCAGACCTTGCAAGCGTGCGGGAAAACGTGAAAATCGGTAATTACGTCATCGTTGGACGCGGGGTTTGCATTGAAAACCATGTCGAAATTGGCGACCGCACAAAAATTCAATCCAACTCTTACATTACAGCATATTCAACACTGGAAGACCATGTTTTTATTGCTCCTTGCGTGACAACGACAAATGATAATTATATGGGCAGAACCGAAGAGCGGTTTTCGAAAATTAAAGGTGCGACGATTAAGCGCGGAGCCCGCGTTGGAGGCGGAGTCATCATTCTTCCAGGAATTACAATTGCTGAGGAGACATTTGTGGCAGCAGGAGCGCTTGTGACGAAAGATACGGAACCAAAAACAGTTGTCAAAGGATTCCCAGCTAAATTCAGCAAAATGGTAGATGAGCGGGAGTTGTTATAAATTGTTGTCGCAATTAAAGCGTTTAGGAGCGGATTCGCTCCTTTACGCGTTTATGAACGTGGGAACGAAACTCATCGCATTTATTATGTTGCCGGTATACACGAGTTTTTTATCGAGAGCCCAATATGGGGTTGTCTATATTTTAGACCAAGTGACATCGATGTTGACTTTCCTTGTTATTTTTGGCACAGATTCGGCGCTATCGTTTTATTACTATGACACAAAGGATGAGAATAAGCGCCTATTGTATGTACGGAATGTCATGTATTTCCGGCTTTTTGTCGTTTTTTTGCTATTTGTGCTGGTACTGTTAGCTGGGCCATGGGTTGCCAAAACGGTGCTGGAAAATCCTCATTATGTCGATTTATTGTACATTAATTTGTTTACGTTGCTTCTTGATACGATTTTCGTGGTCGTTACAACCGTAATGAGATTTGAATTTCAAACAAAAAAAGTTGTTTTATTTACATTGGTCAAAATGCTTCTCGTTGCGGTTCTTTCCTACGCAGCGTTGAAATTTTTTGAACCAACTCCAAAAGGGTTGTTTCTTGGTAGATTAATAAGCAGCGGCATTATTTTCTTTTTTATGCTACATATTGCGGGAAAGTATTTAAAGTTTCATGTGAGACGGGATGTCCTTAAAGAACTGCTTTCTTACGCCGCTCCATTGGCGCCAACCTCTTTAGCGTTTTGGGTAATTGCCAATTCGAGTACTTTTATTATTCAAAAGTTCGCTTCCCTTGAGGAAGTGGGGGTATTTGGGGTAGCGCTGCGCTTAGCAATGATGATTACACTGATTACAAGCGGCGTACAAATGGCTTGGCGTCCTTATTCTATGTCAATGAAAGATAAAGAAAACAGTCCATGGCTGTTTGCGAAAATTTATATGGCTTTATTGCTGTTGGGGCTTTTCGGAATTATAGCGGTTGCAACCATTAGTCCATGGATCATGAAAACGTTTTTTGCTGCGGAGTATTACGAAGCATATCGGTATGTTTCATTTCTTTCGTGTGTTACGTTTTTAAATTTTTATTATCTCATTATTTCTGCCGGTCTCTTTTTTACAAAACAGACGGCGTACATTACCCGTGTGTTTATGATCGCCGCGTTCCTCAATGTCGTTTTAAATTTTATGCTGGTTCCTTTTTGGATTGGATGGGGAGCGGTTGTTGCCAATATTTTCACTTACGTTTTTGCGATATGGTTTATTTTTCGAAAGAGCCAAAAAGTTTATTATGTGCCAGTTTCATTTGGGAAAATGTCCTTCTTATTTGTAAACGCTCTAATTAGCTTAATTACTATTGTGTATATCCAAGAAACAGAAATACATGACGGATGGATTGTGCTTGGATGGATATACTTTCTTCTCATAGTGCTGATTAGTCGCGTAGATGCGGATTTTCGCGCTAAGCCATCACATTTTCATGGGGGTACCGCCGAATAAACACGGGTAATCATCGAAAAAGATAATATCAATGGAGAAACCGATTTTTTGGAGGTGTTATCGATGAAGATTGTCACCGTTTTAGGTGCAAGACCGCAATTTATTAAAGCAGCGCCTGTTTCTCGCGTGTTGCGTCAAAGACATACAGAACTAATTATCCATACAGGGCAACATTATGACGCGAATATGTCTGATATTTTCTTTGAAGAGTTAAACATTCCAAAACCTGATTATCATTTAGGTGTCGGTTCTGGCAGTCATGGGAAGCAGACCGGAGAAATGTTGATCAAGATTGAAGAAGTTGTGTTGAAAGAAAAGCCTGATTATGTACTTGTGTATGGTGACACAAACTCAACGCTTGCCGGCGCACTCGTTGCGGCAAAATTGCATATTCCTGTTCTTCATGTTGAAGCGGGATTGCGCAGTTTTAATAAAAAAATGCCGGAAGAAATTAACCGAATTATGACAGACCATGTATCAGAATTTTTATTTTGTCCTACAGAGACCGCGGTAGAAAATCTAAAGAAAGAAAATATTACGAGAAATGTGATCAACGTTGGGGATGTCATGTACGATGCGGTACTATACAATCAAGAATTGGCACAACAAAAATCAACAATTCTTGCTGATTTAGGGCTGCAGCCGAAACAATATCATTTAATTACGATTCATCGCGCAGAAAATACCGATGATATCCATAATATGAAAAATATCTTAGAGGCATTTTCACAAATCGATGAAATGAAAGTGTGGCCGATTCATCCGCGGACAAAACATAAACTAGCAGAATACGGGTTGGATGCAGCATCCATTCCTAACCTGAAGATCATTGAGCCTGTCGGTTATTTAGATATGTTAACATTAGAAAGCAATGCCAAAAAAATTATTACTGATTCCGGCGGTGTGCAAAAAGAAGCCTACTTTATGAAGGTGCCTTGCGTAACTGTCCGCGAACAAACGGAATGGGTGGAAACATTAGAATCGGAAGCGAATATTTTGGTTGGCACGGATGTAGAAAAGATTGTGGAAGCGGTAAAAAAAGCAGTGAATCCTGTATATGCCAACGTATTTGGTGATGGAAAAGCAGCAGAAAAAATTGTTGCAGCGATTGAACAAGTGTAAGGGTGCGATTCTATGCTGTATGTGCTTTTTTGGATGATCGTATTATGCATATCGACTTTACTGTTTCGTTACGTGGCAGGAACACTTTCGTTTACAAAACCGAACCTTGTCTCCATTGTCTATTACTATTCACTATTAGTTTCTAGTTTTATTGGTGCGTTGTTCATTGCATTAGGTATAGACGACTATTATATGACGAGGAAACTTTTTCGCCCTGATGAATACCGCATGATTGGATTTGTTGTTGTTTGTTTTGTCATGGTGTTTCTGCCGCTATCGATGCTCTTTGTGTCGAAACTGTGCGGGTTTGAGGCGAAACGAGAATTTAATGATTACTTGAAAAAACCGCTTGAGAATATGGCTGCCAATCGCAACGAAATATTTTATTTGTTTTCTGCCTTATCAGCGATTAGTTTCTTAGCTATTATTTATATGATTTGGAAGACGCCTGACATTCCGATTTTTGAGTTGCTAAAAGGCACAGACGAAAGTTTGGCGGAGTTGCGCGTGGAAGCATCGCGTCATTTTCATGGAAACGTATTGTTTCGAAATATTTTTGCTCTCACTCTTACTCCTGTTTTATCGATTATCGTTTATCTTTTTGCTGTGTTGACCAATGAACCTAGATGGAAGCTGCTTTTTGTTTTTCTGTTTGCCGGCGCCGTGTTTGTTAATGTATATGATTTAGCTAAATCTCCGATCTTTTTCTACTTTATTATGTTTTTCCTTGTTCGTATATATATTGGGAAAATGAGATTCTCTCCTGTAAAATTAGTAGTATACGGAATCATTGGCGGCGCTGTTCTCGTAGGGATGTATGTTGTCATTCAAGGGGTCAATGATATTGGAACGTTTTTATCTTACAATAAAGGACCGATTGGCAGACTAATCCTAGCACAAATCGCACCGACATTTTTGCACTTGAATATATTTGGAGAAGCGTTGCCGTTTCTCTATGGGAAAAGTTTACCTTCGGCTTTAACCGGATTGTTTGATATCGATAACGTTCGTTCGGCGCGAATGGTAATGGCTCACGTATTTCCAGAGCGGATTGAAGATGGAACAGGGGGAGTATTGAATACGCTCTTTGTTGCGGAAGCATACGCTAACTTTGGTTATTTAGGCATCATTATTGGCACCCTATACGTAGGAGCGGTAATTCAGCTTTTGTATATTTTCTTTCTTCGTCTGCCGAAAAATCCAATATTTCTTAGTCTGTTTGTCTACTTTTCGATCAACATCCCTCGAACCATTGTCGGGGGTTTTACCGATTTCTTATTCAACCCGATTTGGATATTGCTTATCACGCTGTTTGGGGGATTGGCACTGTTTATGTATATGAAGGACGATATACGGTTAATGCTTCTAAAAAAATTTAACAGTCGATGAGGGATTTAGAATGAAAAAGGTCCTTGTTTACTATCCTTTTCCGCTCGCGAAACAAACGAATAGCGGTTCCAAGTTAAGACCACACGAAATGTATAAAGCGTTTTGTGAATGGGGAGCCAAAGAGGGAATTGAAGTAATTCTTATTTCTGGTACGTCAGCAGAGCGGGAAAAGCAATTTTGTCAGCTTCAGAACGAAGGGAAGCTGACAAATCTTTTGTTCTGCTATATGGAAAACCAAACGATTCCTTTATGGTTGACCGATCCAGAACATAAACCGCAAAAACCATTGATTGATTGGAAAGTATTGCGGTATTTGAAGAAACATCATGTTCCCGTAGGTGTCTTTTATCGTGATGTGTATTGGAAATTTGATGAGCTCTACCCGCTCAAAGGCTGGAAGAAAAAAATTATGCAAACTGTTTATCGGTGGGAAGAGCGATTTTATGAGAAATATTGCGATGTCATTTTTTTACCTAGCATGGAGATGGGAAAGTACGTTTCCATCCGACGCCCGATGGTAGATTTGCCGCCGGGGGGAAAGCGAAAAACGATTCCGCTCAAACAGCGCGATAACAACGTTTCCAAAGCGATTTATGTTGGCGGCATTAACAATGATGACTACGGATTGTTTTTGCTTCTTGATGCATTAGAAATCGTAAATCAGGAAAAAACGATTGTTCATTTAACTGTCGTATGCCGTAAAAATGAATATGATGCCTTACCTGTTTCGAAAAAGGAGCGCATAAAGCAATTAAACGTAGAGGTAAAACATATTAGTGGAGAAGAATTAGATCGTTTGTATGCACAGATGGATTTTGCGCTTATTCCAAGAATTCGCAGCGAATATAATGATTTTTCCGTACCTGTCAAACTTGTTGAATATTTGTCAAATGGATTGCCAATCGTGGCCACATCCTGTTTGGCGCAAAAGCGTTTTATTGAAGAGGATGGGTATGGCATTATTTGTGATGATAATAAACATTCCATGGCCGAAGCAATTCGGGACATGATAGAATATCAAGACGGCTACCGCAACAATATTGTGCGAACATTTGTTGAAAAGCATTCATGGGTGGCAAGAGTAGAAAAAGTGAAAAAGACATTAATGGGGGAAGATGAATGAAAGTATTGCTGTTAGCCCCAAGCAAATCGATTCACACGCATAAATGGGCTTTGTTTTATCAAGAACAAGGTATTGATATAAAAGTAGTTACGTTCAAAGATCATTATTCACCGGAAAACGCGAAAGAAGTCGAAACCATTGTATTGCCAAAATGGCTGCCGGGAAAATTATCGTATATTTCGACTGTATCCACGTTGAAAAAAGTTTTGTCGTCGTTCCAACCAGATATTTTACACTCTCATTATGTATCTAGTTATGGATTTGTCGGTGCCCTTGCCGGGTACCATCCTTTCTATGTTTCCGTATGGGGACGTGATATTTATCAATTCCCAAAACAAAATACATTGAACCGAAAGATTGTGGAGTATACATTAAAAAAAGCAGACGTGATTTGTTCTACAAGTCATGTGATGGCGCAGGAAACGAAGAAATATACAAATAAAGCGGTCGAAGTAACTCCTTTTGGGGTTGATATTACTAAATTTAAACCTCTGCCAAAAGCGGAAGAAAAACGAGAAGTAACGATTGGGACGGTAAAAGCCCTTTCTGATAAGTATGGAATCGCGGATCTCATCAAAGCTTTTGCGAAGATTCGAAAGGATTATCCAAATACGAATTTGCTTATTGTTGGAGATGGACCGCAGAGAAAAGAATACGAGCTGCTAGCGGAACAGTTGGGTGTTCGTGACGTTACTACGTTTACTGGAAGAGTGCCGAACACGGACGTACCAAAGTATATTAATAAGATGGATATTTTTGCTGTTCCATCTACGGAGGATAGTGAAAGCTTTGGCGTGGCGGCGGTAGAGGCGATGGCTTGCGGAGTACCGGTGGTCGTGTCGAATGTAGGAGGATTGCCTGAAGTAGTGAAAGATGGGATAACCGGATTGGTGGTGCCGAAAGAGAGTCCAGAGAAGTTGGCAGAAGCATTTGAAACACTTTTACGTGATCCAAGTTTACGTTCGAAAATGGGGGAAAAAGGAATTCTCCATGTGAAAGAACATTATAATTGGATAGAAAATGCGTCGAGAATGCTTCACTTATACAAGCAAACGTTAAACGAGGTGTGAATCATGATTAAAAAAGCAGTGATTCCAGCAGCGGGGCTTGGCACCCGTTTTCTACCAGCTACAAAAGCGCAGCCAAAAGAGATGCTGCCAATTGTTGATAAACCAACCATTCAATATATTATAGAAGAAGCTGTTCATTCAGGAATTGAAGATATTATCATTGTGACAGGCCGAAACAAACGTGCTATTGAGGATCATTTTGATAAATCGGTTGAGTTAGAGTTGCTTTTAGAAAAAACTGGAAAACATGATATGCTGCAGGTCGTAGAGTCCATTTCAAATTTAGTGGATATTCATTATGTCCGGCAAAAAGAACCTCTTGGACTCGGACATGCTGTATTATGTGCGAAAAAGTTTATTGGTAATGAGCCGTTCGCTGTATTGCTGGGCGATGATATTATTGACAGCGATGTTCCAGCATTAAAGCAGATGATAGAACAGTATGAACGCGTTCAGTCAAGTATTCTAGGGGTAAAAGAAGTGCCTCGTTCCGAAGTGAATAAGTACGGAATCGTTGATTATAATGGTCAAAACGGGGATTTGTTCACTGTCAAAGGCCTTGTTGAAAAACCAGCGGTCGAAGAAGCGCCGTCAACTCAGGCAATTATTGGCCGATATATTTTAACTCCAGCTGTTTTTGACATGTTAGAACAAGTTGCTCCAGATTCCAAAGGAGAAATTCAACTAACCGATGCGATTGATCTTTTATTATCCAAAGAACAAGTGTATTCTTACATTATTAAAGGAATGCGTTATGATGTAGGAGATAAATTTGGTTTTCTCCAAGCTTCGATCGATTTTGCGTTAAAGCGCCCGGATTTAAAAGAGAAATTACAACAATACTTAAAGGAAAAGCTGAAACAATTATGAGAATTATTTATTTGTGCCAGCACTTTCCACCTGAGACGGGCGCACCGCAAATTCGAGTATATGAAGTCAGCAAGGAATTGATCAAAAGAGGCCATCAAGTGGAAGTGTTGACGGCGTTTCCACATCATCCAAAAGGAGTCATTCCAGAAGAGTATCGCGGTATGTTTTATTTATTTGAAGAGTGGGACGGCATCCCTGTTCACCGAACATGGATTTATCCATCGCCAAAAGGTAGTTTTTGGAAGAGATTGGCCTCCTACTTTTCTTTTACATTCAGCTCGTTTTATTCTCTTTTTAAATCGAAGCCGACAGATGTTATTATTTGCAACTCCCCGCCTTTGTTTTTGGGAATTACCGGTTATCTTGGGGCAAAGCTAAAAAGGGCAAAATTTGTATTTAATGTCGCCGATATTTGGCCGGAATCTGCGGTAGAGCTAGGAATTTTAAAAAATAAAGCATTTATCCGGATGGCAAGATGGCTCGAGTTGTTTTTGTACAAAAAGTCATGGAAAATAGCAGCAGCGACGGAAGGTATTCGCGATTATATGATTCAGCAGGGGAAAGCCCCGAATGATGTATTTTTATTACCGAATGGAGTAAATACGGACGTGTTTAAGCCGCTGCCGAAAAATGAGGATCTATTGAGAGAATTGAGACTAGAAGGAAAAGTAGTGTTTACCTATGCGGGAACAATGGGGTATGCACAAGGATTGGATTCCGTTTTGCGAGCAGCGGCTTTGATTAAAGAGGAATATCCAAATGCTCATTTTCTGTTTGTCGGCGATGGCCAGGAACGGGAAAAGCTAATCAAGCTAAAAGACGAGCTGCACCTCGATAATGTTACGTTTTACGGCTCTGTGCCTGTGTCGAAAATGCCTGATATTTTTTCTATATCCGACTATAGTATCGTGTCATTACGCAATATTGACTTATTTAAAGGAGCGCGCCCATCAAAAATTTTCCCGGCTATCGCTACAGGAACACCAGTTCTTTATTGTGGAGCTGGGGAGAGCGCTGAGATTTTGAAAACTCATAACTGTGGAAGAATTGCGCCTCCGGAACAACCGGAAGGAATCGCTGCTGTGATACGGGAGCTAATGCAAATTTCTGAAGAGGAATACCGTATGATGTCAGAAAACGGCAGGAGATTAGCGGTAGAGGAATATTCATGGAGTAGTATCGTTGATGATTTATTAAAACATCTTTCTGAATAAAATATCAAAGGCCATTTTAGGATAAAAAAGAAACCAGCGTGTTCATGTCGGTCACACTGGTTTCTTTTTTTGCCGATTCATCTATATGAACCAAATGTCCCACTTTTAGTAAGAAACTTTTGCTCCTTTATAATAATGCTCAAGAATTTGTTTCGCTGTCCATCCTTTTTCGGCAAATGCTTTTGCTCCATATTGGCTCATGCCGATACGGTGTCCCCAGCCTCTTCCCGTTACCGTAATGGAAGAGACTTTTGCCGGGTCAGAAGAAATCAAAGTGACCCCTGCGGCAGTTTGGACATTTACGTCTTCCGATATCGTCACCGTGCCGTTGGCTGTCTGCACCGTTTGTCCTTTTAAAGAGGTAACAGTTTTTTTCCCTTGCGGTGTTTGTATAAATAATTGCTTACCTTCTTTATTTACTTGAATATCAAACCAACTGGATGGCAGCATTCCGTAATATGATCCGCTGTTAAGAGGAAACAACTTGCGGATTTGATTTTCGTTTCCTTTTACTGTTTTTGTGCCTTCCGAAGTCTCAATCGTTACGGCGCCTACCTCCCCATTCGCGCCGGTTTTGGTGATGGACATATTATATAAAGCTGCTGATGGATTGCGAATGCTAAACGACTGCAAAATCGTGCTAGGAGAAAAGGAAAAAGACCATCGGCTATGCGGCGATGATTCATATGGATCATCAACACTGACAAGATAAGGATAGGCACTTTGATTTGAATTCCATACATCGCCAACGTTGGCTGTTCTCCCACCGCTGGTAGAATGATAAAATGTCTCGATGACTTTCCCTTGGTATTTGATATACAGTCCTTTCGTTGCATCGACGGCTTGATTCGTTCTTTGGTTTTCACCATCAAACCCTTTATACGTTTGGGTATTTGGATTAGTAGTTAATTTGTTTCTATTTACATAAGCGTAGTTTCTAGCAGAAATTGCCTGTGCCTTTAATGCCTCCATTGGCCAGGAAGCAGGCATTTCGCTTGGAACGACACCTTTTAAGTAGTCTTCCATTCCTAAAATATTCACTACTTGAAGAGAGTTGTTTTGCGTGCTGATATCTAGTCCGCCGCGATAACGGGTTTTGTTAACCGTTACTAAGGATAGCGGAGCGGCTCCCTTTGTTTCCTGAATAATAAATCCAGTGCTAGAAAAATCAGATTTGGAATTGTATGTGACAGAAACTCTTGATGGATAATATTGAAAAGTTAATGTTGTTCCGCTTGCCAATGGCGTAATTGTCATTTTTTCTTTATTTAAAATTTGATAGTTTCCATTCACAGAAACTGTAACACTTGTCCCTTTATGTACTAGAACATTGACAGGGTTCTCATAGGTGATAATTTCCATAGCGTTTGAAGAAATGGGAAAAAACAAAAAGAAGATAACAGGAAATAAAAAGAAACATATTTTTTTCACGAATTATTTCACCTCACCGAACTTGGCGGGCATCCAGCCGCGCTGACCGTTTGATAATTGGACGTTATACCATACTTCCTTTTGACTATTGGTAAATGATTGAATGAAGACCAGGCTTGTCCCGCGTTCTACCGTTGCGATGACTGGATATGAGGTGGTTGCCCCTTTTCTAATATCGACTCTATCTGTAGTGATGACCGTTTTTTGTGTATTGTTATTGATGCGCGATGTAGAAACATCACCAGAATATACCCATCCTTTTAAGGTGGAAGAAAGTTCGACCCGATACCATAATCCTTGAGAGGATGTAAATGAATCAATTACCTTTAAAGAGTCACCAGCATTTTTATAGGCAATCACTTTATAATTGGTGGATGCTCCACTGCGAATGGCGACGTTATTCTTTGCTACGTATACGGTTGACGGTAATGTTGGTGTTGAAGGTTGATTAGCTAATTGCTGCTTTAAACGATCAATTTCTTTTTGCTGTGCCTCCACTTTTGCCTTTAGAGAAGCGATGTCGGACTTAATAGGGGATAACTGCGACGTTACCCAATCAACGCTGGCAAGAATTACTTCTTCAGACGCTTTCATAACCGATGGGGTGAAAAAAATCGAGCCAGCAATCATTCCTGCAGCTAGTCCAATTGAAATTGCCCATTTTTTTGTTTTCATGATTTATTACCTCCATTATTTTGATGAAAATGAATGAAAGAGAATAATGGAGTGATATCCATTATTCTCTTTTTTATGTGGATTTAGAAGTTATTAAAATATTCTTCCAAGCCTTTTCGAATGCCTACAGCGGCTTTTTGCCGAAACGCTTTTGTTTTTAAAAGAGCTTCCTCGTTTGGATTAGATATAAAAGCTAATTCTACGAGAATGCTAGGCAATTCATTTTTGCGATTTACATAAAACTCTTGCTGTTTATAGCCTCTATTGTATGTACCTAGTTGCGCTACAAGATGCTTTTGTACAATTTTCGCTAGTTGTTGGCTCTTTGGTCCATTAAAATTAGTTGATATATTATAGTAAGTTGTAGTTCCGCGTGATGTGCGAGAATACGAGTCAGCATGAATACTAATGAATGCGTCATAATCTGAACTATTTGCAATCAAGGTGCGTTCCGCAAGTTCCAGAAATACGTCTTTGCTTCTCGTTAATTTAACAATGGCTCCTGCTTTTTCGAGTTCATCTTTCAGCAATAGAGCAGTGTCAAGGGTTATATCTTTTTCTTTTAAACCACTTGGTCCGATAGCACCTGGATCATGTGCGCCATGTCCGGCGTCAATAATAATTTTTTTTCCTTTTAAGCCTCTTTCCATCACTTTAATAGACAGCTTATCCGTATAGTTGCGAAGCGTAAATGTATATCCAGGTGAGAATGTAACAATTAACGAGTTATCTATCTTCTCTATTGAGCGAATACCTTTAATAGAAAAGGAAGGTATTTCGGCATATGAGAAAGAACCAGTAATTTTTAAACGATTTTCGGAAAGAATCGTGTAGGACACTTTAAAATTAGACGTTTTCTTCCAAATTAAATAAGTTTCGTTGGCAGTTTCCTGTTTGATTGGGTCAATAAAACTGTTCAATGCGATAGAGGAAGTTTGAGCTTTTTCCACCCATCCTCGTATTCCTGAAGTTGTTTCTGCATAAATCCATCCATTATATTCATAAAGGTAAACGAGTCGTTCATTTGCGCTTAACGTTTTGGTAATCTTATAGTTTTTAGACGCTCCACGACGCAAGGCGGCAGCTGAACTTTTAGCATATACATATTCTATTTTATTTACTTCAAATTCCGGCATCCAGCCTGTTTTTCCCGATGGAGATACTACTTGTATCCAATTAAATGACGAACCCGGAACGGTCTGTTTTACAGTAACTTGCTTATTTTTCGAAACTCTTTCGACCACTGCAGAGTTGAAACGTGGTTCTGCATATAGAACAGCATTATTAGTCGTGATTGTTTTTTTGACGTTTGTTGATGGTGTGGTGGAGTTGTTGTTTTCTTTTACTACCGTTTCATGAACCCAGCCAATTTGTTTATTTGCCAAAGAGATTTTGTACCACGTTGCACCTTTTTCGTCAGTAGCGGTAGCAACTCCATGCAACAATGTTCCCTTTTTTAACTGCGTCAAGACTTTTGAACTAAGTGAAGGAGCTTGCCGGACATTAGCAGTGGAAACATGAACGACAAGTTGGTAAGAACCTTTTTTTTCATTTTTTGGAGAAGAGCCCGATACTAAATTTGGCGCAGAAACGGCCACTGTGTTTTTTAGTACTTTTTCTGGGACCCATCCTTTTATGTTTCCTAAATCAACACGATACCAAATTTCTTTTGTGTTCGTTACAAATGCATCTATAACGGTTACCGTTTGGCCACTTTTTAAAGTTGCCACGCTTAGATAGTTAATACTTGCCCCGCGGCGCACGGGAGAAGATTGTGTAGCTGTCATTTTAGCAGGCAGAGATTTCGGGAGACCGTCTGCGATATGTAATTTTTCCGCTTTCACCCAACCTTTTACTCCAGATGTTTCTACTCGGAAGTATTTTTCTTGAAGAGAGTTTGTGAATTCATCTATAATCTTCACGATATTGCCATTGTTTAACGTTTTGACAAGAGGATAATTAGAAGAAGCGCCTTTTCGCATAGCCACATTATTTTCAGATATAACTGCTTGCTTGCCAATGACGGTTTCTTTTTTCGCCGTAAAGTTTTCCGCTAATGACCATCCTGTCACGCGTTCAAATTGAACACGATACCATACTTCTCCAAATGCATTTTTAAATTCGTCAATAACGGTAACTTCACGCCCCAGTGGAATGGAACTTACGATTGAATAGGATTGGGTAGCTCCTCTTCTCAACACGGTATTTTTTTCCGCCACCATTTGCATTGGATATTGATTGGATACGGCATCCCCTGCGGCAAGTGAGATTGTGGGCCATAAAGAACAAGTTACAAGAATTGTAGAAACGATGAGTTTTTTCACGAATGATATCCCTCCGTGTTGTATCTTTAATCTTTTTCTATACTATAATAGCGAATTTTGGCGGATTTTCCAATGCGAATAAAGTGCTATATAGGAGTATTGAGAGGAAAAAGGAATGGAATTGTTGAAAATAATGAAGGAAAACGTAAATGGATATGAATTCCTCAGTAGCAATAGTCACCTAGCTTAAACTTTCAAAAAAAAAAAAGCCTCCCTATAAGCTTACGTAGATGAGGGAGGCTCTGGTAATTAGTTGGAAGTGACGAAATCGGAGTCGTTTTGTGTAAACGAGGTAGTCTCCTTCTCCTCTAAAGCTTGTTGTAGTGTTTTTGTAATTTCGGCAACGGATTGTTCAGCTGGGATATAGTAATACACCCCATTAATGGTATCATCATACCCCTTTAGATGAAGGGTTTCTACACGGGCATCATCCATTTTTTGATATAGATAAATAAAAGATAACAAATCGGAAGGAGGAATATTTGTACGAACATGGTCTCCTAAGTTAGCGATCACATCATCAAGTTTTGTTAAGGAAGTAATCGATGTACTTTTCTCTATAATCGCTTTAATGACTTGTTTTTGACGTTCGTTTCTTCCGAAATCGCCTTTTGGATCCGATTTTCTCATTCGTACATAAGCAAGCGCTTCGTTTCCATTCAGTTTTTGTTTGCCTTTATGAAACGTATGCCATTTTAAGGAACCGGTTAGTTGAGCTTTAAATGTAAACGGCACATTGACCGTAATTCCACCTAGGGAATCGACTATTTTTTCGAATCCTTCGAAGTCGGTTGTGATGTAATAATCAATTGGAACATCAATCAACTCATTGACAGCGGCGATTGTTGACTCAATGCCACCGTAGCTGTAAGAGTGTGTAATTTTATCTTTTCTGCCTTCCGAAGGGATGTAAACGCGCGTATCACGCGGGATACTTAATAAATAAACTTTTTTTGTTTTTGGGTTAACGGTTAGAAGCATGATCACGTCCGAACGGCCTTCTTCGTCGTGATATTGATTTTCTACACCAACAAGTAAAATCGTGACAGGATCTTTTCGTATTTCAATTTTTTTATCGCGCTTTTTCCATAGATTGGATGGGTTTAGTGCTTCGTATATTTTTTCCGATGCTTTTTTTGTTTCTAAATATATATTGTAACCAAACACACTGATCGACCCGATAAATAGAAAAAACAGCATAAGTAAAATCATACGGATTTTTTTCTTTTTCTTCTTCCTTTTTTTTACTAATTTTCTTGCATTTCTTGAGTCAACCATAGTAACCCTCTTTTCAGTTAATTTTTACAAAAAGTTGTTTACCGACTCAATATTTGCTTTCTTCCTATATTTCGATTTGTTGTTCTAAATACTCCGTCTCCCCTTCTTTTATTTCCGATCTTCCATTGGTAAGTTCCATCATCCATTCGATGAACGTTTGTTTTTTTTCTTCATCAACGAAAATTTCTAGCTCGACATTTTCTAAATAATGGATATCCTTTATAGTATATACAGAAGAGCGCAATTCATTTTCCACTTTTCCGAGCCATGTGTAGTCAATGACAACATGCATGACGCGCACAAGGCGGCGTTCGACAATGCCAGCTGCCTTAAGCCCTTCTGATACGGATTTTCCGTAAGCACGAACAAGACCGCCCGCCCCGAGTTTAATGCCGCCAAAATAGCGGGTGACGACGGCGACGGTATCTTTTAATCCTTTTTTCTTTAACACTTCCAGCATCGGAACGCCAGCGGTGCCGCTTGGCTCGCCGTCATCGTTCGCTTTTTGAATTTGGTCGTGTTCGCCGATGATATAGGCAGAACAGTTATGTGTTGCGTCCCAATGCTTTTTTTTAATTTGCTGGATAAACTCAATTGCTTCCTCTTCTGTTGTTGCTCTATTGATATAGCAAATGAAACGGGATTTTTCAATAATGATTTCGTTTTCTCCGTACCCTTTTACTGTGTAATATTTTTGTAACAAAACAAAAATCACCCCACTGTTACACAAAGGAGTTTCAAAAATTCGATAAGTTTTGGACAAAAACATGTTATACTAATTTAGTAGAAAAAGAAATAGATTGTTATTGTTATTGGATGCTTTTTTATTATAAATCGACAACATTTTTCCTTCAAATAAATTTTTTTGGTGCAGATATACAAAATTAGAAAGCAGCGCAGCAAAGCGTTTACGGGGGATCTTGTATGTCTTCAAATAAAACGTTGGATGCAAAGGAATTAGATAAAATTGTCGAAAAAATGATCGACACCGTTCAACATAGCAAGGACGAAATTTTTCGGATCGGTGAACAGTCACGCCAAGAACATGAACAGCTGCTTCAAGAATTGTTGGAAGTGAAGATGCTAACCAAACAGACGATTGAAGAGGCGGATAAACTGGAAATACAAACCCGGCTGTCTCGGCAGCGCCTTGCGGAAGTAAGCAAGGATTTTTCGCTATATTCGGAAGAGGAAATTCGTGAAGCATACGAAAAGGCCCATGAATTGCACATGGAGCTGGCGATGATCCGCGAGCGGGAAAAACAGCTGCGGCTGCGGCGCGATGAGCTCGAGCGGCGCTTAGTTGGGCTGAAGGAAACGATCGAACGGGCAGAGCATTTAGTTGGACAAATTACGGTTGTTCTTGATTATTTAAACAGCGACTTCCGTCAAGTGGGGGAATTTATTGAAGGTGCTAAACAAAAACAAGAGTTTGGGTTAAAAATTATCGAGGCGCAAGAAGAGGAAAGAAAACGGCTATCGCGGGAAATTCATGATGGTCCAGCGCAAACGCTCGCCCATGCCATTCTTCGTTCCGACTTCATTGAAAAAGTGTTAAAAGATCGCGGCATTGAAGCGGCGATTGCCGAAATTCGCGATTTTAAAAAAATGGTTCGTTCTGCTCTTTATGAGGTACGAAGAATTATTTATGATTTGCGACCAATGGCGCTTGACGATTTAGGTTTAATTCCTACACTAAGAAAATACCTACAAACGATCGAAGATTATAATAGGGAGATTGCCGTCTCCTTTGTACACATTGGTGAAGAAGTAAGACTACCGGCCCGAATGGAAGTTGCGGTGTTCCGTCTCGTTCAAGAATCAGTACAAAATGCCCTGAAGCATGCGGAAGCGACCGAAATTCAAGTGAGAACGGAAATGAATAACAACCAGCTGTTTGTGATGGTAAAAGATAATGGGAAAGGATTTGACACAACGGTAAAAAAAGAGAATGCTTTTGGACTTATTGGCATGAAAGAACGGGTCGAATTGTTGCAAGGGACATTAACGATTCGGTCAAAGATTGGATTCGGTACAACGATTTTCATTCGTATTCCGTTGAATGTATAACGTAACATAATCAACAAAGGGAGGAGAGGTTATGAAAACACGCATCGCCATTATTGATGATCATCAACTATTTCGGGAAGGGATTAAGCGAATTTTAGAGTTTGAAGAGGAGTTTGAAGTCGTTGCAGAAGGCGCGGACGGAAGCGAAGCCCTTTCGATTGTAGAAGAGCATCGCCCTGACATTGTCATTATGGACATTAACATGCCGAACATCAATGGAGTAGAGGCAACGAAACAGCTGATTGAAACGTATCCTGATACAAAAGTTGTCGTTCTTTCGATTCATGATGATGAAAACTATGTGATGCGCGCATTGCAAACAGGGGCTACCGGCTATTTATTAAAAGAAATGGATGCAGATACATTGATTGAAGCGGTGAAAATCGTCGCAGAAGGCGGCTCGTACTTGCATCCGAAAGTGACGCACAATTTGATTCGCGAATACCGCCGGCTTGCATCGGAAAAAGGCGAAAACAAAGAAAGAAAACGTGAAGTCCGCTGGCCGCTTCATCTATTAACGCGCCGTGAATGTGAAGTATTGCAGCTATTAGCAGACGGAAAAAGCAACCGCGGTATCGGTGAGGCGCTATATATCAGCGAAAAAACGGTGAAAAATCATGTAAGCAACATTTTACAAAAATTAAATGTCAATGATCGTACACAAGCGGTCGTTGTCGCCATCAAAAACGGCTGGGTCGAAGTGCGCTAATGTTTGCGGAAAATGGCTGGACAATTTATTGCTATTGGATAATGAATTTCGTCCCTTTTTTTTGTTACAATAGGTAATAAAGACTAATGAACGAGGAAGGTATGAACGATGAAAACAGCTATTGTAACGGATAGCACCGCTTATATTCCGAAAGAAGTGCGCGATAAGCTAAGGATTCATATGATTCCGTTGAGCGTCTCGTTTGGCGCGGAAACGTATCGTGAGGAAATAGATATTAGCACGGAACAATTTTACGACAAAGTAAAGCAGCATAAAGAGCTGCCGACCACCTCCCAGCCAGCGGTTGGCGAATTTGTCGAACTATTTACATCGCTCCGTGACGAAGGATACGATGCGGTCATTAGCATCCATCTCTCGAGCGGCATTAGCGGCACGTACCAAGGCGCGCTGACGGCAGGAAATATGGTCGATGGTCTGCAAGTGTACGCGTATGATTCGGAAATCAGCTGCATGGCCCAAGGTTTTTACACGATCGAAGCGGCGAAGATGGCGCTTGATGGGAAAACGCCAGAGGAAATCATCGCACGGCTCGATGAAGTGAAAAAAACGTTGCGCGCTTACTTTATGGTAGACGATTTATCGCATTTGCAGCGCGGTGGAAGATTGACAGGCGCGCAGGCGTTCATCGGCGGACTGCTGCAAATTAAGCCGCTGCTTCACTTTGAAAATAAAGTGATCGTTCCGTTTGAAAAAAATTCGCACGCGCAAAAAAGCAGTGAAACGGATTGAAGAATTGTTTGCCGAAGACGCAGCCAAAGGAGTGCCGCTCAAGGCGGCGATCATTCACGCGAATCGTCCAGATGAGGCGGAACAATGGAAGCAGGAACTGGCAAGCAAGTATCCGCATGTCGAATTCATGGTGAGCTACTTCGGCCCAGTCATCGGAACCCATCTTGGTGAAGGTGCGTTAGGACTAACATGGTATCAACCGTAATCTTGCTGATCCCTATGCCGCAAAGCTTTATGCGGCATAGGGATGAACAATATGAAATGGAGGGATCATATGCGTTTTATCGTGGATGAAGGAAGGTTGATCCCCGAAGCATTGGCCAAAACCAATGACCGAACTGCTAAACCGATCAGCTACATTGATGCCACGTCTTCTATCCCACTGCACCCCGAGTTTCCTTACTCCCCAGAACTCCTTTCTTTTTTGGAAGGAAAACAGCTTCTCCTTGAAGAACTTCCGTTCCCCCTTGATCTCATTCAAGCACATTATGAACATGGCTATCTTGCTTACGAAAAAGGAATGATGAAAACAAAACATGGATGGCGCTGCATAAGGTGCGGAAACGAGGAGAATCATTTTTTCGCCTCATTTCCTTGTGCACGCTGTCAAGCGGTTTGTACATATTGCCGCAAATGCATTATGATGGGACGTGTCAGCGCATGTACCCCGCTGGTTGTATCCCGCTTTTCTTTCCCTCAAGCTTGCTATTTTTCCCCGCTTTCCTGGAACGGAACGTTATCCCAAGGCCAGCAGCGTGCTGCCGATGCGGTGGAGAACGCAATCATGCGGAATGACGAATTACTCGTATGGGCGGTTTGTGGCGCTGGAAAAACAGAGGTATTGTTTCCAGGCATCGCGCGGGCGCTTGAGATGGGAAAACGCGTATGTATTGCCACCCCAAGAACCGATGTTGTGCGCGAGCTTGCCCCTCGCTTGAAACAAGCATTTCCAAGCGTCCCATTGATCGCCTTGTACGGCGGCAGCGACGACCGCGGCAAATTCGCCCCTTTTGTTATTTCCACCACCCATCAGCTATTACGTTTTTACCGCGCTTTTGATGTGATGGTGATTGATGAAGTCGACGCCTTCCCGTATTCGATGGAACCGATGCTTGAATATGCTGTCGCAAAAGCGCGCAAAGAGACATCCAGTCTTATTTATTTAACGGCAACTCCACATCCAGCTTGGCAGAAAGAAATCAAGCGCGGCAAACGAAAAGCGGTCACCATTCCCGCCCGCTACCACGGTTTTCCCCTTCCTGTCCCATCCTTTGAATGGTGTGGAAACTGGCGCAAACAGTTAAAGCGACGGCGTCTTCCCCGCAACGTCACCGCATGGGTGAAATTGCGCATTGAAACAGCAAAACAAGCGTTTTTATTCGTCCCCCATATTGATGAGCTCGAGCAAGTTGTACGTATATTGAAACTATTAGACGAGCGGATCGAAGGCGTTCACGCGGAAGATCCGAAGCGTGCGGAAAAAGTGCAAGCGTTTCGCGACGGCCGCATTCCTCTTCTTGTCACTACGACGATTTTGGAACGCGGCGTGACCGTTCCGAACATCGATGTTGCCGTGCTTGGCGCGGAAGACCGCATTTTTACGGAAAGCGCGCTCGTGCAAATTGCCGGCCGCGTCGGGCGAAGCGCTCAATTTCCAAACGGTGACATATGTTTTTTCCATTACGGAAAAACACGGGAAATGGTCGCGGCGAAACGGCAGATTGAGCGAATGAATAAGGAGGCGTCGGAAAGGGGGATGTTGAAAACGCAATGAATTGCTTGATTTGCCATACGCCGTACAATCCGATGGTGAGTTGGCGGCATTTTTTGACATTAGACAAAGCGGATTGTCTTTGTTCGAAATGCCGCAATGCGTTGATGAGGATTAACGGAGAAATTTGCGATATGTGCGGCCGTCCGTTTGCAGACCTTGAACCATCCCATCGACAAGGTCGATTATGCATGGATTGTGTCCGTTGGCAAGAGGACGACGAGTGGAAAGATGTGTTGACGAAAAATCGGTCGGTGTATATGTACAATGAATGGATGAAAGAAGTGGTTGCGCTTTGGAAATTTCGCGGCGACTACGCGATTGTCGAAGCGTTTCAAGAAGAGTTTCGCCGTGAATTTTATCGTCATTTTGACCATACCTTTCTGATCGTTTCGATTCCTCTCAGCGACGAGCGCCTGTACGAACGCGGATTTAACCAAGCAAAGGCGCTGGCCGTGCTGCTCGCTCTCCCCATCCACGATATCCTCACACGTCATCACCTCGAAAAACAATCCAAAAAATCGCGCCGTGAGCGGCTGCAGACGGAAAACGTCTTTCAGTTTTCGGGAAAAATGCCTTTACAGGACAAGCATATTGTGTTAATCGATGATATTTACACGACAGGAACGACGTTAAGGCATGCGGCGAAGGTGTTGCGTCAAGCTGGAGCGATAGACGTCTCCTCCTTCACCCTCATTCGGTCGTAACGAGTCAGTAAACATCCGCTTGAGATGTGCCGATATTAAAAGTAAGGACATGTCGAGCGGAGAGTGATAGTGATGGAAATTCGAAATTCCCTAGCAAGACAAGCAGCTTTCGTGCATGAACAACCGATCCTATTAAAAAATGGTGAAACGTATGAGGCAACGATAAAAGAAAAAATAAATATCAATGAAGCGATAGTGAATATAAAAGGAACGGATATTCGTGTTCAAGTAGAAGGGGAATTGCCTCAAGAAGGACGTGTGATGATAGAGGTAACAGCCCAACAAGGAGATATTCCAGTAGTGAAAGTGATCCCACGACCTCAACCTGTAGCAAAGCCGCAAATGAATGATATCACAACACTTTTAACCAAACTCGGTGCAGGGGAAAATGTGCCTACTGAGTTAAAACAAGCGGCACAATTGTTACTATCTAAAGAAATGCCGCTAACGAAAGAAACGGTTGCCGTATTAAAAACGTTTTTCGCTGAAGCTCCGGGTACGGTTGAACAAAAACTGGATACGATTCGTGCTTTAGTAAATAAAAGATTAGAAGTAACGAACGCACAAATAACAGCGGTTCATGAGGCGCTGCACGGAAAGCCGCTGGGTGAAGTGTTAACATCCATCGCCAAACAACTGGATGCAAGTTTTACATTTACAAAACAAGAAATCGAAAACAGTGGTCGTGTTACAAAAGAAGTAATTGCGAATGTTCGTAAAGAAATTCAACGTGAGCCGAATTTTACCAAAGTAATGGAACGCGTTGCCGAGTTAGCTAAAGCGGCAGAAACAGATGTATCGGAAGCCTTAAATAGAGCGGTGCGTGAAGCGGTTGTTTTCCATGAAAAAGGTCAAGAATCATTTGCCCGCGGTAAAATCGTGCAAACATTAGTGCTATTAGAGCAATCTGTCTCCCAGGAAACGCGCGTTCAACGTGGAATGAGCGAGTATGACCTAGTGGAACAAGTGAAAAAACTACGTGAGCATGTGCAACGCGAGCCGTTAGTAGGAAAAGCGATTGTGATTGTAAAAGAAAAGATAGTAGATAACAAAAACATTTCTCACGATATTAAAGAAAAAATAGCCGCAACTCTCCAGGAAGTAGAGAGATTACGACAAATAGGACAGCCTCTTTCTGCCAAAGCAAAGTTAATGCAGGCATTGACACAAATGGAGGATGAAATAGCATCCAGCTCCAAAACGACAGAAGCGAAAGTTCATGATGGGGTCGAACAGACGGTACAGGCGTTGCGAAAAGCGAAAGACATCATTCGGAATACAAACAATTTACCGGAAGCAATTCAACGATTAAAAAATGAAGTTATTAGTCATGTAGATAAGAAAACGGCAGCAGAAATCGAAACACTCGTTGAGCGCTTGTCTATTGCTCAAAAAGCTGGCAAAGACCGCCTTATTCAAGCATTCGAACAAATTGAAAAAGATCTTGCGAGCAAACAAGCCGGCCAAACAGAAAGACCGTTAGAAATGACAAAGCAGCGAATAAATCAAGTTGAACAAACATTTCGCACGAACGAAGCGAAGGCCCAACCGCCTCAAAATCTTACAGAACTAGTAAAAGACGTGCGCAATCAGGTCATGAAGGAAGCCGACTTAACGAAAGCATTGGCACAGATTCGCACGCAGCTTGTTCATAACGACAACGTGCCGGAGGAAGTACAACAAAAAGTAGAACAAGTCATTAAAGAAGCGCAGGTGCTGAAAGCGAACGGGCAAGAACAAATAGCACGCCGTCAAGTTATTCAGTCGCTAACGGAGTTAGAACAATCTGTTGGGCAAGAGAAACTGATTGTGCGTGATGTCGCCAATCAAGTGAAACAAGTACGTGAACAAGCAGCACGCGAACCGAGCTTGTCCAAAGCAGTGGAACAAGTTCGTCAACACATCGTGGATGCTCTAGAAATGGATCGGGAAGTAGCCGAGAAAGTGAATCGAGCATTGCGTGAAGTGGTGCAACTTCAGCAAATAGGTCGCGAAGGCGAAGCCCGTGCTCGTTTAGTCGAAGCATTAACACAGGCCGAACAAGAACTGCGCACGCAAGAACTAGCAAATCAAGTGAGACAAGTGCGTGAACAAATAACAAGCGAACCGAACTTGTCCAAAGCAGTGGAACAAGTTCGTCAACACATCGTGGATGCACCAGAAATGGATCGGGAAGTAGCAGAGAAAGTGAATCGAGCATTGCGTGAAGTAGTCCAACTCCAGCAAATGGGTCGCGAAGGCGAAACCCGTGTTCGTTTAGTTCAAGCATTGATACAAGCAGAACAAGAACTGCACATGCAAGAACCGGCAAATCAAGTGAAACAAGTACGTGAGCAGGCAACGCGTGAACCGAACTTGTCCAAAGCAGTAGAACAAGTTCGTCAACACATCGTGGATGCGCCGGAAATGGATCGGGAAGTAGCAGAGAAAGTGAATCGAGCATTGCGTGAAGTAGTCCAACTCCAGCAAATGGGTCGCGAAGTCGAGGCTCGTGCTCGTTTAATGCAGGCGTTAACACAGGCTGAGGAAGTATTGCGTGTCAATGAAGCGAAACCTCAGTCATCTCAAAATCTTGCGGAACTAGTGAAAGATGTACACAGTCAGGTCATTAAGGAATCCAATTTGACGAAGGCACTGGCGCAGGTTCGCACGCAACTCGTTCATAACGACAACGTGCCAGAGGAAGTGCGACAAAAAGTTGACCAAGTTATCAAAGAAGCGCAGACGCTGAAAGCGAACGGGCAAGAACAAATAGCGCGCCGTCAAGTTATTCAAGCATTAACGGAGTTGGAACAATCCGTTGAGCAAGTGAAACCGAACGTACGTGATATGGCGAACCAAGTCAAGCAAGTACGTGAACAAGCAGCACGCGAACCGAACCTGTCCAAAGCGGTAGAACAGGTGCGTCAACACATTGTGGATGCACCAGAAATGGATCGGGAAGTAGCGGAGAAAGTGAACCGAGCATTGCGTGAAGTGGTGCAACTTCAACAGCAAGGCCGCGAAGTCGAGGCCCGTGCTCGTTTAGTCCAAGCATTAACACAGGCCGAACAAGAACTGCACATGCAAGAACCGGCAAATCAAGTGAAGCAAGTGCGTGAACAAGTAACACACGAACCGAATCTCACCAAGGCGGTGGAACACGTTCGCCAACATATCGTGGATGCGCCGAAAATGGATCAAGAAATCGTGAAGAAAGTCGACCGAGTGTTACGCGAAGTCGCTCAACTTCAGCAAATGGGTCGCGAAAGTGAAGCGCGTGTTCGTTTAGTCCAAGCATTGGAGCAAGTGGAACAAGAACTGCGCACACAAGAACCGGCAAATCAAGTGAAACAAGTACGCGAGCAAGCAATACGTGAACCGAATCTCACCAAAGCAGTGGAACACGTTCGTCAACATATCGTGGATGCACCGGAAATGGATCGAGAAGTAGCGGAGAAAGTGAATCGAGCATTGCGAGAAGTGGTGCAACTTCAGCAACAAGGCCGCGAAGTTGAGGCCCGCGTTCGTTTAATGCAGGCGCTAACGCAGGCAGAGGAAACATTGCGTGCCAATGAATCAAAACCTCAATCGTCTGCGAATCTTATAGAACTGGTGAAAGATGTACGCAGCCAGGTAATAAAGGAAGCCGATTTAACAAAAGCGCTGACGCATGTCCGTACGCAACTCGTTCATAACGACCATGTGCCTGTGGAAATACAACAAAAAATAGAAAAAGCAGTCAAAGATGTTTTGATGTTACAACAAATCGGCCGGGAAACATTCGCGAAAAACCATCTCATTCGCACACTTGAACAAGTAGAAAAAGCTGTAGCAGCAAAAGAACAAAAGCCGCAAGTTGATCTGCTTGAAACGATTCAACAAGTAAAACAAACAATCGACAAAGCGGAGACCATCGAAGCGGCGATCCGAGAAATACGCCAGCAGCTTCATCGTTTTTCCGATAAGAACATCGTAACACAGTTGACAAAAGCAATGTTTGAAGCGGCAAAACTTGATAAAAGCGGTCGCGAGCAGCTTCTTGCGAGTCTTACAAATTTAGAAAACGAACAAATGAAAGATATAACGAATGAAAAAGAAATATCCAATCAACATGTATATGATGCCGTTCGCAAAGCAATCAAAACACTTCAGCGTGAAGCAAACTTAGAAAAAGCGTTGGACTTTATTAAAACGGAAACGATGCCGCGGTTAAACAAAGAACCAGAGCTCGGGAAAAAACTAGCGGACTCTTTCACGAAGGCATTGCAGCTGAAAGAAAACGGAAGAGAACTTGCGGCAAGACAAACGATGCTAGAAACATTGACGGAAATCGAAACATCATTGCCTTCAGCGGTCAACGAAAAAACCGATCCATCAACTAGCTTAGACAACCTTTTCGATTCCGAATGGCAAACAAGCATACAATTGCAAACAAAAGATATCATTGTACAAACCGTTACGAAAAAAATGTCGCAAGCGGCGATTGACTTTAAAAATATAAAACGCGACATTATGCGTAATTTAGAGACGATTTCGCAATTAATTGAGAAATATAAACAAAGCGCCCAACCTCAGGCGAAACAGCTTTTAGAAACGACAATCAAGCAATTAGACAACGCCATTTTAAAAAGCGATATGATGTTATTTACCGATATGATGACAGAAAAACAATTAATGAAAGCAAGTTCACAGCTCGCCGAGGCGAGAAAACGATTAAATAAAGGCGACTATAGCGGCGCACAAAAAATCGTGAAAGAAGTAAAAGATGTACTCGCAAAAATGCAATTTAAACCATCTGATGTGAAAGTGAAACATTTTGTGGCAAACGAAAGTTTAAAGTTTGCCGGTTCGCCAAAAGAATTTTTAACGCAGATGAATAAAACGGTTCAACCTTTTGCGCTTGAACCATCAGCACGGCAAATGTTTGAAACGATTCGCCGGCTCGGTTTAACTCATGATTACGAAGTCGCTGAATCGCTCGTTTTTAAAGGAAACAATGAAGAAGTGCCACAACAAAATATGAAGGCAATGTTCTTGAAACTTGCCCAAAGCGGAAACGAGCAAGTAGCACAACAAGCGGAACAAGCGTTAAATAATCTTACGGGGCAACAACTGTTAAATAAATTTGATGCAGGCGCGAATGCGCAAAGCTTTTTCTTCACGTTACCGCTGTTATTACAAAATGAAGTACGAAGCATAAAAGTGTATGTGAATTCTCGCAAAGACGGCGAACGAATTGACTGGGAAAATTGCAGTTTATATTTCTTGCTTGAGACGAAAAAATTGGGCGATATTGGGATTTTACTGAATGCAAATGAAAGAAATCTTTCGATTACGTTTCGTAACGACAAAGAGGATTTTACGGAGAAGATCCAACCACTTATCGATGTCGCCAAAGAAAGATTAGAAGAAATTGGTTATCGTGTGACCGGAGTGAACGTGACAAAATTATCGAAAGAAAATATGCCAATGAAAGAGTCGAAACCGATATCACAGACACCATCTTATGCAACATTTACGGAGAAAGGATACGATTTTACAATATGATCCAAAAATATTTTAACCAAAAAAAACGAAGTCAAATAAACGGTCCCACAGCAGCGGTTATTCGTTACGATGAAGAAACCGGAAAATCACCGACTGTCGTCGCTCAAGGAACAGGATATGTGGCGCAAAAGATTATTGAATTAGCGAAACAACATAACGTTCATATCCAAGAAGATCCACTCCTTGTGCAAAACTTGTTAAGCCTTGATTTAGGTGACAGCATTCCCCCGCAACTATACGCTGTCATTGCAGAAATTTTGTTATTAATAGAAGAAATAGAAAAAAACTATTAAACTACGTGCATAAATGGCCGATATAAAAAATAGAGAGCAAACGGGGGTGTACAATTTGGAGGTCCTCACTGAAGAAATTGTTTATAAAAAAAATTCCCAACAACTAACGGCCCTGCTTTATGAAGGACTCATTGAAAGTTTAGAAGCAGCGATTACATTGATTGAACAAAAAAATTATATAGACGCCAATAAACGGCTGCAAAAAGCCAATGATATTCTCCGCCGGCTCGGTGTCGGGTTAAAATATGATGCCGGCATTATCGCTCATCAATTAGATGCGCTTTACAACTATATGGCAGAACGTCTCATTGAGGCCAATATGAAGAAAGACGTTTCCATCATTAAAGAAGTGCTTCAATTAATAATGACGATTTCATCTGCTTGGAACGAAGCGTTAAAAAAAGAACCGCAGCCAGTGCCAAAATCGTTTATGCAAAAAGCAGCAGCTTACGAAAAATTTGTGACCACATACGAAGAAAAATAGGATAAAGGAGCGAATAAACATGAGAATTAATCATAACATTCAAGCATTAAACGCCTATCGCAACTTAGCGGCAAACCAATTAAGCGTCTCTAAAAACTTAGAAAGATTATCATCTGGTTTGCGAATTAACCGCGCGGCAGACGATGCGGCTGGTCTTGCCATCTCTGAAAAAATGCGCTCGCAAATCCGCGGACTTCAAATGGCGGAACGCAATGCGTTAGACGCAATCTCGCTCATCCAAACGGCGGAAGGGGCTTTAAACGAAGTACATAGCATTTTGCAGCGCATGAGAGAGCTTGCGGTGCAAGCGGCGAATGATACGCTTGAGTCAAGCGATCGTGCGGCGATTCAAGCGGAAATCGATCAGTTGACAAAAGAAATTGACCGTATTGCCGATACGACACAGTTTAACCAAAAGATTTTATTTAGCGGTTCCCCGGAAGGCAGAGCATTTGCTGAAGCGAGTTCTTCAGCCATTAGCTATGTAGGAAACGGAACATGGCAAGGGATTGTCACAGCGGCACCAACGGATCCGGCAAAAGTTGTACTAGACTTTTCGAAGAACTTTGGCATGTTGGCTCAAGATGTAATCGACAAAAAAACATTTACAATAAACGGAAAAGTATATGAAATTGATGCCAAAGGTGATGGGTTAGCTGATACAGGGCATATTGCTGTGAATGTAACTTCTTGGGTTGCCACCCCAGCGAATGACAGTGATGCAGTAGATAACATTAACGGATTACTTACTGCATTAAGAGATGCAATTTTAGCTAATGATAGTACATTTAGCTCCGCAAGTTCGATCGTGAATGCCTCTGATAATAGTAATAACGGTGACGGAATCATTACAAACGGTCAATTAACATTGATAACAGCAAAGGTTATGTCGCCGAAAAAAGCGAGTACAATCACTGTGTCGTCTGATTTTTCTAATACAGAGCTCAAATATTTAGATCCATTTGATTCAACAAAAGAGGTTACATCGCTTGTTGCTAAGAATCAAGCTTTAGTCCCCGAAACATTCACGCTGACTTTTGGCGATGTCCCTAAAAACGGCGATGTATTAAAAATCGATAATTTAACGATTACGTTTAGCGATTCGATGGCAAGCAGCTACACTTGGAGCAGCGGGCAAGGAACAGCAACAATTGATGTGAGAGGAAAAACAGTTTTTGACGTGTTAAAGGATATTGAACAAGTACTTGAGGATGCCAAAGCAGATACAAATCGACCTGTTTCGGCATTAACGGCGTTTAGTGTGGTAGGAAACTCATTGATTCTTTCAACCGATCGAACAGATGACGGAGGTTCGTTCGGTTCAGCGAATGGATTGGAAATCGAAATTATTGATAATGACTTTGAAGAAAATAAAGGAAAGTCATTAAAGTTGGAAATGCAAATTGGCGCCAATGAGTCCGAGACACTAGGGTTTGATTTAGGCGTCATGGATGCCGCCAGCTTGGGTCTTGCCCGTATGGCGGATCACACAACGAGTCTGAGTGCAGGAGTAAATGCTCAAGCGGGGATCGATGTATCATCATCGGCACAGGCGGCGCGCGCGGCGATCACCGTGATTGACCAAGCCATTAATAAAGTATCCGAAGAACGAGGAAAATTAGGCGCGATTCAAAACCGCCTAGAACACACCATCAACAACTTAAAAACCGCAAATGAAAACTTAACGTCCGCAGAATCGCGCATTCGTGATACCGACATGGCGATGGAGATGGCAGAGTTTACGAAAAACAATATCTTAACCCAAGCGGCACAAGCGATGCTCGCGCAATCAAACCAGTTGCCGCAAGGAATTTTGCAACTGTTGAAAAGCTAATACGCTCGTTGATGAAGGGGTGGGTCAACAAGACCTCGCCCTTTTTTTATAGTTGTGCGATAATGGGGATAACAAGAGGTGATGACGATGGAAGTGCAGAAAGTAACAAGGGCGAACGTATCAAACGTTAGCCGTAAAGAAGAAACAGCGATGGAATCGGTGTCATTTACCGAAGTGATGGCGAAAAAACGAAATGATATCGTCTGGGAACGCGTGCAGCAACAAGTCCAACAAATCGAAGAACAAGGGAAAAAGCTCGCCGAATCGCGAACGATCGAGGACTTGAAAAAATATAAACAGCTTGTCAAGCAATTTTTGGACGACGCCGTCAAAAACGGCCTACAGTTGGAAGAACAGCGCGGATTCAGCCGCGGCGGACGGGCGCGCATTTATAAAATCGTCAAAGAAGTGGACCGCAAATTAATCGAATTAACAAATAACGTATTGCAAAAGGAACAAAAAGGACTGGATATATTGCGCATCGTGGGGGAGATTCAAGGACTCATTATTAACATTTACACGTAAATGAAAGCGGGGAGGGGAAAACGATGGGAGAGCTTACAAACTGTCCGAGATGCGGGCGGCTTTTTGTCAAACATTCCATTCGTGATGTTTGCGAACAGTGCTATAAAGAAGAAGAGGTATTGTTTGAAAAAGTGTATCAATTTCTCCGTAAACGCGAAAACCGCACTGCCACGATGGCGCAAGTCGTCGAGGCGACGGGAGTAAGCGAATCGCTCATTACGAAATGGATTAAAATAGGGCGGCTCCAGCTTGTTCATTTTCCAAATCTCGGCTATCCTTGCGAATCGTGCGGCACGATGATCCGCGAAGGGCAACTTTGTCCGAAATGTAGAACAAGGATTCAAACACAATTAAAGCAGCTTGAGGAAGAAAAACAGCGACAACGACAAAGAATGGTAACTTATTATGTCCAAAAAGATGAGGAGCATTAAACATTCGCTTCTTTGCTCCGATATAAATAGTAGGCAGATGAACGTTGATGGAGAAAAGTGAGGTGAAACAGTATGAAAATTCATCATGTCGGCTCGATGAACGTTAATCCGTATGAGCGGCAGTTTAATAAAGTGGAGCGGCAAGTTCCGTCTACAAGAAAAAAAGATCAAGTCGAAATTTCTGAAGCGGCGAAAGAATTGCAGGAAGCGTCGAAATGGGAAAGCGCTCGCCAAGAAAAAGTCGAACAGTTAAAACAACAAGTGCAAAACGGGACGTACACGATTGACCCGAAAGCAATCGCGAAAAGCATCATTGAATATTATCGAAAACAATAAAAACGGAGCGAACGATGATGACGTTTTCTGGGCTTATTTCGATATTAGAGGCACAAGCGAAACTGCATGAAAGTTTATACAAGCTCGCCCAGCGCAAAACGGAAGCGTTGAAAAAAAATGACATGGATGCATTGTCGACGTTAATGAACGAAGAACAAAAACATATTTTCGCCATTCGACAGTTCGAGGAACGGCGAGTGCGCTGGATGGAAAAAACATTTCCAAACGCGCAAAACATGACGATCACCCGTTGCATTGAGCTTGCCGATAAAACGGAACGTGAAAAACTGACTGAGCTATATGAACGGTTGACGGAAACGATCGCACAACTCAAACAGGCAAATGAATTAAATAAACAGCTGTTAGAGCAGTCATTGCAGTTCGTTTCGGCTATGTTGGATGTGGCCATGCCATCCGTCCAGCCGATTACGTATAACGAAACGAACCAATACGAAGAGTCGTTAAACCGCTCCATATTCGAGTCAAAGGCTTAAGGAGAATAAGCATTAAGGAGGTGTAGACCTGGTTGCTAAAATCGTTGTCGTGTACTGACCGATGGAAGGAATGGTGCACGACAGATGCCGTCGCTAACCGCGATCCACGGGGTGTCTTTCACAGCAAGTGAATGACAAGGGAAATTCCCTTCCTGATGGAACTCAGGTGTTTCCTGAGCGGCAAGCTGTTTGGCTGGTTCCATCGCGAAGAGTCGATTTTTATAGATTTTAGTAACCAGGAGAACGATGCTTTCGACATTTCACGGATTAGAAGCCGCCAAACGCGGCATGATGACCCAGCAAGCCGCACTTTACGTAACAGGGCATAACGTCGCGAATGCGAATACACCTGGATATACAAGACAACGCGTCAATTTTGTGACGACGGAGCCATTTCCCGCTCCTGGTCTGAATCGTCCGCAAATCCCTGGTCAGATGGGGACAGGTGTAAAAGCAGGTTCGATTGAGCGTGTGCGCGAATACTTTTTGGACATTCAATATCGCGGGGAAAACAACAAGCTTGGTTATTGGGAAGCGCGCGCGGATGCGATTGCGAAGATGGAAGACATTATGAACGAACCGTCAGATAACGGATTGGCAAAAACGATGGATCAGTTTTGGCAAGCGATGCAAGACTTAAGCGTCAATCCTGAAAACGAAGGGGCACGGTCTGTTGTACGCCAGCGCGGACTTGCCGTAGTCGAAACGTTCCATTATTTATCCAACTCGTTATCGCAAATTCAAACCGATATCGGGACGCAGATTGGTGTAACGGTCACGCAAATCAACTCGCTTGCCAAACAAATTAGCGAACTGAACAAACAAATTGCGAGCGTCGAACCGAATGGCTATTTGCCGAACGATCTGTATGACGAACGCGACCGTCTTATTGACGAGCTTTCCAAACTGATTAATGTACAAGTCGAAAAACATCCAACCGGTGGCAACGCGCCAGCAACGGCGGAAGGGACATATGATATTTATTTCCTCAACGGAAACGAAAAAGTATATCTCGTCCAAGGCAGGGATTTTCAATCCATTTCATTTCCAGATGGTCAAGATGTGGACGGGGACAAAGAGCACATCAAGGAAATGCCGCCAGCTACGGGAGTCACAGAGTTGCAAGTGGGAGGCACGTCCGTTTCCTTCACCAGCAACAATCAAGTCACATTTCCAATGGGCAAACTGCGCGGACTCATCGAAGCGTACGGCTACGTAAACGGGCAGGATAGCAACGGTCAGCCAATCGTCACGGGCATTTATCCGGATATGTTAAATAACTTAGATAAGCTTGCTTATACATTCGGTAAATTGTTTAATGCAGTTCACGAAAAAGGATATGGGCTCAACGGCGAAACGGGTGTTTCCTTTTTCGATGGGCTTGGTCAAGAAGAAAAAGGAGCGGCAAAAACGATTCGTCTTTCTGCCGATATTGACGACCTTGCGAACATTGCTGCTTCCACGGAATATGGAAAGCCAGGAAACGGAAACAATGCGATTAATCTCGCGAATGTTGGCAGCATGTTGCTTTCTGCGGATACGGTCAGTTTAATTGGGACAACAAACACGATCCAGATCAGCACGCTCAATCTGCCGTTGACTTCTGGCACGATCCAAACGAACTACCAAGGCTGGATTGGGAAACTTGGCGTCGACGGGCAGCAAGCCAACCGGATGAAAAACAATAGCGACGTCCTCCGCCAATCAGTGGAAGAGCGCCGTCAATCGGTCAGCTCCGTATCTCTTGATGAGGAAATGATGAACATGATTAAATTCCAGCACGCCTATAACGCGGCAGCGCGGCAAATTACTGTCGTGGATGAAATGCTCGATAAAATCATCAACGGAATGGGTATCGTCGGAAGGTAGGTGACTAAACGTGCGCGTGACACAAAACATGCTGGCAAATAATATGCTAAAACATTTAAGCGCTAGCTATGCGAACTTAGGAAAATATCAAGAACAGCTTTCCACGGGAAAGAAAATTAACCGCCCATCGGACGATCCTGTCGTGGCGATGAAAGGGATGGCGTATCGCACCAACTTAACGGAAGTCGAACAGTTGAAACGCAATTTTTCCGAAGCGTACAACTGGATTGAAAACTCAGACGCGGCGCTCGATAAAGCGACACAAGCGTTGCAGCGCATTCGCGAGCTCGTTGTTCAAGCAAGCAACGACACGTATGAAGAAACGCAGCGCCAAGCGATCTCGCAAGAAATTAAGCAGCTGACCGAACAGTTGGTGACGATCGCCAATACGAAAGTCGGCGACAAATATATTTTTAACGGCACAAACACGTTACAGCCTCCTGTGCAAATGGTGAACGGTTCCATTACAACATCGAACAATGCAGAAGAAGTAAAAATCGAATTAGCGAAAGGCATTTATATTGGTGTCAATGTGGATCCAACGAAAGTGTTCCATTATGACGCTTCGCAAAAAGGGAAAGGATTGTTCAGCGATTTGCAGTCGCTTGCCAACGATTTGGACGATCCGACGAAGACGGGAAAAGATATTAACGAATACCTCGGCTATATTGATCAGCATATTACAAATCTACTAGGTGTCCGCGCCGAGTTAGGGGCGCGCATGAACCGCGTTGAATTAATGGAAGACCGCATTAACCAGCAAGAAGTCATTGCGAAAAAAGTGTTGTCGGATAACGAAGACGCCGACATGGAACGTGTCATTACCGATTTAAAAGTGCAAGAAAGTGTCCATCGCGCCGCACTAGCGGTTGGCGCGCGCATCATCCAGCCGACGTTGGTCGACTTTTTACGATAAGCTAGCTTTTTAGCTGGCTTTTTTCTTATCATGTTTCGATTCCGCTCACCTAGTGCGGCGGTTTCGACAAGGAGGAACTGTTGATGCGTATTCCGCAGCTTCGTATGGAAGCGACATTCGCAAGACTGGAGATTTCCACCGAACCTGCACAACTGGAAATCGCACAACCGCCAGCTGAAATGACGATCGAACAGCCAAAGCCAGAACTGGAGATCAACGTCATCCGTCCGCGCCTGACAATCGACCAGTCGCAGGCATGGGCAGAGATGAATTTAAAACATGTGTTTCGGCTTATCGAGGACGCGGCAAAAGATGGTTACGAAACATGGCTGTCGTACATAGAGACCGTTTCCGCGCAAGGAGATGAGCTGATGAAAATCGAAAACGGCGGCGACGTGATTGCCGAGCAAGCGCAAGCAAACAGTGAAGACTCGCCGCTGGAGTTTAACATCGGGTTCGTACCATCTCCATTTAGCGTGAAAATCGACTACGAACCGGGCAAACTGATCATGGATTGGAAAATTCATAAGCCGCTCATTGACGTAAAACCGCACCGTCCAGTCATTCATTACCAACCAGGAGCGGTGCACATCGATTTGGCGCAGCACAATTCGCTCCGCATCGACATTGTCACGTAAATACGAATCGAGGGATGAATAAATGAAAATCGCGACAAAATATCATGGAAACATCGACATTGATGAAAAGGACATCGTTCGTTTTGAACAAGGAATTCCAGGGTTTTTAGAGGAAAAACAATTTGTCTTATTACCACTCGAAGACACACCGTTTATCATTTTACAATCGGTGAACACACCCGCTCTTGGTTTTGTCTTAATCGAGCCGTTTTCATACTTTCCAACGTACGAAATCGAACTCGATGACAACACGCTCGAGCAGCTGCAAATCACTGGCGAACAAGACGTTGCTTTATACGTTATTTTGACCGTCACCGACCCTTTCGACGACACAACGGCAAACTTGCAGGCACCGATTGTCATTAATGCTCGTAAACGCCTTGGAAAGCAAGTTATTTTAACAAACACGGACTACAAAACGAAACATCGCCTCTTTCCCGAAAAAGTGGCGAAATAAAGGAGGCGGCAAGTATGCTTGTACTAACGCGCAAACTGAAAGAAGCAATTCAAATCGGCGATGACATCGAAATCACTGTCCTTGCTATCCAAGGCGATCAAGTGAAGCTTGGCATTAACGCACCGAAACATGTCGAAATCCATCGCAAAGAAATTTATCTTGCCATCCAAGCCGAAAACAACGCCGCCTCCCTCGCCTCCAAAACATCGCTCGAGCAGCTAAACGAACAACTGAAACACTGGAAAGGGGGGAAACAGGTATGAGCGTCAGCATTATGGGCATCCATGTCCCAGGAATCATTGCGAGCATTGTCCAAGATAACAAACAAGCCGCTGAACAAGCGTTAAATGAAATCATTAATAAACATAAGGATGACCCAGCACACATCATTAAAGAAATTCAACAGCCTTCGCCATTTTCCCAATTTCTCGACATCAAAATCTAAAAAATTTTTTCTCCAACCTATTAAACTTTTTAAACAGCAAACCGATATAAAAAGTGAACGTGGCATAGCGAAGAAAGGCGGCCGACTTTCTTCCTATCCGCGAATTGATCATTCCACAAGGACGTGGAAGAAAAAAATTTCAAGGAGGAAGAGAATATGAGAATCAACCACAATATTGCGGCGTTGAACACGTATCGTCAATTATCAATCAACGGGGCAAATGCTCAAAAGAACATGGAAAAACTTTCTTCCGGTCTTCGTATTAACCGCGCTGGGGATGATGCAGCAGGTTTGGCGATTTCAGAAAAAATGCGTGCTCAGATTCGCGGTCTATCGCAAGCATCTCGCAATGCTCAAGACGGAATTTCTCTAATCCAAACTGCCGAAGGGGCATTAACTGAGACTCACGCTATTTTGCAACGTATGCGTGAACTAGCTGTTCAAGCGGCTAACGATACTAATGACAATACTGTTGACCGTGCGGCGCTTCAATTAGAAGTAACGGAATTGATTAATGAATTAGATCGAATTAATTCTGACACTAAATTTAACCAAAAAGATTTATTTGGACAAACTTTCACCATCCATATTGGTCCTGATAGTTCATCTCAAACTTTGTCTGTAGATATTGATGCAGTAGGTGCCTCAGATTTAGGAGTAGATGCAGTAGATATTTCTACACAAAATGGAGCATCGTCTGCAATTGATATAATCAATAACGCAATCAATACAGTTTCAACGACTAGAGCGCAATTAGGTGCATGGCAAAACCGTCTAGAGCATACAATTGCAAACCTTGACAATGCGGCAGAAAACTTAACAGCCGCAGAATCTCGTATCAGAGACGTCGACATGGCGAAGGAGATGATGGAGTTCACGAAGAACAACATCCTCTCTCAAGCAGCGCAAGCGATGCTCGCGCAGGCAAATCAGCTTCCTCAGGGAGTGCTACAATTATTACGTTAATCATTTATTCAAGGGGTTTGAGGAATTTTCCTCAGACCTTTTTCACTATTTTGTGACTATTTCGTGATAAGGTGATGGAATGAAAGAAAAGAAGATAATTAGGAAAATGCAAATCAGTTATGATGGACAACATTACAGAGACCTATCTTTCATCTGTGCAAATCTAGTTGTGTTCGATTATCCGCATTCTGAACTATGGGAAATTCATGTAAAGCTGAAAAGTGAACTTCCGGAAGGTAAAATGGTAGATGTCATGTTTGTTACTGAAGATAATCAACGATACAAAGCAAAAGCTTTTATTTTCGTAGAGAATATAAATAATCGGGTATATGTATTACAAAAGAGGAGCGAGTTGTTAAGGTTTTGATTATCTAGGGTGAATATAGTTATCAAAATTTAGAATAATGGCGAATGATCGTGCAATGATTGATAGATATGAGATAAGTAGCGATAAATCGAATGTTTCCAAAGAAAGATGAAAGGGGGGGATTAGAGTTGTTACAAACATACCAAACTAAATTAAGTAACATTCAACTGAATCACCATTTGGATTCCTATCGCTATCTGGATGAGTTTGGCAAGTTTTTTGGTTTTCTTGAACGAAAGCTATTTGTCTTGTTCTATGTTAAAAAGCAATCGGTTTCATCTGTCAAACCGTCGTTTTGTAAAGAATACGGCATTACTTCAAGGCAATTCAATGCGTTGCGAATGCAGTTAGAAGGAAAACTATCTGCAGTGAAGAGGGTTCGGAAATATCAAATTGAACAACTCAAACATCGAATAATGGAATTAGAGAGAATTATTGAAAAGAAAATAAAACAAAAAGAAAAACAATATACAAAACTAATGGAAACTAAAGAAACAGATAGCTGTTTTCAGAAAATAGTAAAAAGATACAGAAACATAAAGTTTGTTTTGCATCAGAAAAAACGCAAACTTCGCAACTTGAAGCAAAAATTAGAACAATTACAACAAGATGAACGAAACAACATCATCCGAATCTGTTTTGGTTCGAAACGTTTATTTCACAAGCAATTTCATTTAGAGAAAAATGGTTATTCATCTCATGAAGAATGGAAACGCGATTGGCAAAGAGCGAGAAGTTCTCAATTTGTAGTCATCGGTTCGAAAGACGAAACGTTTGGAAATCAGAGCGCTATTTATAATACCAAGAACGAGTTGCATCTTCGGGTAGCCCATCAATTTGTCGATACATACGGAAAATATATTGTATTTCCCAGTGTAATGTTTCCGTATGGCCAAAGAGTATTGAACCAGGCGAAAATCCCTTACATGGGCATCACCAAAGGTGGCAAGCCGAAAAAGTACTTTCGTGCCATTACTTATCGTTTTTTGCGTAAAGAAAAAGGATGGTATCTTTTTGCGACAGTGGAAAGAGATGTCCCCGAAATTTCTACTACCGACCTAGGCGGCTATATTGGTATCGATTTAAACGCTGGTTTTTTATCTGTTTGTGAAGTCGATCGATTTGGCAATCCTCTCCAAGAACAAAAGATCCGCGTATCTATGTATGACCGCAACAAAAATCAAATTTTTGCTTCATTAAGTAATGCTCTTCAGCAAGTCATGAAATATGCTCTCTCTGTAGGAAAACATGTGGCGATTGAAGATTTATATTTCTTTAAAAAGAGGGCTGTATTAGGGGAAATGAATTCAAAGTATGCCCGGATGTTATCGGGTTTTACGTATTCTAAATTCAAATCCCTAGTAGAATCGAAGGCAAAGAAACTAGGTGTAGGTGTAAAATTGGTCTATCCATACTATACCAGTCAAATTGGTCATATGAAGTTTATGGCCCGCTATGGACTAAGTCCTCATGGTTCAGCCGCTTGTGTGATTGCGAGAAGAGCGCTCCGATTTTCGTTAGAAAAACCAAAATATGATACGGTCTTACAGCTTCCTAAAACATTGGATAAACACCAGTCCAATTATAGTAAATGGAGAAGCATAACGAACTCAGTAAAAAAGAATTATTGGTTCCATGACAAAATTGAAATTCTAAAAGCGGACATCTAATAGTTAAGGTAGTTCGATAGGAGAAACGGGGGCAACGCTTCCCTATTACCTGTAAGGAAGATAGGGACCACGTACTCTCGTTATTTAGACATTCCATTCCTTTAGCGGGGCTAACAGCCTACCAAGAGTGTGGGGGAGCACCTCTACATCCTTTTGAGTCTCTTCTTCTGCTGTAAGTGAGAATGGGGATTCAAATGTGACGGAAACGTTAAAATCTATTTTAGTTAAAGACTCGAATAGATGGATGTTTCCATTCTTGGTTTAGAGTGTGATTCTCTAACGCGATTCGTAAGAAGAACTGTTCGTCTTACGTGCAAGAGTTCATCTCTTGAACAAAGATAGATGATATATGTCTATCTTTTTAGGAACAGTGAAGATATAGTCTGGCATGGGAACAAGAGTCGAAGACGTTGCGGCATGACAAGCTAATCAACAACCACAAGAAGTATTACAATTGCTTCGTTATTGTATGCCATTTTTTACTTATTTTCATTTGTATAAACGGACCAATAACTTTTCTGTATTGATTTGGCGATTTCATGGATGGTTGCTCCTTGCTACTTCCATTTCCTTTAGTCGTTGTATTCCAAATTGGAATAAGGTTTTACACGTTCGGATCTGCTTACTAAAATATCAAAAGGAACTAACTTTTCTATTTCAGGTTTCCTGTTTTTAATCGTTCATTCCAATTTGTTTTGTAGTATATTGATGGACAATTATAACAATAGAAGCAATTGTTTCGAAGAAGAGAAATGTATCTTTTACGAATATTATTTTCAAGATCATTTCTCGCCTATCAGCCCGTTTGCTTAACTGAATATGATGCCGAAATGTGTAAGCATATGGTGCTGTAATTGTTGCAATTCGCGGGATGGATAACATTGCAAATAAAGATAAGCGAGAAAAATAGAAAAATTTTTAGATAATTCCCAAAAGTTATGAGATAACTCTGGAGCACCGAAGAGAGTAAGTATTGCTTACTAACAATAAAGATTAGCGCTATTTTACACAATGAGTGCTGATTATTAAAATGTGAATAGTTAAAGGAGATGAACTAAATGGAGGAAAGAGTAAAGACATTGAATGATGTTGATATTGAGTATATAAATCAAACATATTCGTATATTGAAAAATTGCTTGTTGAGCTAAATAAAATAGTTTCAGGATATCATTGTAAATTCGAAACTGGTTATGGATGGCGGCAAAATTTAGCCAAACTTAACGATTTAGAAGTTATCTCAAACGATTTATACAAATTAATATATAATTGGTGTGATACGATCTATACAATAGGTCAAGTAGTACCGTTAACAGAATGGGAATGGTATTGTGGAAATGCTAGTTTGATTAAAAAAGAGTTAAGAAATTTAGTAAATAAAATAAGCGCTAAGTAAAAAAAGATCCAGTGTCAGTCACTGCCCGAGTCGAATAAAACATAAGGTTCATCACCAAATTTTGTGATTTAGTGACAAAAAAGAGAAAGCACTGACGAGATCCTGGCAATAATGTTAGCGGTGAAATAAACATTAGGGAGGTCTCGTAAGTGCTTTCTATATCACTAGGATTGCCAGAATTTAAAGTTATTAAACACGAACTTCTTTCCTATGGTTATGCGATTCATGTAGAGAAAACAGAGACACAGGAACGTTGCCCTCATTGTGGGTTTGCCACTTCCTCTGTCCACGACAGACGGACAAGAAAAGTACGGGATTTGGCGATTTTCCATCAACCGGTGTACTTGTTCGTAAAGGTAAAGCGCTATCGGTGTTGGAATTGTTCCCAAGTGTTTTCCGCCTCTTTGGAATCGATTCCACCCAATCAACATTACACCAATCGATTTTGTGAGTATTTGTATGAACTTTGCGAAGGCACCACCATTCAAGAGGTTAGCCGAAAGCACCGCATCCCATATACGACATTGGAACGCATTTATTACTCCATCGCATCGAAAAAAGCAAAAGAGCGTCAAACAGCGATAGAAGCATCTTCTCAAGAAGGAATGGTGCTTAGTTTAGATGAAATCGCGGTAAAAAAGGGACATCAGTATGAAACTGTATTGATGGATGCCAGAGCCGGATCGGTCATGGGAATGCATGCCGATCGCCAATGTGACTCCGCCATCAACTTGTTGAGCCAAAATATCCTGTCGAAAGAAATGGTCCAAACGGTGATTCTTGACATGTGGGGACCTTATCATAAGGCGGTTCGCGCCCTGTTTCCATCTGCTTCGATTGTCATCGATAAGTACCATGTGGTTCAAAAAGTGACACAAGCCTTGGATCAAGCAAGAAAGGAATTTTCTCCATTGAAAAAGGCTCGATATCTTCTCTTAAAAGGCTGTGAAAAGCTTCGTAAGGACCAACGGCTTCGATTAGACGATATCTTGGAGGAGTATCCGGCACTTTCCATTGCTTATTATCTGAAAGAGTTGTTTCGGGATTTTTACCGAACCGATGGATATAACGAAGCAAAGGAACGCTTGGAAGAATGGATTAAGTTAGCCAAACAGAGCCCTTTTGCTTCTTTTCAGGAAGCAGCCAACACGCTTGAAAGGTGGAAGGAGCCTATTCTTTCCTACTTTTTGTGCCCATATACGAATGCCCGAATCGAGGGGACGAATCACAAGATCAAAAACATCAAACGCCGGGCATATGGCTATCGGAATCTAGAACGGTTTCGTTTACGTGTATTTCTGGAGTGTACAGGGAACACTACAGGTAGTCAGGCTGCCTAAGCACTCCCTTCTTCCGCTATCGGTATGATAGTTGGTAGAATGGAACCCGTCAAGGAAAGCACTTGACTGTTTCCATTCTACCAACTTCGTGGTCTGTATGCGGAAGAAGGATCCTGACTGATGAACCTATTTCATCCAGCTAACATGTCTCTAGGATTGAGTAGAAATCACAGAAAATGGTGAAGACCCAAACATAACACACGCCTCACTAATAATGTTTAAGGAGTGAGGCTTTTTATTATTGAGATAAACCATCATTTTTAGAAATCCACCACAATAGCTCTTCCGCATTTAGCCTATCCCTCGAATTTTCATGATTCCCAAAAAAGCGATGGATAAAGAAAGTCATCTCTTTTTCTCTCCACTCTCTTCACAACTCCCCATCTCCATCCGATATAAAACATAGATAGTGTTCATGCAAAGGAGCGGGCGATGATGACGATGGAACGAGTATCTTCCCATCCTCTTTCTTATTTGTATGAAAGTGTTCGCAATGAAAAAGCCAGCAGCATGATCGAACCCCAGCAGCAACATCATACGAACAATTTGGAAACAACAGTGCAAAACATTCCAAAAGAAAAACTAGAAGAAGTAGTGAAAGGCTTAAACGAATTCCTTCAGCCAAGCCATACGTCGTTAAAGTTTGAGCTGCATGACGAGCTACAGGAGTATTACGTGCAAATTATCGATGAGCGAACGGATGAGGTTATTCGCGAAATTCCGCCGAAAAAGCTGTTGGATATGTACGCGGCGATGATGGAATTTGTCGGGTTGATTGTCGATAAAAAAATTTAACGGTGGTGAGTGAATTTGGCAAGCAACATGCGCATTGGCGGTTTGGCGAGCGGCATGGATATCGACCAGATTGTTAAGGACTTAATGAAAGTGGAACGGATGCCGCTTGATAAGTTGAAACAGAAAAAGCAAATTTTAGAGTGGCAGCGCGATGATTACCGTTCGATGAATACTTTATTGCAAGATCTTGATAACTATATTTTTAACAATCTAACATTGCAAAGCAGCATGTTGAAAAAGAAAGTGACGAGCTCGAACGATAGTGTCGTAAGCGCCACGGCAAGCGCAAGCGCGGCAAACGTTGCCACAAGCATCCAAGTGCAACAAATCGCCACGTCAGCAATCTGGCTTTCCGATGAAAACACAAGAGTAGACAAGAGCAATTTTTCAGTCGAAAATGACGTCACCTTAACGTTTACCGTCACAAACGGTGATGGAAGTTCAAAACAAGCAACCATAACCATTAAACAAGGAGCGACGTTAGACGGTGTCATTTCACAACTAAACAATGACCCGAACTTAGGAATCAGCGCGTTTTATGATGAGCAAACAGGGCGAGTTTCCATTATGAAGAAAGATACGGGTGAGAAAGCGAGTATCGTTTTAGAGGATCAAGATACAGCAGACTTTTTTGCGCAAAAACTGGGATTTATCGGTGCTGTGGCAGGTGCGGAGCTAACCGGGAAAACAGATGGAAAAGATGCGGTTTTCACCATTAACGGTCTTCCAACATCCCGTTCGTCGAACACATTTACGATTAACGGAGTAACCTACACATTAAAAAGCACGGGATCAGCAACAATTACAACATCTACTGATACCGACGCAATGTTTAACGTGATTAAAGGGTTGGTCGACAAATACAACGAAATCATCAGCAAAATCAACGCCGAGCTGAAAGAAGAACGCTATCGCAATTATCCACCGCTTACCGACGAGCAAAAAGAAGCAATGACGGAAAAGCAAATTGAGCTTTGGGAAGAAAAAGCGCGGAGCGGGATGTTGCGAGGCGATTCGATTTTATCGAGCGGTTTAAGCAAGATGCGGATGGACCTTTATACAAAAGTAGAGGGTTCTAATATTACAATCGGGTTTTCCCAGCTTGCGGAAATTGGCATTACTACCTCGTCTAACTATCTGGATGGGGGTAAACTCATTATTGACGAAACGAAACTTCGCCAAAAAATTCAAGAAAATCCGGATGCGATTTACCGATTGTTTAATAACGACAGCACCAACTATTCAGAAAAAGGCATTGCCCGCCGTCTCCGTGATACGATCAAAGATACCATCGGCAAAATCGAGCAAAAAGCCGGGAAAACGATTTGGACGAACCAGCAGTTTGCGATTGGTCGCGATTTAATTCAAATTAACGAACAGATCGATCGTTTTGAAGACCGTCTCAAAGAAATCGAGGACCGCTATTGGCGGCAGTTTACGGCGATGGAAAAGGCGATTCAGCGGGCGAACGAGCAAAGCATGTATTTGATGAACGCCTTTTTCGGCGGTTCTCAATAAAGGGAGCAGGTAAAGGAGTGAGGTAAATGGCAACGAACAATCCATATCAAAACTACCAAACGAACGCCGTGCAGACGGCATCGCCAGGAGAGTTGACATTGATGTTATACAACGGCTGCTTGAAGTTTATTAAACTAGCGCGCAAGGCGATCGAAGAAAACAATATCGCAGCGCGAAACGAAAACTTGATCAAGGCGCAAAACATTATTCGTGAGCTGATGGTGACGCTCAATATGGAGTATGAAGTCGCAAAGTCGATGATGGCGATGTACGACTACATTTACCGCCGGCTTGTCGAGGCGAATGTGAAAAACGATGCGGCGATTTTAGATGAAGTCGAAGGATATGTGACCGAGTTTCGTGATACGTGGAAACAGGTGATTCAAATCAACCGGCAGCGTCAATACGCGCAAGGCGGGCAGGCATAATGAGCGTTGTCATCGCGTTATTTCACGTGACGAAAGAGCTGCGTGACCTCGTCGCTATGCCGATAACAGCGGAAGCGCGCGACGAGAAGATAGCCGCTATCGAGCGGTTGCTTGCACAAAGGGACGAGCTGTTACGGGAGCTTCGTCCGCCGTATAGCGGGGAAGAACAGCGGCTTGGCAGGCAAATCGTGCAGTGGAATCAAGAGATTGAAGAACATTTGCGGGAGCTGAAGCGGCAAATTCAGCGCGATTTGGCGATGGTCCGCGAGAAAAGGCGGGCCAATACCCATTATACGAACCCGTACGAGCAATCGCTTGCGATGGACGGAATGTTTTACGATAAAAAGAGATAGGTTGTGATAGATATGACGGTGTTAACACCGATGCAAATCGAAATGGTGCAAAAATACGTGGCGCTTCTCGATACGATCGAGGAAGGGTTTGCGTATGTGGAAGAAAGTTTCGTAAATTATGAGCGGACGCAAGGAGACGAGGTGCTTGCCAATATTTTTATGGCATTGGCGAAGATTAGCGAGACAAATGTACATTTATGTCGGCTGTTTGCCGAGGAGACGGGCATCGTTCATCACTTGCGGCTATTTTCCGATGTGTTGGAAGAAGCGTATAAATTAGATGGAAATTTTGGCGATCCGAACATGAAGCAGCGCATCGTCGAGCAGCATCTTTCCCCCGCGTTTCAAGCGTGGAAGATGATCATCACCCAGCTGTTAAAGCGATATGTCGAACAATGAAAACACCGAGCCCCATGGCGTGGGGCTCGGTGTTTTTTATACGGCTTTGACGATTGTCACATTAATTTCCTTGCGCAAATCGATTTCGTACGGATTTTTAATGATGCGCACGATCGGTCTGAGCGGAAAGTCGGGAAACACTTTCGATACGACGCCGACATATCCGGTGTTTCATCCGATTGTGTAGAGGCGATGAAATAAGCAAATTTTTGCATGTTGCCGCATTTTGAATGGTACAATGGAATTGGTAATAAAATAAAAAATGGGGTTAGGAAAAACGATGTTATTCTCTGAGTAATATTGCCACATTTCCTTCTCACTTTCACAAAATTTTCAAAAACATTTTGCTGATTCAAGCAGGACCTTTGTTGGGGTTTGTAGAATATTAAACACATAGCCTTAAATAAAAAGGAGTGATCAGCGATGATCTATAACATTCGCGGGGAAAACATTGAAGTAACTCCAGCATTGCGTGAGTATGTCGAGAAAAAAATTGGAAAATTGGAAAGATACTTTGAAAACACAGAAGATATTCATGTTCACGTTAATTTAAAAGTATATAACGATAAACAAGGAAAAATCGAAGTGACGATCCCAATGCCGCAACTGTTGCTTCGCGCGGAAGAACGCCATGACGACATGTATGCGGCCATTGATTTAGTAGCGGATAAATTAGAAAGACAAATTCGTAAACATAAAACGAAAGTAAATCGTAAATTACGCAATAAAGAAACAAAACAAGTGCTTGTCACGCAAAACAACAATCCTCCGGTAGAGGAGAATGAGGAAGAAGAATTTGAGATTGTCCGTACGAAACATTTCAGCTTAAAACCGATGGACAGCGAAGAAGCGATTTTGCAAATGAATTTGCTTGGCCATAACTTCTTCATCTTTACAAACGCGGAAACAAACCGCACAAACATCGTGTATCGCCGTAAAGATGGAAAATACGGCTTAATTGAAGCAAACTGACCCTCATCCCCTGCCGACAGCCGGCAGGGGATGTTATAATATCGAGGAAGGAGGGGAAGAACGATGGAGGCGCTTTTGCGGCAGATTTTAGTAAAATTGGACAAGATGGAAACGAATGCTGAACAATTTCAAGTAGAAGTTCGCGATCGTTTTGATCAAATTGACAAATGTTTCGCAACGATAGAAGCTCGGTTGGGACGTCTGGAGCAAGGGATGGAAGAGGTTGACGGACACCTTGATCGTATTGAAAATGATATGGTTGATGTGAAAGGGCGGCTCGAACGGGTAGAACGGGAACTATGTGAGGCGAAAGAAGCATTATTTCGTCTAGAAAATCAAGTTGCTGACGATGTGCATGCTCTGTTGAAAAATATAGATAAGAAAGTGGAAGAAAAAGGGTTTGAAATATATGCGATCAACAAATGTCTTTTGCATGTAGAAGGAGCTATTGAACAAATTCAATCCCAAGAATGAAGCTACTCCAGTTCTTCTTTTCCGCATTTTCCTCCCCGGTTCATCTCCGCGTCTTAGTTGTCACCCATTCGTGTACATGATATCATGTAGATTAGTGATTCCATTGAATAAGGAGCGTTTTCTATGCTTGGAGTATTAAAAAAGGTGTTTGATCCAAACAAACGCCAACTAAGCCGTTTAGAAAAGATTGCTGACCAAGTCGATGCGCTTGGCCCAGAGATGGCAAAGCTTTCGGATGAACAGTTGCGTCAAAAGACCGAGGAATTCAAGGCGCGCTATCAACAAGGCGAGTCGCTGGATGACTTGTTAGTGGAGGCTTTTGCCGTTGTGCGCGAAGGTGCAAAGCGCGTCCTTGGATTATATCCATATAAAGTGCAAATTATGGGCGGTATTGTCCTCCATGAGGGAAATATCGCCGAAATGAAAACAGGGGAAGGGAAAACGTTAACGGCGACGATGCCCGTTTATTTAAACGCTTTAACCGGAAAAGGTGTGCATGTCGTGACGGTCAACGAATATTTGGCGACCCGCGACGCGACGGAAATGGGCAAATTGTATGAGTTTTTAGGATTAACCATCGGTTTGAATTTAAGCGGTATGTCGCGGGAGGAAAAACAAGCGGCGTATAATGCCGATATTACGTACGGAACGAACAACGAGTTTGGCTTTGACTATTTGCGCGATAACATGGTGCTTTATAAAGAACATATCGTACAGCGTCCGCTTCATTATGCGATTATTGACGAAGTGGACTCGATTTTAATTGACGAGGCGCGGACGCCGCTCATTATTTCGGGCACCGCGCAAAAATCGACAGCGCTGTATATTCAGGCAAATGCGTTTGTGCGTACATTGAAAAAAGATGTCGATTATACGTATGATGAGAAAACGAAAAGCGTACAGCTCACCGAAGAAGGGATCACGAAAGCGGAAAAAGCGTTTGGAATCGACAACCTATTCGACTTAAAGCATGTAACGCTAAACCATCATATTAACTTGGCGCTAAGAGCGCATGTGACGATGCATCGGGATGTCGATTATGTGGTGGAAGACGGAAAAGTCGTCATCGTCGACCAGTTTACAGGCCGCCTAATGCGCGGACGCCGTTATAGTGACGGATTGCATCAAGCGATCGAAGCAAAAGAAGGATTGGAAATTCAAAATGAGTCGATGACGCTTGCGACGATTACGTTCCAAAACTACTTCCGCATGTATGAAAAGCTTGCGGGAATGACGGGAACGGCGAAAACGGAAGAAGAAGAATTCCGAAACATTTATAACATGCAAGTCGTTGTCATCCCGACAAACAAGCCGGTCATCCGTGAAGACCGTCCGGATTTAATTTTCCGGACGATGGAAGGTAAATTCCGCGCCGTAGTAGAAGATATCGCACAGCGCCATGCGAAAGGGCAGCCGGTGCTTGTCGGGACGGTGTCGATTGAAACATCGGAACTTCTTTCAAACATGTTGAAAAAACGCGGGATTCCGCATAATGTATTAAATGCGAAAAACCATGCGAAAGAAGCGGAAATTATCGCCCAAGCCGGTCAAAAAGGCGCTGTCACGATTGCGACAAACATGGCCGGACGCGGTACGGATATTAAGCTTGGCGAAGGTGTCAAAGAGCTTGGCGGATTAGCGGTTATTGGCACGGAACGCCATGAAAGCCGCCGTATTGATAACCAGTTGCGCGGTCGTGCGGGACGCCAAGGCGACCCAGGTGTATCGCAATTTTATCTATCGCTTGAAGATGAGTTGATGCGCCGTTTCGGTTCGGAAAGTTTAATGTCGATGATGGACCGCTTAGGCATGGATGATTCGCAGCCAATTCAAAGCAAAATGGTCACTAAAGCGGTCGAATCGGCGCAAAAACGGGTAGAAGGCAACAACTTTGATGCGCGTAAACAGCTGCTTCAATACGATGATGTGTTGCGTGAGCAGCGTGAAATTATTTATCGCCAGCGCTATGAAGTGCTTGACTCCGACAACTTGCGCGGCATTATCGAAAAAATGATTCAATCGGTCATTGAGCGGGTCGTCAACGCTCATACGCCGAAAGAAGAGCTTCCGGAAGAATGGAATTTAAAAGGAATCATCGATTACGTCAATGCCAACCTGTTGCCGGAAGGCGATGTGACCGTTAACGATTTGCGCGGCAAAGAGCCGGAAGAAATGATTGAGCTCATTTGGGAAAAAGTGAAAGCGCGCTATGATGAAAAAGAACAGCAAATTCCGCCGGAACAAATGCGCGAATTTGAACGCGTCATCGTCCTTCGCGCCGTCGATATGAAGTGGATGGACCATATCGACGCGATGGAGCAGCTGCGTCAAGGAATTCATTTGCGCGCGTACGGACAAACTGATCCGCTTCGCGAATATCAAATGGAAGGATATGCGATGTTTGAAAACATGATCGCTTCCATTGAAGAAGAAGTAGCAAAATATATTATGAAAGCGGAAATCCACAGCAATCTCGAACGCCAGGAAGTGGCAAAAGGCGAAGCGGTTCATCCGAAAGAAGGAGAAGGCGAAGTAAAACGGAAGCCGTATCGCAAGGCCGTTCGCATTGGTCGTAACGACCCTTGCATTTGCGGAAGCGGCAAAAAGTATAAACATTGCTGCGGAAAAAATGCATAACGTTTGCGGCAAAGTGGGGGATTGCCTCTCACTTTGTTTGCGAACTCCCATTGATTCTTGTTTCAAAAATCCAGTACAATGAGTAACGAGGTGAAGCATCATGATTGATCTGATCGAAATTAAGCAAGAACTTGAAAAAATGGCTAAGCGATTAGCGGAAATAAGGGGGTCTCTTTGACCTCGAAACGAAACAGGCGCGCATTCGTGAATTAGAGGAACAAATGGCCGCGCCAAACTTTTGGGATGATCAAAAAGCAGCGCAAACGGTAATTAATGAAGCAAATGCGCTGAAAGATTTAGTGGGCGAGTTCCAATCACTTGAGGAGCGTTTTGAAAACTTAGAAGTGACGTATGAGTTGATCAAAGAAGAGCCGGATGAAGATTTGCAACAGGAGCTGGTCGCAGAAGCGAAAAAATTAACGAAAGATTTTAGTGAATTCGAACTCCAGCTCTTGTTAAATGAGCCATACGATAAAAACAATGCGATTTTAGAGCTTCATCCTGGCGCGGGCGGCACGGAATCCCAAGACTGGGCTTCGATGCTTTTACGAATGTATACGCGCTGGGCCGAGAAAAAAGGGTTTAAAGTCGAAACACTTGACTACTTGCCTGGCGAAGAAGCGGGAGTTAAAAGCGTCACGCTTCTCATTAAAGGGCATAACGCGTACGGCTATTTGAAAGCAGAAAAAGGCGTGCACCGGCTCGTTCGGATTTCTCCGTTTGATGCGTCTGGCCGCCGCCATACATCGTTTGTTTCTTGCGAAGTTATGCCGGAGATGGATGACGATATTGAAATTGAAATTCGTCCGGAAGAGATTAAAGTCGATACGTACCGCTCTAGCGGCGCCGGAGGCCAGCACGTCAACACGACCGATTCTGCTGTGCGCATTACCCATATTCCGACTGGCATTGTCGTCACGTGCCAATCGGAGCGCTCGCAAATTAAAAACCGCGAAAAAGCGATGAACATGTTAAAGGCGAAGCTGTATCAAAAGAAACTTGAAGAGCAGCAGGCCGAGCTTGCCGAAATTCGCGGCGAACAAAAAGAAATCGGCTGGGGGAACCAAATTCGTTCCTATGTCTTCCATCCTTACTCGCTTGTCAAAGACCACCGTACGAACGTCGAAGTTGGAAACGTGCAGGCAGTAATGGATGGCGAAATCGATATCTTTATTGACGCCTACTTGCGTTCCAAACTCAAATAAGACGAAAGGCATCTGCTATCGCTCGTTCGATAGCAGATGCCTTTTTTGTGTAGACTAACTTTAATGCGTTACTGCTTTATTCCGCTGTCATTTACTTGTAGAAATGGGCGTGCTATACTCTCATGGGAGGTCTGATGAATGAGAAGAAGAAGTCAACCATTGCATCCAAAAGTGGGGCTAATGATGGAATATGTATACATATTGATTGGTTCGGCGATTGTTGCCGTGGCGTTTAATGTCTTTTTATTGCCAAACCGCGTCGCTTCTGGAGGCGTAAGCGGAATCAGTACGATCGCTTATGCGGTGTTCGGTTGGCAGCCTGCTTATGTGCAATGGGCGCTGAATATTCCTTTATTTATTTCGGGAGTTGTTTTGCTCGGTCGGCAGTTTGGCGTAAAGACACTTGTCGGCACATTGTTTTTGCCGTTTGTTGTCTATTTAACGAAAGATGTCGAGCCAGCCACCCATGATCCGCTGCTTGGTTCGTTATTTGGCGGCATTGGGGTTGGGCTTGGCCTTGGCATTGTGTTTCGCGGCAAAGCATCGACAGGCGGGACCGATTTGGCGGCGCAAATTATTCACAAATATACCGGATTGTCTCTTGGTATGTGTGTGATTCTCATTGACGGGCTAATCGTATTAACCGCTGCGTTCGTCTTTGATATTGAACAAGCGTTGTATGCACTCATTGCTCTTTATGTGACAAGCAAAACGATTGATTTAGTACAAATCGGGCTCGGCTACTCGAAAATGGCGATGATTATTACCAATGAAGAAGAAAAAGTACGTCATGCGATTTTGCATGAAATTGACCGCGGTGTGACAAAGTTGTCAGGGTACGGCGGCTATACGGATCACGAGCGCCCAGTGCTGATGTGTGTGGTGCAGCAAGCGGAGTTCACAAAATTGAAACAATTGGTCAAAAGCATTGATCCATCAGCATTTGTCATTGTTATGAACGCTGCCGAAGTGCTTGGAGAAGGTTTTAAGCGCACATAATTTTTTCAAAATGGGTTATAATAACTCTGAATGTAATTATTAGATTAGGGGGAGTTCATTTATGAAATGGAAACTTGCTGCTGTATTTCTTGGTGCTTCTCTAGCGCTTGCGGCCTGTGGTGGCGGCAACAATGCAACGGATAATAACAATGGCAATAATGGAGGAGGGGATACCGCCGCAGCTGCAGAAGACATTTACAAACAAAGTTGCGCTTCTTGTCATGGGCAAGATTTATCAGGTGGTGCAGGGCCAAACTTACAAAAAGTTGGAAGCAAATATTCGAAAGATGAAATTAAAAACATTATTGAAAAAGGACGCGGCGGCATGCCAGCTGGCATTATAAAAGGAGAAGACGCTGATAAAGTTGCGGAATGGCTTGCGTCCAAAAAATAAACCTTTTCAATCCGGTACCTACAAGGGCCGGATTTTTCTTATGTAATGTATTTGAAATATAAATGTAAAACTCAAGTGTAACAAATGATGCTATAATAAACTTTGCAGAATTTTGTACGATCGATTCGAAATATAGCGAAACAGCTCGAGTGATGACAACAATGAAAATGAGATTAGGTGATTAAGCATGATTGAAATGCAAGATGTATATAAGACATATCCGAATGGCGTAGTAGCGCTAAACGGGGTGAATGTTCGCATCAAACAAGGAGAATTTGTCTATATCGTTGGACCTAGTGGTGCGGGAAAATCAACGCTTGTGAAAATGATGTACCGTGAAGAGAAACCAACAAGCGGCTCCATTATGGTCAATGGTGTAAATCTCGCTAAATTAAAAGACAGCAAAGTTCCATTATTGCGGCGACATATCGGAGTAGTGTTTCAAGACTTCAAATTGCTTCCTAAGCTAACGGTATATGAAAATGTAGCGTTTGCTTTGGAAGTAATTGAAGAATCGCCGAAAGTGATTCGCAAGAAAGTGATGGAAGTACTCGAATTAGTCGGATTAAAACATAAGGTGCGATCCTATCCAGATGAACTTTCCGGAGGAGAGCAGCAACGAGTTTCTATTGCACGCTCGATTGTGAACTCTCCTAAAATTGTGATTGCAGATGAGCCGACAGGGAATTTAGACCCAGAAACATCATGGGGGATTATGGAGTTGTTTGAAAAAATTAATAATCGCGGCACAACGATCGTCATGGCAACACATAACCGTGAAATTGTAAATACGATTAGACGCCGTGTCATCGCAATGGAAAATGGGAAAATCGTCCGTGACGAGGCGAAGGGAGAATACGGTTATGAGGATTAGTACCCTAAAGCGCCACGTGCGGGAAAGCATGAAAAGTCTTGGCAGAAACGGCTGGATGACGTTCGCTTCCATCAGTGCGGTGACTGTTACGTTGCTATTAGTCGGCGTGTTTTTAGTTGTCATGTTTAATATGAACCATTTTGCGAAAAAAATCGAAAATGATGTCGAAATTCGCGTCCATATTGATGTAACGGCGAACAATCAAGATAAACAAACGCTTCGTGCGCAGATTGAAGCGATCCCTCAAGTGAAGGAAATACGTTATTCTTCGAAAGAACAAGAATTGAAAAATTTAATTAAAAGTTTTGGCGAAGAAGGCTCTTCGTTCCGTTTGTTTGAACAAGACAACCCGCTAAGCGATGTGTATGTGGTGAAAACAGAAAAACCGACAGACACGATCAAAGTGGCCAAACAAATTGAAAAGTTCCAGTTTGTCCACAAAGTGAACTACGGCCAAGGCCAAGTAGAAAAATTATTCAGCACGTTGAAAGCGGCGCGAAACATCGGGCTTGTGTTAATCATCGGTCTGTTGTTTACCGCGATGTTTTTAATCTCCAATACCATTAAAATTACGATTTTTGCGCGGCGGCGCGAAATTGAGATTATGAGATTAGTAGGAGCGACAAACGGATTTATTCGTTGGCCGTTTTTCTTGGAAGGATTGTGGCTTGGCGTCATCGGTGCGGTTTTTCCAATCGTGTCGATCATGGCCGTTTATTATAACATTTACAAATTTTTAGAGCCGAAAATTACGATTCCATTTGTAGAGCTTCTTCCATTTTATCCGTTTATGTGGCAAATTAGCTTGCTTTTATTGCTTATCGGTGCATGCATCGGCGTTTGGGGAAGCATGATGTCTGTCCGTAAGTTTTTGAAAGTCTGATAGAAAAAGATCATCACCATAAGGGAGAGGGGAATCAATTGATGAAAAGCAGGAAAGTACTGGCGCTTGCCGCAGCTGCGGCGTTAAGTTTTGGTGTTTTCCCGCACTTTGCCAATGCGGTAAGCGACCGGGATATTCAAGAAAAACGGGATGCGATTAACAACATTCGTTCAAAGCAGTCCGCGGTACAAGAGAAAATAAATGATGCTAATCAAGAAATTCAAAAACTGCAATCCAAACAAAAAGAGCTCTCCGAAGAAATTAAAAAAACTCGATTTAGCAGTGGAAGAAACGAGTGGGAAAATTCGCAACTTATCCGCTGATATTCAACAAACAGAACAAGATATTGAAACATTAAAGCGTGAAATTGCCGAAGTGCAAGCGCGCATTGAAAAACGAAATGAGATTTTGAAAGAGCGTGTTCGTTCTTTGCAAGAGAGCGGCGGAGTCATCAGTTATCTTGAAGTATTGCTCGGAGCGCAAAGCTTTAGCGATTTTATTGACCGCATGAGCGCTGTCACCACCATTTTTGAGGCGGACAAACAAATTATCCGCGAACAACAAGCGGATAAAGCATTAAAAGAGAAAAAAGAAAAGGAACTTACGGATAAACTAGCTAGTCTTCAATCAAACTTAAAAGAACTAGAGCAGCTGAAACAAAAATTAAGCGAGCAAATGAAGCAAAAGAATCAATTAATGGCACATTTGAAACAAGAAGAACAAGAACACCATGATAAAAAAATGGCGCTTGCGGAAGAACAAGAATTGTTGAGAAAACAAGAAGCAGCGATGAAATATCAGCTTCAGCAGCTAATGGAGAAAAAGCGTGCTGAAGAAGAAGCGAAACGCAGAGCGGCTGCTAGACATACATATTCATCAGGAAATGAAAGTGCGCCTTCCGAAAATGAAAATACGCCGTCCGGAAGTGAAAATAGCAGCGGCGCATCTAGTTCCCGAGATACATCAAACGTTCCACCCGTTACAAGCGGTGCGTTTATGAGACCAGCGAATGGTCCGATTACATCAGGATTCGGTTACCGTTTTGGTGGAAGTGATTTTCATCCAGGAATCGATATTGGTAAAACTGCTGCTGTTGTTCCTGTTGTGGCAGCGGCTGACGGATACGTGTTCCGTTCGTATTATTCGAGCAGTTACGGAAACGTCATTTTCATCACTCATGTGATTAATGGACAAGTATACACAACGGTATATGGCCACCTTGAAGCGCGTCTTGTCGGTGAAGGGCAAACGGTCCGCAAAGGACAAGTCATCGGCTATATGGGGAACACAGGCCGCTCGACAGGGCCTCACCTTCACTTCGAACTTCACCGCGGAGCGTGGAATCCGGCAAAATCGAATGCGGTAAATCCGCTTAATTATATTAATTAATTTTTAACCGTTACGCCGAGCAGTGAAACATTGCTCGGCTTTTTTGCCTATTCTATTAGAACTATTTTTATAAGTGAGTTATTAATATTTCGAACGTGCTGCAAGGATCCATAAATGCAAATAAAAACCATCATCTTACAAAGGGGGAGGCTATATCTAATATTTTCATATTGACAATATCAAAATAATTATTTTATAATTATCTCGAATTCGAGATTTATGAAACAAAGGTAATATTAGAAGGAGTGTGTTGATGATGGCAGGTATCGGATTATTATTAATCCGTTTAGTTTTTGGATTGACATTTGCAGGACATGGCGCCCAAAAATTGTTTGGCTGGTTTGGAGGACATGGACTTGCGGGAACGGCAGGCTGGATGGAATCCATTGGATTAAAACCAGGAAAAATGATGGCTTTTGCTGCTGGGATGAGTGAATTGATTGGCGGGCTTTTATTTGCACTAGGACTTTTGACTCCGCTTGCCGCTTTATTAATGATTGTGCCAATGATCGTGGCCATTGTGAAAGTGCATGGGCCAAACGGATATTGGGTGACGCAAAATGGGTATGAGTACAATCTTGCGATTATTGCGGTTGCTGTTGGAGTAGCATTAATCGGACCGGGGCAATATGCGCTTGATACGATTATTTTTGGATAAGCTATTGTAAGGAGAGAGTGTGTATATGATTCAAGTATATCCTGCGCAATCCCGCTATTATGCGGATTATGGATGGTTAAAGACGTATCATAGCTTTTCTTTTGGCGACTACTATGATCCTAATAACATTCATTTCGGCCCGCTGCGCGTATTAAACGACGATTTTGTCGCTCCGCTTAGAGGGTTTGGCGCCCATCCTCATCAAGAAATGGAAATCGTTTCGATTGTATTAAAAGGCTATTTAAAGCATGAGGACAGCACAGGACATACCGCGACGACAACGTTTGGCGGCGTGCAGCGGATGTCGGCAGGGACAGGAATTGTTCACTCTGAAATGAATCCATCGCCAACGGAAGAAGTGAATTTTTTGCAGCTATGGTTTTTGCCTGAAGTCCGAGGGTTGACGCCATCGTACGAGCGGACGACGTTTGATGTGGCGAAAATGAAAAACGCGTTGCTTCCGGTGGTGACGAAAAATCCTTCGTCTCCAGGAATTGCCCATATTCATCAAGATGCAACGATTTACCTTTCCGATTTAGAAGCAGGGCGCGAGCTTATATTTACGCAACAAGAGGGAAGAAGAATCTTTTTCTTTGTTATTGAAGGAGATGTTGCATTAAACGGAGAAACAACGTTGCATAAGCGTGATTCCGCGCGAATTACGGAAACGCCGATACTCCGTATTGCATCAGAAAATGGCGCGCGTTTTATGTTAATCGATTTACCGTAACGAACATGGCACAACTTGCGAAACGCAAGTTGTGCATTTTTTTCAAACTTATTTGGTTGAGAAAACAATGGGAAATGTGTAAACTAGTAATGCAAAGAAACAGAATGTAATCATACTATGTACAAGCTAGTCATATGATAAAAATAAAAGGCATCGCACGGCCTACTGTGTGGTGCCTTTCCTGTATGGCATAGGGTGAGGAGGAGACAGTTGTGAATAAAAAAACAACCGCAATACTTATGGCTTTATCGATGCTAGTTGGTGCCGGGGGAACATATGCCGGCATGCAGCTTGCAGCGCCTGACAGCGATCGTGAAATAACACTGGTCGAGCCAGATAAAGCGGCAACGAACGATGACGAGAAAGAACTGAAGAAAGTCGAACAAGCTTATGAGCTGATTAAAAAACGCTATGTTGAAAAAGTTGATGATGATAAACTCATCCAAGGCGCAATTCAAGGAATGATTAGCACGCTGAACGACCCGTATTCTGTCTATATGGATGAAGAAACAAGCGAACAATTTACGGAGTCGCTTGACTCTTCGTTTGAAGGAATCGGTGCCGAGGTAAGCATGATTAACGGAAAAGTCACGATTGTCGCACCAATTAAAAACTCACCGGCAGAAAAAGCGGGATTAAAACCGAATGATCAAATTTTGCGGGTGAATGGCGAGAGTCTAGAAGGGCTTGATTTATATGAAGCCGTGTTGAAAATTCGCGGGGAAAAAGGGACGACGGTACAATTGGATATTCTTCGCCCCGGCGTAAAAGAAGTGATTAAAGTAAAAGTAGTCCGCGACGAAATTCCGATTGAAACGGTTTATGATTCGGTAAAAACGTATAACGGGAAAAAAGTCGGCTATTTAGAAGTAACATCGTTTTCCGAAAATACAGCAAAAGATTTTAAAAAGAAATTAGCGAAATTAGAAAGCGAGCATATCGATGGGTTAATCATTGATGTGCGCGGCAACCCAGGCGGCTATTTGCAAAGTGTGGAAGAAATTTTAAAACAATTCATTCCGAAAGATAAACCATATGTACAAGTCGAAGAACGCAATGGCGATAAACAACGTTTTTATTCCGATTTAACGAAGAAAAAACCGTATCCGATCGCCGTGTTAATTGACAAAGGCAGCGCATCCGCTTCAGAAATTTTAGCCAGCGCTATGAAAGAAGCGGGAGGATATAAGCTCGTTGGTGAAACATCGTTCGGAAAAGGAACGGTGCAGCAAGCGATTCCGATGGGGGATGGCAGCAACATTAAATTAACGCTCTATAAATGGCTGACGCCGGATGGCCATTGGATTCATAAAAAAGGTGTTAAGCCGGACGTTGAAGTAAAGCAGCCGGATTACTTCCACGTTAGTCCGCTTCATATCGAAAAAGAGCTTTCCTTTGATATGAACAATGAGCAAGTAAAAAGTGCGCAACAAATGTTAAAGGGACTTGGATTTGACCCTGGCCGCACCGACGGCTACTTCAGCAAAGAAACTGAGTCGGCGGTAAAAGCATTCCAAAAGGCAAATAAACTCCCGCAAACCGGAAAAATCGATAAAAACACAGCCGAAGTATTACAAGCAAAAGTGATGGACGCCATTCGCGACGACAACAATGATGTACAACTAAAAACAGCGATGAAAGTGCTGTTTCATTGAACTCCCCCCACTTACCGGCTAAAGCCGGTAGTGGGGATTCTTGTTTCCTTTGGCCGTAGTTGCTCAAAGGTCCCAAGAACCTCCTCCGTTCAACGAGAGGAGCAGCCATACAAGATGTCCGAAGTGTCCCTTTCAGGACGACCAGCTATATGCCTATGAAAGCACATATAGAAGGTACCCCATCTTCCATTCATATGGCATCCAAAGAACGCATTGCAATGCACCCAGCTCCTAGAATCGCCATCTGCTCCGGTGACGAGAGTAAGAGACTGGTACAATGCGTTCTTTTATTCTAAAACTTCAAGATCAAGAGTAAACGATTATGAAGCTAAAGCTTTTATTAATTGGCGTTTTTCTTCTTCTAACAACAATGGATGAAATACATCTATCTCTTGATATGGTTGGTTCACATTAAAAAGATGGTATAGTGTATGTGTACGAACCAAAAACTTCTTATCCAAAATAGACCAATGCTTCCAATGATGAGAAGCATCTTTCGGGACATACTTTTTAAGCACCTTTGGAGTTTTTTCTTTATATCCCAATCCTCGACGGCCGATCGTAAATGCCGCTGCTTGGTGGATAGAGATACCGAATTTGCGCATATATTTCAGTTTTCCAGAGACAGAAGTAAAAGCCGGATTCACTTCTATCACAGCAACACCCATTTTATCGGCACGGCTTTGGATCGCTTGGATCATTTTTCGATACGCGAACATGCTTTTCATCCGATTTGCTTTTTTGTTGCCGTAGTTATTTCCTGCTTTGGATAAAGTAGTATCCAATTTTTCCAACACAATAGGTTTTTTCTTTCGAACCGCAATATCCACTAAAGCAATGGCTTCTGCTTCAATGATTTTCGTAATCTGACCAGAAGTTTTTCCTTCTATCGAAAACAAAAGTTTTCCGCTTTCCAAAAAGTTACCATCTTTCGAAACATCCGTCCAAGCGATGTGATTATAGTTACAATCCACACCAATAACTCCATCGGAAGTAGAAAAATGAATATATGGATTTGATTCTACATCCACCAAACATTTGATGATATAGTATTCCCCGTGATCTTCGATAGACCAAGAAATGGGTTTTCCATACTCTTTTTTGTTTTTGCATTGGATTTGTTCTGTCACCGCTTTATTTACGATCTCTTGACCGTATGGAAACACCACTCGAGGAAAAGTGACTGCCTTTCCTGTTACAGAGGTCATATGCAATTCATTGGTTTCTGGATTGTAATGGAATACAAAATTCCCAGAACCAGCATCTTTCCGGCCGGAGATGATCATTTCTTTATTTCGGGCAGCTAAAAAGCGTTTTCTCCAAGCTTCGTGATCCTTGATAAGCTCTTCTTTCGTAAATTGCTGTTTAAACAACTTCTTTCCTCCGAACACGGCACTTGGGATGTGTTCTTTTAATTTCATTTTCTTTTGTTCTAATCGATCTAAACGATGTTTTAAACGGCCGATTTTTGCTTTCGTCCGTTTCATTTTCACATCTAAATAACGATGTTCAAACAAATAGGAATTCATCCAAATCAAAGATCTGTTCTTTACTTCAAGAGAGATGATTCCGCTCTTCTGCAAAACAAAGTTTGTATTTTTTGGAAACCGTAAGTTTCCTTTGATGCAATTTTCTTTGATTTTGCGTAATGTTGTCAGTTTGGTTCGTTCTGTTTTCAGTTTTTTCTTCACATCTTTTATTTTTTCTTCTGTCTGTTGAATGTACATTTTATTTAATTCCATTCGAGAGGAGAAAAGAGCATTTGCTTCTCGAACTGCACTGTTGGTGAAATAATCGTTCAGTCCGTACTTTTTCTTCACAACGATATGCAAGCTTTCTTGATGTAATTTTCGTCCCCATCGTTTTTCTCGGACCAGCGTTTGAAAAGCGAAACGTTTCGCTTGATTGAATAACTCTAATGCATAAGATGTTTCTGTAACATGAAGGATATCTATTTCGGATTTATACAATCTTCTCGAAAAATACGCTTTTTTCATCTTTTCTTCACCTATAACAGAACATAAGTTCGGTATATTTATTTATATTTTATGACAAAAGAAGAACGTTTTTCAACTATTAAGATTACTAAAAAAACAAAAAATACCGATTCATCCCCCACCTCCACTCCGCTTAGAAGAGGGGGGTCTTCTCGGCAAAAAAGATAAAATGAAACGGGCAACTGCCTTTAAGGGTTGCCCGTTTTTTCAATGATGCACCTTTTCTTTTTTGGAAGATGGCGAGAACGATGGGGAATGCAATGTTTTTTCAATCGTAAACCGCGGCCGTCTTTTGACTTCTTGATAAATTTTTCCGATATATTCTCCAATGAGTCCCATTCCCATTAGCAACAAACCGCCGATGAGCCAAACGGAAATCATGATGGATGTCCAACCTGATTCGGCATGACCAAGCAATTTGACAGCCAACGAGTATATGCCGGCAGCACTGCTGAGAAGAAAAGCAAGAAATCCAATGAACGTAATCAATCGAATTGGTACGATACTAAAAGAGGTAATGTCATCAAACGCAAACGCCAGCATTTTTTTGAGCGGATATTTCGATTCTCCCGCAAAACGTTTTTTACGGTCATAAAATACTTTCGTCGAACGGAAGCCTAGCAGCGGTACTATTCCGCGCAGGAAGATGTTGATTTCCGTGTAGCGGCTCAATTCCTCAAGCGCCCGCTTGCTCATTAATCGGAAATCGGCGTGATTGTACACTAATTGGACGCCTAATTTTTGCATGAATCGATAAAACCATTGTGCGGTTGCTTTTTTTTCTCTTTTGGCAGATGCGACACATACACGACGATTGGCTTTTCCCGTTTTCCGTGATGAATGCCCATGGAGAGTTCGATTTTTCCATTTTCATACACTTTGAAACCGTCTTTCACCCATTTCGTTGGGAAGTATTTCTTTTTCTTGTAGGGATAACGGGCAGGATGTCCTTGCTGGATGGCTTGGTGTGCGAGGTTCTGGCGAAGAGGTATTTGTGGCAGACGGATTGAATCGATTGGCTGTGAAGATGGAACTTCCTTTTCGTTTGTTTTTGCAGCTCGCTTTTGGTGATCCAGCATCCATGTTGGAGAAAGTGTTCTTTTGCTAAGCGGAGACATTCATTCCAAACACGGGCGGATTCCCGATTGCAGGCATACAATCGGTCCAAATCCGCTTTCGATGCCCGGAAGAACACTTTTTGGCCACGAAGCATGAGCATTTCCTTCTTTCTTTGTTTGATGGATGGTTCAATTATAGCACATATGTTCGTCTTTGGGAATCAAAAACCTCCTGATTTATCTTCCTCCTTCACTCCGTTTAGAGGAAGGGAGACTTCTCGGGAAAAATGTTAAAAAACAATAAAGAATAAATGAAGATGTAAAGGAAGTTTTTTAAAAGAAAAACTCCTTCTCTCTTTTTTTAGAAAAGAAAAAAGAGAGAAGGAGGGAGATTATACAAATAGACTCATAATGCGGCTGATGCCACGGCGTTTCGGTTTTTGCTTTGCATTTTCCGTTATAATCGCTTGTTCTCTATTAACGTCTTCTTCTAAGCGGGCAATACGTTGTTCGAGTGAATGAAGCTGGGAGGCTAGTTCTTCAATTTCTCGGCGATGATGCAAAAGCTGAACGGAAACGATATCGTCCGCTTTTTCGTTGAGCTTTTTTTCGATATTTTGGAGGCGGGAGGTAAACTCATTGAGCTGTGGTTCGATATAAACGTTGAACAACTCGTCAGCGGAGAATGGATGTTGCGGATTTTCTTGATTGATGCATGGTTCTAGGGCAGCGCCTTGTTCAAATTTAATTTGTTCTAGCAAGGCAACCGCTTCGGCATCGAATACGTAGTGTCCCGCTTCGTTTTTTTGGCACGGAACATTATATTTCTTTACCCAGCGCTGAATCGTTTTCGGTGATACACCAAGACGCTTCGCGACACTGCTTGTTTTTAACTCCATCTAAATGATTCCTCCTTTTTCATCCTCTTTTATATCATTTTCCATCAAGACGGAAATCCCTTCCTGCTTGACAAAACTAGTGTGGATTCGGCAAAGAAAGTCGTTATGCGAAAGGATTCGCCAATAATAAACAAATAATGTTGAAAAAAATGTGTATGCGATCATAGGATTTATGAAAGTGATTTGGTAGAATAGTAGATAAAGAATCGCGAACATAGCGAGGTGGCGGCGATATGTCGATATGGGTGTTGGAGGCGCTCAAAGGCGTTGGGCGGCTGCTTGTGCAACCGTTGTTTTATTATGGGATCGCACTGGCGCTTGTTATCGGATGGCGGCGGGTGAAGCGGGAAAGAAGCTATTTTTCTATTCGCGTATACAACATGTTTCATGAAAGCAAGCTTTTTTGGCGAAGCGGCCTCGTTGCCGGCGGTATTTTGTCGTTAGCAGCGGTTGCTATCGGCATCGTGCTTCCGCGCGATGCTATTTCAATGATTGCGCTTGTGACGATCGCAATCGGATTAACGATGCAAATGCGGCTGCTTTCCCCGGCGTATACGATGGGGCTTGTGTTTTTTATCGTTAGTATTCTTGCCAATGATAAAGAAACGGCACCAGCTTTAAAGCGTTTTTTCCCGGAACTTAGCGAGACGAATATGGCTGCGCTTGCTATTTTGCTTGCTTTATTGCTTTTTGTGGAAGCATGGCTTATTTTACAAAACGGCGCTATCGAAACATCTCCACAGTTAGCGAAAAGCAAGCGTGGTTTTGTTGTCGGAGAACATTGGTCGCAGCGGCTTTGGTTCGTTCCTGTGCTGCTTCCGGTAACAGGAGAACTTCCGTCTCCATTTTCATGGTGGCCATTATTTCCTGTTGCTGGCGATTCTTATTCATTGATGCTTGTGCCGTTTTTGATCGGATTTTCTGAGCATGTACAAGGGATGCATCCAAAAGCTTCGATTCGTTTAACTGGAAAAAGAGTGATGTTGCTCGCATGGATTGTCAGCTTGTTTGCTATAGGAGGCTATTGGTATGCGCCGCTTTCGATGATTGCGGCAGCCCTTGCCTTGATTGGAAGGGAGTGGCTTGCTTTCTTCCAGCATCGTCAAGATCGCTTGAAACCTCCGTATTTTTCGAAGCGTGAACAAGGGCTTGTCATTTTAGGGATTCTTCCGAATTCCAAGGCGGAAAAAATGGAGCTAGAAATTGGTGAAGTCATCACAAAAGTGAACGGAATGACAGTAAAAACGGAAACAGAGTTTTATGAAGCGTTGCAACGAAACCGCGCATTTTGTAAATTAGAGGTAGTCAATGAACATGGAGAAGTTCGTTTCGTTCAAGGGGCGTTATATGAAGATGAACATCATGAGCTTGGGCTGCTGTTTGTAAAAGAACGGGAAAAATGGGCGCTAGAAGCCGTCTAAATAAGGAGTTTTTCATATGTGGTTTATAGTTTCGTTAATTGTGCCATGTTTGCTTGTACTGTTATTTACCCGTGTTACGTACAATCATTATATCGGAACATTATTGACCATTGCGCTATTGGTTGCTTCCTATTTCAAAGGATATACAGACGAACTGCATGAAATTCTAGCAGATATCGTATCAACGACAGTTGGGTTTTTGTATGCGCAAAAAATGGTAAAACAGTTGAAAAAATAGTTAAATAGCGGCGGACGGCGAATGCTGTCCGCCATTTTTCATTGGAAGGTACTTTCTATTTTGGAACGAATATAAGTTCGTATTTTTTATGCATCTTTTTTAACAATGTGCTACAATGAAAAATAAGATGAAACGAAACAGGAGGTCGAATCCGTGGGGGACCGTTTTGAGTTAGTGTCGGCGTATAAGCCGCAAGGAGATCAACCAAAAGCGATTGCCAAATTGGTCGAAGGAATTCGAAAAGGAGTAAAGCATCAAACGCTGTTAGGGGCAACAGGAACGGGAAAGACGTTTACGATTTCCAACGTCATTAAAGAGGTGAACAAACCGACGCTTGTGATTGCCCATAATAAAACGTTAGCGGGGCAGTTGTACAGCGAGTTAAAAGAGTTTTTTCCAAACAACGCGGTTGAATATTTTGTCAGCTATTACGATTATTATCAGCCGGAGGCGTATGTGCCGCAGACCGATACGTATATTGAAAAAGATGCAAGCATTAACGATGAAATTGATAAGTTACGGCACTCGGCAACATCAGCGCTATTTGAGCGGCGCGATGTGATTATTGTCGCCAGTGTATCGTGCATTTACGGATTAGGATCACCGGAAGAATATCGCGAACTGGTTGTGTCGTTGCGCGTCGGGATGGAAATCGAGCGCAACGCTTTATTGCGCCGCCTTGTCGATATCCAATATGAACGGAACGACATTGATTTTCAGCGCGGAACGTTCCGTGTTCGCGGGGATGTTGTCGAGATTTTTCCTGCTTCTCGGGACGAGCATTGTATTCGCGTTGAATTTTTTGGCGATGAAATTGACCGCATTCGCGAAGTCGACGCATTGACGGGGGAAATTATCGCAGAACGCGAGCATGTCGCGATTTTCCCGGCATCCCACTTCGTTACGCGTGAAGAAAAAATGCGTTTAGCGATCGAAAATATTGAAAAAGAATTAGAAGAGCGGCTGCGCGAATTGCGGGAACAAGGAAAACTGTTAGAAGCGCAGCGGCTTGAGCAACGGACTCGTTACGATTTAGAGATGATGAGAGAAATGGGCTTTTGCTCGGGGATTGAAAACTACTCCCGGCATTTAGCGTTGCGTCCGCCAGGCTCGACGCCGTACACGCTGCTTGATTATTTTCCAGATGATTTTTTGATTATCATCGATGAGTCACACGTGACATTGCCGCAAATTCGCGGCATGTATAACGGGGACCGGGCGCGCAAGCAAGTGCTTGTCGATCACGGCTTCCGTCTGCCATCTGCGCTCGATAACCGACCGTTAACGTTTGAGGAGTTTGAACAAAAAATTAACCAAATTATTTATGTTTCCGCGACACCTGGTCCGTACGAGCTGGAACATAGCCCGGAAGTTGTGGAACAAATTATTCGTCCGACAGGGCTGTTGGATCCAACGATTGACGTTCGTCCGATTGAAGGGCAAATCGATGATTTAATCGGAGAAATTCATGAGCGGATCAAGCGGAATGAACGCACTCTCGTTACGACGTTAACGAAGAAAATGGCGGAAGATTTAACGGATTACTTAAAAGAAGTCGGCATTAAAGTTGCGTATTTACATTCCGAAATTAAAACGCTCGAGCGCATTGAAATTATTCGCGATTTGCGCATGGGCAAATACGATGTGCTCGTCGGGATTAACTTGTTGCGGGAAGGATTGGATATTCCGGAAGTATCGCTTGTCGCCATTCTCGATGCGGATAAAGAAGGCTTTTTGCGCTCGGAACGTTCGCTTATTCAAACGATTGGGCGTGCGGCGCGAAACGCCAACGGCCATGTCATTATGTACGCCGATACGATTACAAAATCGATGGAAATTGCCATCAATGAAACGAAACGGCGCCGCGCGATTCAAGAAGCGTATAACCGTGAGCACGGCATTGTGCCGCAGACGGTCAAAAAAGAAATTCGCGATGTCATCCGTGCGACTTATGCGGCGGAAGAGAAAGAAACGTACGATACGAAACCATCTTACGGCAAGATGGCAAAGAAAGAACGAGAAAAGCTTATTGCCGATTTAGAAAAAGAAATGAAAGAAGCAGCAAAAGCGCTTGATTTCGAGCGTGCTGCCCAATTGCGTGATATTATTTTTGAGTTAAAAGCGGAAGGATGATTGGAGTCTATGGCAACCGATAAAATCATCGTAAAAGGCGCAAGAGCTCATAATTTAAAAAATATCGATGTGGAAATTCCCCGTGATAAACTCGTCGTATTGACAGGATTGTCCGGTTCGGGGAAATCGTCGCTTGCGTTCGATACGATTTATGCGGAAGGACAGCGGCGGTACGTCGAATCATTGTCGGCGTACGCCCGCCAGTTTTTAGGGCAAATGGATAAGCCGGATGTCGATGCGATTGAAGGGCTGTCGCCGGCCATTTCGATTGACCAAAAAACAACGAGCCGCAATCCGCGTTCCACTGTCGGAACCGTCACGGAAATTTACGATTATTTGCGGCTTTTGTTTGCCCGCATCGGCCGGCCGGTTTGCCCAGAACATGGCATTGAAATTAAGTCACAAACGATCGAACAAATGGTCGATCGGCTTCTTGCTTATCCGGAACGGACAAAAATGCAAATTCTCGCTCCCGTCGTTTCTGGGCGGAAAGGAACGCACGCAAAAACGCTGGAAGATATTCGAAAACAAGGATATGTGCGCGTGCGCGTGGACGGAGAAATGCGGGAACTCACGGAAGATATTGAACTTGAGAAAAATAAAAAACATTCGATTGAGGTCGTTGTGGACCGCATTATTATTAAGGAAGGAATTGCTGCACGTTTGGCGGATTCATTAGAGACGGCCTTGAAGCTTGCGGACGGAAAAGTGCTTATTGATGTCATTGGCGAGGAAGAGCTGTTGTTTAGTGAAAAGCATGCATGTCCGTATTGCGGCTTCTCGATTGGAGAGCTAGAGCCGCGCATGTTTTCATTTAACAGTCCGTACGGCGCCTGCCCAGACTGCGATGGGCTTGGCGCGAAGCTTGAGGTGGATCCGGATTTAGTCATCCCCAATGATGAACTGACGCTGCGCGAGCATGCGGTTGCTCCATGGGAGCCGCAAAGCTCACAATATTATCCGCAGCTGTTAGAAGCGGTGTGCAACCATTACGGCATTGACATGGATGTGCCGGTAAAAGATTTGCCGAAGGAGCAGCTTGATAAAATTTTATACGGAAGCGGCGGCGAGAAAATTTACTTTCGCTACCAGAACGATTTCGGACAAGTTCGCGAGCAGTATATCGTTTTTGAAGGCGTTATTCCGAACGTCGAGCGCCGCTACCGTGAAACAAGCTCTGATTATGTTCGCGAACAAATGGAGAAATATATGGCGCATCAGCCATGCCCGACTTGTAAAGGAAACCGCCTGAAAAAAGAAAGCCTCGCCGTGCTTGTCGGCGGCAAACATATCGGCGAAGTGACGGCATTATCGGTTACGGAGGCGCTTGAGTTTTTCCAAAACTTGCAGTTAAGCGAAAAAGAAAAGAAAATCGCCCATCTCATTTTGCGTGAAATACGTGAGCGGCTCGGCTTTTTAAAGAACGTCGGCCTCGACTATTTAACATTAAACCGTTCTGCTGGGACGCTTTCCGGCGGAGAAGCGCAGCGCATTCGTCTGGCGACGCAAATCGGCTCGCGCTTAACAGGCGTGCTGTATGTTTTGGACGAGCCGTCGATCGGACTTCATCAGCGCGATAATGACCGCTTGATTGCAACGTTAAAAAGCATGCGCGATATCGGCAATACGCTTATTGTTGTTGAACATGATGAAGATACGATGCTTGCCGCGGATTATTTAATTGATATTGGGCCGGGTGCGGGCATTCATGGCGGCGAGGTTGTCGCTGCTGGAACGCCGCAAGAAGTGATGGACAATCCAAACTCACTGACTGGACAATATTTATCGGGGAAAAAATTTATCCCAATCCCAGCCGAGCGCCGCAAGCCGGACGGACGCTGGGTCGAAATTGTTGGCGCGAAGGAAAATAACTTAAAAAACGTGTCTGTCAAAATTCCGCTCGGCACATTTGTCGCAGTCACGGGCGTATCTGGTTCTGGAAAAAGCACGCTCGTCAATGAAATTTTGTATAAGGCGCTTGCGCAAAAACTGCATGGCGCGAAGGCAAAGCCAGGCGAGCATAAAACGATTAAAGGGCTTGAGCATTTAGATAAAGTTATTGACATTGACCAATCGCCGATCGGCCGTACGCCGCGTTCCAATCCAGCGACATATACCGGCGTATTTGACGACATTCGCGAAGTGTTCGCGGCGACGAATGAAGCGAAAGTGCGCGGATATAAAAAAGGCCGGTTCAGCTTTAACGTCAAAGGCGGGCGATGTGAAGCGTGCCGCGGGGACGGCATTATTAAAATTGAGATGCACTTTTTGCCGGACGTGTACGTTCCATGCGAAGTATGTCATGGTAAACGGTATAACCGTGAGACGCTGGAAGTAGCGTACAAAGGAAAAAACATTGCGGAAGTGCTTGATATGACTGTGGAAGACGCACTTGAGTTTTTTGAAAATATCCCGAAAATTAAACGGAAATTACAGACGCTATATGATGTCGGCTTAGGGTATATGAAGCTCGGACAGCCGGCAACGACATTGTCGGGAGGAGAAGCGCAGCGTGTCAAATTAGCATCTGAATTGCATCGCCGCTCAAATGGCCGGACGCTCTATATTTTAGATGAGCCAACGACCGGGCTTCACGTTGATGATATTTCCCGTTTATTGAAAGTGTTGCAGCGCTTAGTTGATAACGGGGATACCGTTCTTGTGATTGAGCATAATCTCGATGTCATTAAAACGGCGGACTACATTATCGATCTCGGGCCAGAAGGCGGCGATCATGGCGGGCAAATTGTTGCGAAAGGAACGCCGGAAGAAGTGGCCGAAGTAGAAAGTTCGTACACCGGACGCTATTTAAAACCGATATTGGAGCGCGACCGCGAACGAATGCGCGCGTTATATGAAACGGCAAGGGCATAAGCCTTTGCCGTTTTGTTTTTCTTTAAATCGCATCTCCTGAGAAACTTTTCTTGATCGCGGTCGTATATAAAAACAAAGGGGGAGTTTTCGTGAATTCCAATAAAGTGCTTGCATCATTATGTTATTTCAGTATTTTCTTTGCTGGATTCATCTTTCCGATTGTCGTTTACTTTGTCGCCGATGATCAAGCAGTGAAACAACACGCGAAAAAAGCGTTTCTTTCCCATTTGATTCCAGCCGCGACCATTTTGTTGTTTATCATCAGTGCTATTTTTGCAGGATTGACAGGGGGAGGCAGCGATGTGTCATTTTGGGTCAGCAGCGGCCTAGTATGGCTCGGTTTTGCTATAGCGGGGGTCGTCAACTTGGTCGTTGTAGTTTGGAATATTATCAAAGGGATTCAAGTGTTGAAATAAGATAATGGGAGGGGGATCGCCCATGGAAAAGAAAAAACGCATATTAAAAATGGTGAAGGAAGGGAAAATTACAATAGAAGAGGCGCTTACGCTGCTTGAACAGCTGGATGAACAAAAAAGCAATGTTGGCCCGCTTGAACTTCTTCATGTATCCGGATCGCATTCGCACTCAAAGCAACATTCCGTAAAAATGGCTTCGTTGAAAGAAAAACTATTTGATTTTTTAGACACGACCGTAAAAAAAGTGAAAGAGTTTGACCTTCCATTTGCCAATGCGTTTGAAGTAAGACATATTTTTCAACAAAGTAATGTGGCTTTGCAAAACATCGATGTGCATATCGCCAATGGAAATATCAAGGTAGTGCCATGGGATCAAGCGGACGTTCGAGTCGAATGTGAAACAAAAGTATATCGTTCTGAATCGCTCGATGCGGCGCGGCGGTCATTTATAGAAGAGTCGTTGTTTCTTGTGCAAAATGAGCACTTCCGATTTTCCGTTTCGAAACCGTTTATGAAAACAAATGCGACCGTTTATGTTCCGCAAACACGTTATCAAGGCGCAAAATTTCGTCTTTTTAACGGGGATATCGGCATCGAGCGTCTGCATGCAAACGAGTTGCATATCAAAAACGTAAACGGTTCGATCACACTTCAGCGTTTGCTCGCAGAAGAAGCGGAATTAGAGACGGCAAATGGAGCAATTGTATTGGAACATAGCGCGATCGAGGAAGTCGAAGCAGAAACGATTCATGGGGAAATTAAACTGAACGGGAATTACCGCTACGTGCGTTTACGGACATTCAGCGGCGGGATTACGTATGCAACGGAAAGAGAAGATGGGGTTATTACCGGAAAAACGGTAACGGGAAACATTGCATTGTTTCTTCCTCGCGATATATGTTTAGAAGGAGAAATGAGAACGAACCTTGGCGGATTGATCTGCGAGCATCCGAACGTATCACCTGTGGAGGAAAAACAAGAAACTGCGCAAAAAACGATTCGTTTTGCAAGTGAAAATTCCTCCAAACCGCCGCTTCATATTTGCGCGGATTCGAAAGCAGGATCGATTTCGCTGCAAATGATGGAGGGCGGTAGTGAGTAACAGAAGATAATCATGAAAAGACGGTGATGGTAGATGATCAATTGGTTAATCGGTGTATTTGTGAATACGGTTTTATTGGCGGCGATTGATGGATATTTTGATTCCATTCGATTTAGCGGCATCGGCGCCGCTTTTATCGCCAGCATGATTTTATCCATTTTAAACGTTGTCGTGCGTCCCATTTTAATTTTATTAACATTGCCTGTAACGATTTTAACACTTGGATTGTTTCTATTTGTCATTAATGCCATTACCTTGATGATGACAGCAGCATTAATGGGGAATGCGTTTGAAATAAATGGGTTTGGCACCGCACTGCTTGCTTCGATTGTTCTTTCCTTTTTCCATTTACTTATTCAAAAAGCGATTATTGAGCCGTTGCGGCAAAAATAAGTATGAGAGGCGGAACGAAGGGATCCGCCTCTTTTTGATTCAACGCGAGAAAGAAAAGTGCTAAAATGGAAAAAGACAAAGAAAGGGGAGAAATGCCGACATGCCGAAAGTGCGTACAAAAGACATTATCGAAAAGTTTCAGTTGGAATTAGTAAGCGGAGCGGAAGGAATTCATCGTCCGATTACGACAAGCGATTTGTCTCGTCCTGGTATTGAAATGGCAGGTTATTTCACGTATTATCCAGCAGAGCGAATTCAATTATTAGGAAAAACAGAGCTTTCATTTTATGAAACGTTAAGCCTAGAAGAGAAAAAGATGAGAATGGAGCGGCTTTGTACCGATATTACTCCAGGGATTATCATATCGCGCGGATTGGAAGTGCCGCCGGAACTGATCGAAGCTTCCGAACGGCAATCGGTGCCGGTGATGCGTTCGACGATGAAAACGACCCGGCTTTCGAGCCGTTTGACGAACTATTTAGAAAGTAAATTGGCTCCGACAACGGCTGTCCACGGCGTGTTGGTCGACGTTTACGGCGTCGGAGTATTAATTACGGGAAAAAGCGGGGTCGGCAAAAGCGAAACAGCTTTGGAATTAGTCAAGCGCGGCCATCGGCTTGTCGCGGATGACTGTGTGGAAATTCGCCAAGAAGATGAAGGGGTGCTCGTTGGCAGCGCGCCGGAGTTGATTGAGCATTTGCTGGAAATTCGCGGGTTAGGCATTATTAATATGATGACATTATTTGGCGCTGGAGCGGTGCGGACGCATAAACGCATTTCGTTAGTGATCGATTTGGAACTTTGGGATCCGAATAAACAATATGATCGTCTCGGGTTGGAAGAAGAAAAAGTAAAAATTTTGGATACAGAATTAACGAAATTAACGATACCGGTTCGGCCGGGACGAAATTTAGCTGTGATTGTCGAAGTGGCCGCGATGAATTTCCGTTTAAAACGGATGGGGGTCAACGCAGCGGAAGAGTTTTCCGCGCGTCTAACCGATGCGATTGAAGATGGCGAGCATGATTATGAATAACAGTTAGGAGGAGAATTGATGGATTCGACGATTCAACCGCTAGACCGTGTCTTTTTGCATCTCGGTCCGATTACTATTTATTGGTATGGTGTCATTATCGGAACGGGGGTATTGATCGGATTATGGCTGGCGACAAGAGAAGGGGCGCGGCGCGGACTCCCGAAAGAAACATTTGTCGACCTCGTCTTATTCGCAGTGCCGATCGCGATTTTGTGCGCGCGCGTCTATTACGTGATTTTTGAATGGGATTATTATTCAAAACATTTATCGGAAATCCCGCAAATTTGGGAAGGCGGTCTTGCAATTCACGGCGGATTGATCGGCGCGGTCGCAACAGGGGCTGTTTTTGCGAAAACGAGAGGGCTTTCATTTTGGAAGCTGGCGGACATTGCGGCGCCAAGCATTATCTTAGGGCAGGCGATCGGGCGCTGGGGCAATTTTATGAACCAAGAGGCGCATGGCGGTCCGGTAACGCGGGAGTTTCTCGAAAGCTTGCATTTACCGGATTTTATTATTAATCAAATGTATATTAACGGACAATATTACCATCCGACCTTTTTGTACGAATCGCTTTGGAATTTAGCGGGCTTTTTGCTGCTGTTGTGGCTGCGGCGCGTTAATTTGCGGCGCGGCGAGTTATTCCTCAGCTATCTTATTTGGTATTCCATCGGACGTTTCTTCATTGAAGGAATGCGCACCGATAGTTTAATGCTAGCGGGCCATCTTCGCATCGCGCAAGTCGTTTCCGTTGCGCTCATTATACTTTCAGTCTGTTTATGGGTATTTCGCAGAGTAAAAGGATTAGCAAAAGAGCGGTATAACGATTAGAAAAGGGGAGAAGAGAATGGTCGGAATATTACAAAGGGGATTCGCGGTTGGCCTGCAAACGACGTGGACGCTCGGAAAAGTGATTTTTCCCATTACGCTCATCATGTCCATTTTACAGCATACCCCCGTGCTGCAATGGATCATTCAGCTGGTAACTCCATTTATGAAATGGATCGGGCTTCCGGGAGATGCGGCCATCCCGCTTGTGCTCGGCAACTTATTAAACTTGTACGCCGCAATTGGCGCCATACTGACACTGCACTTAACAGTAAAAGAAGTATTGATTTTGGCGGTTATGCTTTCGTTTTCCCATAACTTGCTCATCGAGTCGACCGTTGCGTCGCGCACCGGTATGAGCGTTGCGCTAATGGTTATTGTTCGCGTCGGGCTCGCGCTTGTTTCCGCTCTATTGATTCATTATCTTTGGCAAGGAGGAAGTGAAACGGCGCAATACGGCTTTGTTTCCAATTCTCCAGAGCAGCTGACCAGCTGGGGAGCTATTTTGCTTGCCGGGTTGAAAAAAGCGTGCCTTGGGATTGTGCAGTTAGCGGTGATTGTTATTCCGCTTATGATTGGAATTCAAATATTAAAAGAGTTAAAATGGATTCATATTTTTTCGCGTTGGATGGCGCCGGTGACGAAATTGCTCGGCATGAAAGAAAATACCTCTTTGACATTGGCGGCCGGACTCGTGTTCGGTTTAGCGTATGGTGCGGGAGTGATGATTCAGGCGGTAAAAGAAGACGGCGTATCAAAACGCGATTTAACATTGGCCTTTATTTTTCTTGTGTCCTGCCACGCCGTTATAGAAGATACGCTCGTATTTGTTCCGCTTGGAATTCCGGTATGGCCGCTGCTTGTCATTCGGCTGGTCACCGCTATTTTATTAACCATGCTTATTAGCTTTATTTGGAATCGTGTCGAAGATACAAAAAGGAAGGAAGCTGCAGTATGAACATTCGTACAATATTATTTGATCTCGATGGAACATTGATCGATACCAATGAATTAATTATTCAATCGTTTTTACATACGTTAGAAAAATATTATCCAGGCAAATATAAACGCGAGGATGTCTTGCCGTTTATTGGCCCTCCGCTTTATGAAACGTTCAACGCATTGGATCCGTCGCGCGTACAAGAAATGATTGATACGTATCGCGCATTCAATCATGCGCAGCATGATGCGCTCATTCGTGAATTTGAAACGGTGTATGAAACAATTGAAACGCTGCACCAAAACGGGTTTCGTCTCGGCGTGGTAACGACAAAAATTCATCAAACAGCAGTGATGGGATTAAAGAAAACGAGACTAGAACCATTTTTCGACTGCGTCATTGGACTTGATGACGTCAAACATGCAAAGCCGGACCCAGAGCCAATTTATAAAGCGCTGGACTTGCTGCAATCCACGCCGGATGAAGCGTTAATGGTCGGCGACAATTATCACGATATTTTAGCGGGAAAACGCGCTGGCACGAAAACGGCGGGAGTGGCATGGGCGATTAAAGGACGGGAGTATTTGGAACAATATGAACCGGATTTTATGCTGGAAAAAATGAGCGATTTGCTGGCGATTGTAGGAGTGAAAAACGAGTGAGGCGGACGACGAAATATCCGGTATCAGGCGCAAATTCCTTATGGCAAATTTATAAAACGGTGTCGTTTTGGAAAGTGCTCAAAAACGTGATCATCATCCAAATCGGGCGCTACACACCGTTTTTAGCGGTGAAAAACTGGCTGTACCGCACGTTTTTGCGCATGAAAATCGGGGAAAAAACGGCGCTTGCCTTTATGGTCATGCCGGATATTATGTTTCCAGAGAAAATTCAAATCGGCCGCAATTGCGTGATCGGTTATAATACGACGATTTTGGCGCATGAATATTTAATTGATGAATACCGGCTCGGCGATGTCATTATTGGCGACGAAGTGATGATCGGCGCCAACTCGACGGTGCTTCCCGGCGTGGTGATTGGCGATCGCGCCGTCGTCGCCGCCGGCACGGTCGTCCATAAAGATGTGCCTGCCGGTGCGTTTGTCGCCGGCAATCCGATGCGCATCGTTTATACGAAAGAAGAAAGAGAACAGCGGAACGATAGCTCCACCTGACCATGTCGAGTGGATAATAAAAAGACTGTATTCGTACAGATTGTTGCTTTTGAAGAGAAAGACAAAAGTCTAATGTCCTCCGCCATGGGAGTATTAGGTGGGTAGATAGAATCATCTGTAGGGGTTGTTTTGTTGTGTTCATCACGCTTTTTCAGGATAGGTGAACTTCCGAAAAATTTAAACATAATCCTGCAAGTAAAATTACAATCCCTATCATTGCATTGAACAAGGCAATCCCTCTCCTTTGGTTATTGAACGAGATTTTGTATTTATTTTTGGCTAATAGCAACAATTTTTTAGAAAAGAGCCATAAAAAGAGTGTACCAAACTACGGCCTTTCCCCGATGTTTCAGCGGGGAAAGGTTGTTTCGTTTTTTTTTGGTACTTTTTATAGGATTTATCTTGTGTCCGTTAGGTTTTTATAATAACCTTTGATTTTTCCGGTAAGGATCCATACATGAAATATCGTTGTCCGTTACCAATACGATGCGTGGGGGAACATTCTTACCCAATCCGGCGCATTGGCGGACGAAAACCCATACCGATATGCGGGATACCAATATGACCAAGAAACGGGTCTTTATTACCTGATTGCCCGGTACTACCGCCCAGAACAAGGTGTGTTCCTATCCTTGGATCTAGACCCAGGTGATGAGGACGATATCCTCACACAAAACGGCTATACGTACGCGAACAACAATCCGGTGATGTTGGTGGATTTGGATGGGCATTATGCTCATATTGTTATTATAGCTGGAGTGGAGGCTTATAGAGTTTATAAGATTTATAAGGTCTACAAGAAATATAGAAAGATTTCAAAAAAATATCATTCGAATAGTAAAAGAAATCCTGCGATACATCATGGATATGAAATTTATGATAAAAAAACTAATAAAGTAGTCAAAGTTGGTATTAGTGATGGAAGGATTTCTAAAAAGGGAAAATCATATCGCGCTGAAAGGCAAGTTAGAAAGTGGAATAAGCGATACAAGACAGATCGGTATGCTTTACGAATAGTAAAAACTAACATACGTGGTAGGTATAATGCACTGAGATGGGAAAAAAGGCATACGGAATACGTTAATAGAATCCAGCCTAACAACAAATTATCACCTCCATTTCACTATCGCCCATAAATTTAATAAAAGGAAGTGAAAAAATGACTGTTATAAGGGATATTCAACTTTCTATTCCAATTGATATAAACTATTTTGATCATACTGTAATAGTTGACTATGATACTGGTGAGACAAGCCCCTTTACCGATTATAGGCAAAGCAAGTCCGCCATCTTTCATTATGAAACAAGATGTATTACATCACTTTATACTCGTCTTTTGCCCGAAATTCATACAGATGGGGAAAAGGGAGTTATCATTCAATGCGTACCGGATCTATCTAAATTAAGCGAGAAAGAAATTGAAATGGAAATGGTACCCGATTTTATTACTGTTTATGTTGAAATGGATTATAATCAATACTTCTCTCTTACGGATGACTTGGAAAAAAAGAAAATGGCATTAGAAGTGTTACAAAAGGGTATGGAAAAACTTGCTGATGAGCGAGGATGGGATAAGCAAATTTTTCGTGAAATATACAACAAGATAAAAGAATTAAATTACAAAAATACATTTATCTATAAGAAAAAGAGCAGTCCTAATCGTAGATATATATGTAGCATTATATGTGAACACGAAGTCTCTTATGTAGATATATATTTAGAAATAAAACGTCAAAAAGGAAATAAGGTTTTAAAGAAAGAAAGATTAGTAAGAGTAGACAGACCACACGAATCTTTTTATTGGAGATATTTAGGTGATTTAACATGGACACTAAATCATAAGGTGACATTTACTGATCGTTTACATCATTTCGGGTGGGTTGTAACTTTTTTAGAAAAAGAAAACGAAACACAGATTATATGGAAAGTAAATAAAGTTTCTTATCTTTCTTCATAAACTGTTTAATGCAAAATAAAACTGATAAAAATTAAGCACTAAATTGTCAATAAAACAGGTCAGTTTTTCTCAAAAAATATAATTTCACAGACACGGCTTTACATGAAGTGGCGTGCATGGTAGGCTGGTTGCCTCTGCGAATTCCTTTTGTGCTGCGGCCTTCGCAAAATAATCCATGCACGCCGAGGATCCATGTCAAGCCTTATAGGGTAAGATAATTTATATTGGTATATGGATTATATTTACTTTTATGGAACATAGAGTGCTAAACTTTTTCATTGCATTTCGCTTAAATTTTTAGTTGCAGAAAACAATCGTAGTAAACAGGAAAGATATTATCCTGGTGAATGGAGGCCATGATAATGAACGACTATGAAATACTTTTTCAAAAATATGTAAAAGAATTAAAAGAGGCAATTGAAGAAGAAAAGGAATTTTTAGATCCGAATCTTGACAAAGAAAGATATGAATACGAATTAAGTATTAGCGGAAGAGTAATTGCCGTATTTAGGAAATATTGGTTTGAGTGTGACAAGTTAAACGATAATGAGGAAAATGAATATTATGTAAACCCAAAAGATTTTTGTGTTGATTGGTTGTCAGGTGAACATGAGGAACTATTTAGAATTATTGAAAAAATCCCATATTATCCAATAGGAATAGACGAACATGGAAATTATGTTTAAACAAAACAGCTGTAATATGGGCTATCTCATGATTTATGAGATAGTCTTTTTTTATGTGAAAAAATGAATGGAAACAAAGAAAAAATTTAGGTATATAGGTTGTAATAAAGAATTTCCGATCTCCATGTCCCGTCTTTATCACCTGACAAGCTGGCACGGTGACAAGAAGAGCGAACAATGCCATGTAAAACAAAATTGCAACTTATATAGTTTCTCATCACAAAAAAGTACTTCCATGTATTTTTATCACTATAACGCCCATGGCGATGTCATTGCCATGACAGATGCACAAGGAACCCTCGTCGCCCGTTATCAATACGATGCGTGGGAGAATATTCTATCCCGATCTGGCGCCTTGGCGGACGAAAATCCATACCGATATGCGGGGTACCAATATATAACAACGAAACAGGTCTGTATTATCTGATCGCCCGGTACTACCACCCAACGCATGGCGTGTTCCTTTCCTTGGATTCAGACCCAGGAGATGCGGGATGACATTCTTGCGCAGAATGGCTATACGTATGCGAACAAACAGCCTGATGATAGTCCGGATAGGGGATTCGCGTATACTGTAGGGTTTTAATTTTGTTCGTATAAGTAAAATGTTTGTTAGAGAAAATCGGCTTTATTCTTTATCGAAGGAGATGGGTAAAGAAAAAGAGAATTACCATAAAAAGAGTTCTCTTTTTGTAAGATAGCAATTTGGACCAAAAACCGAATGCCTATGCAAAAAGATAACCCCCATTCTCCGCCTGTCGCTAAGCCTAAAAGAATGGGAAGGGAATTGTTTCGGTTATTGCGGAAATGCTTCGCAGAGCGTGATTTAGCGTGTACTAGTGAGGGAAAACGCTTGACTAAATCTGTAAATAACATTTCCTTCAAAAATTCTCCTCCAACATTTTGAATCAGTCGATATAAAGTTTATGGTTGACGTCACGGCCAATGAGGAGTAAACTACTAATAACTTCACTTCTCTACCATATTAGCAAACTAAAGTATTTATTATAAAGGACGTGTGAACATGACCAAAAAGTTGTTTATGTTCGAAAAACCGTTAGGTATGCGTGATACATTGCCGTTTTTATATGAAATAAAAAAACGTGTTCGCCAGGCGATGATTCGTGAAATTGAAACATGGGGATATGAATTGATCGAAACTCCGACATTGGAATATTACGAGACAGTCGGGACCGTATCGGCGATTGACGACCATCAGTTGTTTAAACTGCTCGATCAACAAGGTCATACCCTTGTCCTTCGTCCCGATATGACCGCTCCGATCGCAAGGCTGGCTGCTTCCCGTCTTTACAAGGAAGGCAATCCGCTCCGCCTTGCGTATAACGCCAACGTGTTCCGCGCCCAGCAGCGCGAGGGAGGACGCCCGGCGGAATTTGAACAAATTGGTGTCGAATGCATTGGGGACGGCACGGTCGCAGCGGATGCGGAAGTGATTAGTGTCATGATTGCGGCGCTTAAGCAGGCTGGGTTGCAGCATTTCACGGTGACGATCGGTCATATCGGCTACGTCAACGCTTTGTTTTTAGAAATTGTCGGGAATGAAGAACGTGCCAGCGTATTGCGCCGCTTTTTATACGAGAAAAATTACGTTGGCTATAGGGAGCATGTGAAGTCTCTGCCCCTTTCTTCCATTGACCAAAAGCGCCTGCTTCAATTATTGCATTTACACGGCAACGACATGACGATGGAAGAAGCCAAGGAGCTTGTTCATAGCGAGGAAGGAAAGCGAGCGGTCGACGATCTTTGCGAACTTTCGAACGCGCTTCAACTATATGGCGTTGATGATGTAGTGAAAATCGATATGACGCTTGTTAGCCATATGAGTTATTATACGGGCATTTTATTTGAAGTATATGCTGAACACGTTGGCTTCCCAATTGGAAATGGAGGCCGTTATGACGAGCTGTTGGAGAAATTTTCTCGGAAAGCCCCGGCGACCGGGTTTGGCATTCGCATCGACCGATTAATCGAGGCGCTCGGGGAATCAGAGGAGGAGGCAGCGATCGAGTGCATCGTATTTAGCCAAGAGCGGTTCGCTGAAGCGATTGAGCTTGCGAGAACAAAGCGGCGGGAAGGAAAGCGCGTGGTGCTTCAGCATATTTCTGGAATCCGTGATATTGATGCCTACAGCAAACGGTATAAGCCGATTACTTATTTGCTTGGCAGCACGGAAAAAGAGTGAGCAGGCGCGTTGATTCACAAAAAATTACCGTTTGTTTATACATGGCTTTTCTGCTGTAATCCCCGAACGGGAACGCTAGCGGACAAATCCAATTTGTCCGCAAGGCGTTCGCCGTTGGGGATGGGCATGCGACGCATGACCAGTCGGCAAGCATTGGCTTGCCGACTCCGGCAGAAAAGCCGAGTTCATTCTTTGTTTTCCCTGACTATATAGGCTTATTGCTACACTATTATGCCTTCATAATAGATAATCAACACTCATGAGGAGTGATAAACAATGCTGACGATTGCGATGCCGAAAGGGAGAATTTTCGACGAAGCGCTCGAACTGCTTCGGAAAGCGGATTATACGCTCCCTCCGGAATTTGCCGAGTCAAGAAAACTAATGATTGAAGTTCCGGAAGAAAACATGCGCTTTATTCTCGCCAAGCCGATGGACGTCGTCACCTATGTGGAACATGGGGTGGCCGATTTAGGCATTGCCGGCAAGGACGTCATGATGGAAGAAGAGCGCGATGTGTACGAGCTGTTAGATTTAAAGATTAGCAAATGTCATTTAGCGGTGGCAGGATTGCCGGGTGTGCGCATGAATCAAATCGCGCCGCGCGTAGCGACGAAATACCCAAATATCGCCTCTAGCTATTTTCGCGAACAAGGCGAGCAAGTCGAAATTATTCGGTTGAATGGCTCCATTGAGCTTGCTCCGCTCATTGGGCTTGCCGACCGTATCGTCGATATAGTCTCAACCGGACGGACGCTGAAAGAAAACGGGCTGGTGGAATTGGAGAAAATCGCTGATGTCACATCGCGATTAATCGTCAACCCGGTCAGCTACCGCATGAAAGACGAAGCGGTTGATGAGCTAGTTCATCGTTTATCCGAAGTCATTCCGCAATGAAGGAGAGAGCAAACGTGAAAATCGAACGAGTGACAAACCGTGTATCATTGCGCCGTACGATTGAATCAGGGACGGAAGAACAGCGCAGTAAGGTTCTGGAGATTATTGCCGATGTGCGCGCTCGCGGTGATGAAGCGCTAAAAAGTTATACAGAAAAATTCGATGGCGTCCGCCTTGATTCGCTGCGCGTGACAGACGAAGAAATAGAAAGGGCGTATCAGAACGTAAGCGCAGAAGTGCTTCGGATCATCCAAGAGGCGGCGGAAAACATTCGCGATTATCATGAGCGTCAAAAGAGAGAGTCATGGATCATGACAAAAGAAGACGGCACGATGCTTGGTCAGAAAATAACGCCGCTTGATGCGGTTGGATTGTACGTTCCAGGAGGGACAGCCGCCTACCCGTCATCGGTGCTTATGAATGTCATTCCTGCCCAAGTGGCAGGGGTCAAACGAATTGTGATCACATCTCCGCCAAATAAAGACGGAACGCTTCCGGCCGGCGTGTTAGTGGCAGCGAACGAATTAGGAGTGAAAGAAATATATAAAGTCGGCGGTGCGCAGGCGATTGCCGCGCTTGCGTACGGAACGGAGACGATTCGTCCGGTCGATAAAATTTTCGGGCCAGGCAACATTTACGTGGCGCTCGCGAAACGCGAAGTGTTCGGGCAAGTCGCGATTGATATGATTGCCGGACCGAGCGAAATCGTCGTGTTGGCGGATGAAACGGCAAAGGCGAACGAAATTGCCGCTGATTTGTTGTCACAAGCCGAGCATGATGAGCGCGCTTCCGCGATTCTCGTCACTCCATCGATGAAATTGGCGCTTGCAGTCGCACGCGAGGTCGAAAAACAGCTGGAGACGCTACCGCGCAAAGCGATTGCCGCTGCATCGCTCGAGAACTACGGAGCCATTTACGTCACAGAAACGCTTGCGGAAGCGGTCGAAGTTGTGAATGAATTAGCACCGGAGCATTTGGAAGTAATGACAGCCGAACCGATGCAACTCCTTGGTCAAATCCGCCATGCGGGAGCGATTTTTTTAGGGCGCTTCAGCTCGGAGCCGGTTGGCGATTACTTCGCCGGTCCAAACCATGTGCTGCCGACGAATGGTACAGCCCGGTTTTCGAGCGGATTAAGCGTGGATGAATTTGTGAAAAAATCGAGCATCATTTTTTATAGCGAACCGACGCTAAAGCAAAACGCGGAAAAAATCGCGGCGTTTGCCAGACTTGAAGGGCTTGAAGCACATGCGCGCGCCGTTGAAGAACGTTTTAAAAAATAAGGGGGACATAGGTTATGGTAAGGCATGCATCGATTTCGAGAACGACAAAGGAAACGGATATTCAGCTGCAGTTTGTCATTGACGGGGAAGGAAAAGCGGAGCTGGATACCGGCGTGCCGTTTTTAACGCATATGCTCGATTTGTTTACAAAGCACGGCCAATTTAATTTAACGGTCACCGCCAAAGGTGATACGGAGGTGGATGATCACCATACGACCGAAGATATCGGGATTTGTCTTGGTCAGGCGCTGCGGGAGGCGCTCGGCGATAAAAAAGGAATAAAACGTTACGGAAACGCGTTTGTGCCGATGGATGAAGCGCTCGCCCAAGTCGTCGTCGATTTAAGCAACCGTCCGCATTTTGAGTTTCGCGGAGAGTTTCCAAGCGAAAAAGTCGGAACGTTTGATGTCGAGCTTGTCCATGAATTTTTATGGAAATTGGCACTTGAAGCGCGCATGAATTTGCACGTCATCGTCCATTACGGGCGCAACACGCATCATATGATTGAAGCGGTGTTTAAAGCGTTAGGGCGCGCGCTCGATGAAGCAACGATGATCGACCCACGCGTCAAAGGCGTTCCATCAACGAAAGGGATGTTGTAACGATGATTGGCATTATTGATTATGGAATGGGCAACTTATACAGCGTCAGCAAAGCGTTAGAGCGATTGAGCTATGAGTACATTATTTCCGATGATCCAAAGGAATTGAAAAACGCGAAGGGGCTCATTTTGCCGGGGGTCGGTTCGTTTAAAGACGCGATGCATATTTTGCGGGAAACAGGGCTTGCCAAGTTTGTTTGCGAAGCGGTAAATGAAGGCACTCCACTCCTTGGCATTTGTCTTGGCATGCAGCTATTGTTTGAAGAAAGCGAGGAAAACGGGTTAACAGAAGGATTGGGGCTGCTTAGCGGCCGTGTCGTCCGCATTCCCGGCATGACGGCAAACGGAAATCGGTATAAAGTGCCGCATATGGGCTGGAACCGTCTCGTTTTCCGTCATCCCTCTCCGTTATTGCAAAACGTGGAAGAAGGACACGTTTATTTCGTCCATTCGTACTATGTGGTGACCGATGATGGCGATGTCGTGCTTGCAAGCAGTTTTTACAATGTGGAGGTGCCCGCTGTCGTTGGAAAAGGAAACGTGTATGGGACACAGTTTCATCCGGAAAAAAGCGGCGAGATCGGCATGAAAATTTTGCAAAACTACGCGGCGATCGCCGAAGGAAAGGGGAGTATGTGATGGCGGCATTTACGATTTATCCGGCGATTGATATGCGCGGCGGCAAATGCGTCCGCCTTTTGCAAGGGGATTATAATAAAGAAACGGTATATGGCGATTCACCGGTCGAAATGGCCGCTTTCTTCGCTGAACAAGGAGCCGAATGGATTCATATGGTCGACCTTGACGGCGCGAAAGAAGGAAAACGCATAAACGACCAGTTCGTCGTCGAAGTGGCGAAACAGCTGCCGGTGAAAGTGCAAATTGGCGGCGGCATTCGCACGGAAGACGATATCGTGTATTATTTAGAAAACGGTGTGGCACGCGTCATTTTAGGAAGCGCTGCTATCGCCGATCCGCCGTTTGTAAAAGAAATGCTGAAAAAATACGGAGAGCGCATCGCCATTGGTATTGATGCGAAAAATGGATTTGTCGCGACGGAAGGATGGTTGAACACATCGAATGTCAAAGCAACCGACCTTGGTAAAGAGCTAGCAGAAGCTGGGGCGCAAACGTTTATTTTTACGGATATCGCAACGGACGGAATGTTGTCAGGTCCAAATATTCAAGCGGTCGTGGAAATGGCGCGCGCAACTGAAAAACATGTCATCGCATCAGGTGGCGTCAGCTCTCTGGAGGATTTGGTGTCGCTCCAAACATATGCCGATGCCGGCGTGATTGGCGCGATTGTCGGCAAAGCGCTCTATACGAAGAAATTCACGATCGCGGAAGCGCTGAAGGTGGTGCAAGGTGAATGATTACGAAGCGCATTATTCCTTGTTTGGATGTGAAAGATGGACGCGTCGTGAAAGGAGTGCAGTTTGTTCAACTTCGTGATGCCGGCGATCCGGTCGAACTGGCGAAGTTTTACGATGAACAAGGAGCGGACGAGCTTGTCTTTTTAGATATTTCCGCCTCTCACGAAGGGCGGAAAACGATGGTGGAAGTCGTCGAGAAAGTCGCCGCACAGCTGGCGATTCCGTTTACGGTCGGCGGCGGGATTAATTCGTTGGATGATATGAAAACGATCTTGCGCGCCGGTGCGGATAAAGTGTCGCTCAATACAGCCGCTGTTCGCAACCCGAACCTCATTACGGAAGGAGCGGACTTTTTTGGATCGCAATGCATCGTCGTTGCGATTGACGCGAAATATGACGAAACGATTGGCTCGTGGCGTGTGTATACGCACGGCGGGAGAAACGCGACGGACTTGGAAGTGGTCGAATGGGCAAAAGAGGCGGTCCGACGCGGCGCGGGGGAAATTTTATTGACAAGCATGGATTGCGATGGTGAAAAAAATGGTTTTGATATTGCGTTAACGAGAACGGTAAGCGAAGCGGTTTCCGTTCCGGTCATTGCTTCGGGCGGAGCCGGCAACGCGAAACATTTCCTTGAAGTGTTTGAAAAAGGGAAAGCAGATGCGGCGCTTGCGGCTTCGATTTTTCATTATAAAGAAACATCGGTGAAAGAAGTAAAAGCGTATTTAAAAGAAAGAGGGGTAAACATCCGATGAACCTCGCAAACATCCGATTTGACGAAAAAGGTCTCGTTCCGGCAATTGTCCAAGACGCGCAAAGCAAAGAAGTGTTGATGCTTGCCTATATGAATGAAGAATCGCTAAAAAAATCGCTCGAAACAGGCGAAACATGGTTTTACAGCCGCTCGCGCGGGGAACTTTGGCATAAAGGCGCAACTTCCGGCAATACGCAGCGCATTGTCGAGATGCGTTATGATTGTGACAGTGACGCGCTTTTGGTGCTTGTCGAGCCAGCCGGACCAGCTTGCCATACGGGAAGCTATTCGTGTTTTTCGAACCGTATTAATGGAGAAAAATACGAAGCTTCGCCAAACCGATTTGCGATTATTAACACGTTAGAGGAGATCATCGCGAAACGGGATGCGGAACGTCCTGAAGGAGCGTATACAACGTATTTATTGGAAAAAGGCGTGGATAAAATTTTAAAGAAAGTCGGTGAGGAAGCGGCCGAAGTTATTATTGCCGCGAAAAATCGTAGCCATGACGAATTGAAATGGGAAGTCGCCGATTTATTGTATCATTTACTTGTGCTGCTAAGGGAACAAAAACTTCCGCTTGATGCGGTGTTGGAAGTGCTAACTAAGCGGCATAGCGCTAAGCAGTGACGTCGAGCTGGCTTCTTGCTGGGCCAGCTTTTATTTTTTATGTTTGCTTTTCCGAAGAATGTGGTATACTTTTTTCAGTGAATTCAACAATAGATGGAGGATTCCATGGAAAAGCAACTAAAGTCAAAGCAGCAAAAATCGAAAATTATTCCATTTATCCAAAACGGTGAATACTATTTCAAAAAAGGAATGCAAGCGTATCAACAACGCGATTTATATAAAGCAAAAAAATATTTTGAACGAGCCGTTCAATATGATAAAAACGATGCTACATTTGTATTGCAGCTTGCCTCCGTGCTTGCGGAGTTAGGAGAATATCAGGCTTCGAATCAATGGTTATTCAAGATTGTCCATGAATTAGATGAAACGATGTATGAATGTTTTTATTTTTTAGCAAACAACTTTGCTCATCTCGGATTATTCCGCGAGGCGATGAAGTATGCGGAAATGTATTTAGCTTGTGATCCAAATGGCCATTTTGTCGAAGATACAGAGGACTTAATAGAATTGTTAAAAATCGATCAAGAAGATGAAAACAGCGATGAGCAGGATGATTTAATTGTATTGCAGGAACGGGCGCGGTTTTTATTGGAAAAAGAGGAGTTTCCAGAAGCAATTCGCCTGCTGGAAACGATAATTGCGAACTATCCTGAATTTTGGTCAGCGTACAATAATTTGGCGCTCGCCTACTTTTACAACGGAAATGTGCAAAAGGCGCAAGAAATTGTCGAACAAGTGCTAGAGCGAAACCCAGGTAATTTACATGCGCTTTGCAATCTCCTTGTCTTTTATTATTATTTGCGCAATGAACAGCAAGTAAAACGTCTTTCTGACAAATTGGCATGCGTGTATCCGTTTTTTATCGAGCATCGCTATAAGCTTGGAGCGACATTCGCGCTTGTCGGCCGTTTCGACCTCGCTTTTAAATGGCTATATCATTTATATAAAATGGGCTATGATGGAGATGATGCCTTTTATTATTGGCTTACCTATGTAGCCTATTATACCGGCCGCGAAGAATTAGCGAAAAATGTTTGGGAGAAGGTAATAAAAGTAAATCCTGACAAACGCGGAGAGGAGCCGTGGACATTTTCCTCTCTATCTGTCGACCATGAACTTCGGAGCATTATTCGTTGGTTTAACCAAACGAATATAGCAGAAATGTTATATGGACTTTATTTGCTTAGTCAATCGCCGTACAAAAATGATCCCGCGCTTTCCATTGCGATTCGTTGTTATTTGACTGATCATCCGCTCCTTAGTCAATTTGCCGATTATTTTCTATTTCATATGACAGAAACGTCTCCTTCATATGTCATCAATAGCCATATCATTATCAATGAGTTATCGATGAAAAATGATCAGATCGATGAAAACATGTATATTTCATGGTTTTCCGTCGTTGTAAACGCATTGCCGACAAAAGAGCGATTTTCTAACCATTCTGCTTGGGCGGCGGCGATGGAGTATGTATGGCGGCAGCAGCAAGGGCAACGTGTAACACAAAAATGGATTGCGGATAAGTATCATATTTCATTATCAACGGTGAAAAAATATGTAAAGAAAGTGAAAGAGCTGTTATCGTGAGCAAATTAATAGACGCTCATTCGAAACTTCTATACGATAATGGTAAAAGACTAATCAATGAAGGAGTGGAAGCAGCGTGTCAGAGGAAAAAATTTACGACGTCATTATCGCGGGAGCCGGACCAGCAGGGATGACTGCCGCTGTCTATACATCTCGCGCCAATTTATCTACATTAATGATTGAGCGTGGTGTACCAGGAGGACAAATGGTAAATACAGAAGACGTGGAAAATTATCCTGGATATGAGAATATTTTAGGTCCAGAATTGGCGACAAAAATGTTTGAACATGCAAAGAAATTTGGTGCGGAATATGCATACGGCGAAGTAAAAGAAATTATTGACGGCGAAGCATATAAAACAGTGATTGTCGGCGATAAACAATACAAAGCACGCGCTGTCATTATTGCAACTGGTGCGGAGTATAAAAAACTCGGTGTACCTGGTGAAGCGGAATTTAGCGGCCGCGGTGTTTCTTATTGCGCTGTCTGTGACGGGGCGTTCTTTAAAGGAAAAAATCTCGTTGTCGTTGGTGGCGGGGACTCCGCGGTAGAAGAAGGGATCTATTTAACTCGCTTTGCTAATAAGGTAACGATCGTTCATCGCCGTGACCAATTACGTGCGCAAAAAATTTTGCAAGACCGCGCATTTGCCAATGAAAAAATTGATTTTATTTGGAACCATACCGTAAAACAAATTAATGGAAAAGATGGGAAAGTAAACAGCGTGACACTTGTTCATACGCAAACGGGAGAGGAACGGGAATTTCCGTGCGATGGCGTGTTTATTTATATCGGCATGCTTCCGCTTTCGAAGCCATTTGAGAGCCTTGGCATTACGAACGAAAACGGATATATCGAAACGAATGAGCTTATGGAAACAAAAGTGCCGGGTATTTTTGCGGCAGGAGACGTCCGCGAAAAATCATTACGGCAAATCGTTACAGCAACGGGGGACGGAAGCATTGCAGCGCAAAGCGCACAACATTATGTGGAAGAGTTAAAGGAAAAATTAAACATAAAGTAATGAAATCGTAATAGACGTTTAATTCTGCTGTAACACGCATGAAACATTTTTTTTGTATGCTAAAAGTAAGTAATTGACCCCCTTTTATATAGATCTTTTTGTTCAGCACGGGTACCCTTTCCCGTGCTTCTTTTTTTATGTGTGAACAAGTATGTGACAGGCTTCTTCATTGTAGTGAGCTGTAAGAAATAGTATAATAAAATAAATGGAATTCTAAGTCTTTGGATGTTATGTAGTGATGTTGAGGTGAGCGTGTTGCAACGCGTGACGAATTGCGTTTTACTAAAAGATGGAAAAGTATTATTATTGCAAAAGCCGAAGCGGGGTTGGTGGGTTGCCCCGGGAGGAAAGATGGAACAAGGAGAATCCATCCGCGAAGCGTGCATTCGCGAATATCGCGAGGAAACAGGGATTTACTTAAAAAACCCAAAGCTCAAAGGAATTTTTACGATGGTCATCAAAGAACAAGAACAAATCGTTTCTGAATGGATGATGTTTACTTTTTTTGCCGAACAATTTGACGGAGAAAATGTTCCATATTCCGAAGAAGGAAAGTTGGAATGGCATCCGATGGAAACAATCCATCAGCTTCCGATGGCACCAGGTGATTACCATATTTTAGATTACGCGCTAAAAGGATCAGACATTATGTACGGGACGTTTATATATACGAAAGATTTTGAGCTGCTTTCCTATCGGTTAGATCCCAGTTAATAGAGTGGAGGGAGAGGCATGAGCACAGGTTCGGCCAACCATATTCAAATGGTGATTATAACAGGGATGTCTGGCGCTGGAAAAACGGTCGCTATTCAGAGTTTTGAAGACTTAGGTTTTTTTTGTGTCGATAATTTGCCGCCGACGTTGCTCCCAAAATTTTTGGAGTTGATGAAAGAGTCGGGGAATAAAATGAATAAAGTGGCGTTAGTAATGGATTTGCGAAGCCGTGACTTTTTCGATAGTTTGTTTACCGCGCTAGACGAGTTGGCGGAGCAATCATGGGTGACGCCGCAGATTTTATTTTTAGATGCGAAAGATTCGACGCTTGTGGCGCGATATAAAGAAACGAGACGCACACACCCGCTTGCCCCAAATGGATTGCCGCTTGAAGGCATCCGTTTAGAGCGCAAATTGCTCGAAGAGTTAAAAGGGCGGGCGCAAATTATTTATGATACGTCTGATTTAAAGCCACGGGAGTTAAGGGAAAAAATTTTACAGCAATTTTCTTCTCACACGCAACAGACGTTTACCGTCAACGTGATGTCGTTTGGCTTTAAATACGGCATTCCGATTGACGCTGATTTAGTTTTTGATGTCCGCTTTTTGCCAAATCCTCATTATATTGACCATATGCGGCCGAAAACAGGGTTGGATGAAGAAGTTTCCTCCTATGTGTTAAAGTGGAGTGAAACGCAGAAATTTCTTGAGAAACTAATTGATTTATTAGCCTTTATGCTCCCTCATTATAAGCGAGAAGGGAAAAGCCAGCTTGTGATCGCCATCGGCTGTACAGGGGGTCAGCACCGGTCGGTTGCCATTGCCGAATATATTGCCCGTTATTTTTCGAAAGATTATAAAACCCATGTGTCCCACCGTGACATGGAGAGGAGAAAGGAAAAGCATAAATGAGTGTGAAGCATCAGCCTAAGATTGTCGTTATCGGCGGCGGAACAGGGCTCCCTGTATTGTTGCGCGGCTTGAAGCAGTATGCCATTGATATTACGGCAATCGTTACTGTCGCTGATGATGGCGGCAGCTCAGGAAGATTGCGCGATGAACTAGACATTCCGCCACCGGGAGATGTGCGCAACGTATTGGCAGCGCTGTCAGATGTCGAGCCGCTTATTGTTGAATTGTTCCAACATCGATTTAAAAACGGCAACGGTCTATCAGGACATTCGTTAGGTAATTTAATTTTGGCAGCGTTGACGTCCATTACCGGCGATTTTGTCAAAGCCATCCGCGAGATGAGCAAAGTGCTGAAAGTGCACGGACAAGTATTGCCAGCGGCGAATAAAAGCGTCGTTCTTCATGCGGAAATGGAAGACGGCGTCATTGTTTCTGGAGAATCGAAAATTCCTTATTCCGGCAAAAGGATTAAAAAAGTATTTTTGACACCGGAAAATATTGAACCGCTTCCAGAAACGATTGAAGCGATTCGTTCTGCGGATTTGATCGTCATCGGTCCGGGAAGTTTATATACGAGTATTTTGCCAAATTTACTTGTGCCGAAAATCGGGCAAGAAGTTTGTCAAGCAAAAGCAAAAAAAGTGTATATATGTAATGTGATGACCCAAGCGGGTGAGACGCTGCACTACACGGTAAGCGACCATGTCAAAGCGCTCCATGACCATATGGGATGTTTATTTTTGGATGTTGTTGTTGTGAATAATGGTCATATTCCGGAAGAAATTCAAAAACGTTATGCAGAAGAGCTGGCGGAACCGGTGAAGGATGATAGCGACCGGCTCATCGATTTAGGAATTCAAGTGATTCGCGATAATATCGTCAGCTATGAAGATCACGTCATTCGTCACGATACGAAAAAAGTGGCATCGTTACTTATTTCGCTGATTACAGCACCTCCTTCCTCCTGATTACGATGAATGAACCGTTGGAGGTGACTAACCATGTCGTTTGCGTCAGAAACGAAAAAAGAACTAACGAATTTGGAAGTGAAACCGTGCTGTTTAAAAGCAGAATTGTCAGCGCTTCTGCGCATGAATGGTTTGCTGTCTTTTTCCAATCAGCAAATGATTGTGGATGTGCAAACGGAAAATGCCGCGATCGCGCGAAGAATTTATACTCTTTTAAAAAAAGGGTATACGGTAACAGTAGAACTATTAGTTCGAAAAAAAATGCGCCTGAAAAAAAATAATGTATACATCGTTCGAATTATTGACGGCGCTCATGAACTATTAAAGGATTTAAAAATATTGAAGGAGGATTTTTCACTAATTCGCGTGATTTCACCAGAATTAGTGAAAAAAAAGTGCTGTAAGCGTTCTTATTTGCGCGGTGCGTTTCTTGCCGGAGGATCTGTAAACAATCCGGAAACGTCATCGTACCATTTAGAAATTTTTTCTCTTTATGAAGAACATAACAATTCATTATGTGAATTAATGAACAGCCACTTTTTTCTTAATGCCAAAACATTGGAACGAAAAAAAGGGTTTATTACGTATTTAAAAGAAGCGGAAAAAATCTCTGAGTTTTTAAATATTATTGGCGCACATCAAGCGTTATTGCGCTTTGAAGATATTCGCATTGTACGCGATATGAGAAATTCGGTAAACCGTCTTGTCAATTGCGAAACAGCAAACTTAAATAAAACGATTGGCGCAGCGCTTCGCCAAGTAGAAAACATTCGTTATATTGACGAAACCATCGGATTAAGCGCCCTTCCTGATAAATTGCGGGAAATTGCGGAATTGCGGATGATGTACCAAGATGTAACGTTAAAAGAATTAGGCGAGTTAGTATCCGGTGGAAAGATTAGTAAATCAGGAATTAATCACCGTCTGCGAAAAATTGATGAGATTGCGGAACGATTGCGGGCAGGTAAGCCTGTTGATTTTCATAAGTCATTATAAAAAAGGGGAGATGGAGAATGGTAGAGAAACAAGTAGAAGTACGATTAAAAACGGGATTACAAGCACGCCCGGCAGCGTTGTTTGTTCAGGAAGCGAATCGCTTTTCTTCCGATATTTATCTAGAAAAAGACGGAAAGAAAGTGAACGCAAAAAGCATTATGGGGCTAATGAGCCTTGCGATCAGCACCGGTTCTGTCATTAAGTTGATTGCGGATGGTCCGGATGAAAACGAAGCAATTGAAAAATTGGCAAACTATGTACAAAAAGAAAAATAAAGAATAGGCTGCTTCTATGTCAAGCGAAGCAGCCTGTTTTTTCATGTTTTATTTTTCATCGATGCGTGTTAATACACGGTCGATAATGCCGTATTCTTGTGCTTTTTGCGCCGTCATGAAGTTATCGCGGTCTGTATCGCGTTCAATCACTTCGACTGGTTGGCCAGTATTTTCAGCAAGAATGCGATTTAACTTATCGCGCAAGAAGAGAATCCGTTTTGCGGCGATTTCAATTTCTGTGGCTTGACCTTGCGCGCCGCCAAGCGGTTGGTGAATCATAATTTCACTGTTTGGCAAGGCAAACCGTTTTCCTTTTGCTCCTGCGGCAAGCAAGAACGCACCCATCGAAGCAGCCATACCGATACAAATTGTAGAAACGTCTGGCTTAATAAATTGCATCGTATCATAAATTGCCAAGCCAGCAGTAATCGAACCACCTGGGCTATTGATGTAAAGCGAAATATCTTTTTCAGGATCCTCGGCCGCTAAAAATAATAATTGGGAAACGATCGAGTTTGCCACTTGGTCATCAATTGGGCTGCCAAGAATAATAATGCGGTCTTTTAATAAACGAGAATAAATGTCATAAGCACGTTCTCCGCGGCTTGTTTGCTCAATAACTGTAGGAATTAAATTCATGAAGCTTCCTCCTTTACCAATCGCTTAATCGTATGTACCTCTATCATACCTAAATGGTCAATGAAGGTCAAACAAAAAATATTGACCTTACTTTATTATTATTCGCTATAAACGTAGGACATCCCTTTTTTCATCATAACCTCTTTTTCATTTTTTAAACACATTTTCCCTCTTGCAATATAAAGGTGTTTTCAATATAATTGAATATGCAACTGATAATAGCAACTAAATATAATGCCCTCGTAGTGTAGTGGATAGCACGAGAGATTCCGGTTCTCTTAGCGTGGGTTCGAATCCTGCCGAGGGCGTATCAAGTGAAAACCTGCTGCGAAACGCAGCAGGTTTTTTTGTGCCTTGAATATAATATAATCAACAGTCTGGCTCGATGATCGACTGTTGGCGTACCAATCTGCCTTTTTGAATGACGGATAAAGTTCAGTCACCTCCAATGGTTTTATAAACAATAGGTTTAACAATTATTTTTTTATATACCGCCGGGGCGACAGTATTGTACAATAAAAAAAAGGGGGCTTGACAATGAGGGCCGAATTATTGCAGGAGCAGCGACTTAAGCTATCGCTTACAAAGGAATTGACTCAAGCAATTGAACTATTGCAATATTCTGCTGTGGAATTACAGTCCTTTTTATATGAGCAGTCGTTGGAAAATCCTTTTCTCGAAATTCGCGACTACCGGTTAAAGCGAAACTTCCGCAACTTATCGGATAAGGAAAAACAGCAATGGATTGAAAATATGAGCACTTATTCGGAAACGCTTTCATCATATTTAACTGCACAGCTTCCAGCTCTTTCGCTTCCGGAACACGAAGAACGCATCGTGCATTATATGATTGCTTGCCTTGATGAAGATGGGTATTTGCGGGTAAATATCGAAGAAATTGCAGAACGATTTGCTATTTCCAAACAGGAAGCAGAAAAAGCGCTTCAGATCATTCAGTCATTAGAGCCGGCTGGCGTTGGCGCCCGCAACTTGCAAGAATGTTTATATTTACAGTTAAAGCGCTTACCATATCGCGATGAATTCGCGGAACAGATTATACAGCACCATTTTTCGTTATTTGTCGAAAAAGCTTGGAAAACGTTGGCGAAACAACTTGGCGTGGATATCGCTTCATTGCAGCGTGTATGGGATTTAATTCGCACGCTTGAACCGCGTCCTGGCATCCATTATACAAAAGAGAGACCGCATTTTATTGTTCCCGATATAATTGTCCAACGCAGCGAAGAAGGTGATTGGCGCATTTTTTACAATGAAGATGTGCATCCGGAACTCATCTGGAATCGGGGATACGAGCAAAAGATTTCCAGCTGTCAAGACGGGCAGGTTCATGCGTTTGTAAAAGATAAATATCGCCAGTTTTTATGGTTAGCAAAAAGTCTGGAACAGCGCAAACAAACATTGCTGAACATTACGCATGTCATTGTCGATAAACAAAAACAATGTTTTGAAACTGGTTTTGCAGCCTTAAAGCCCCTTACAATGCGCGAAGTTGCGGAAGAGCTTGGCATTCACGAATCTACTGTCAGCCGCGCGGTAAAAAACAAATATGTTCAAGCGCCGTTTGGCACAGTGGAACTTCGCCGCTTTTTTTCAAGCGCTGTTTCTTCTGTTTACATGGATGAAGATGCTGCCTCTTCTGTAAAAGTAAAAATGTTTATCAAGCAGTTAATTGAACAGGAAAATAAGCAGCAGCCGCTTTCTGACCAAAAGCTCGCCGATTTATTACATGAGCAATACGGTGTGGTGATCTCGCGCAGAACGGTCGCAAAATATCGCGAACAACTGCATATTCCATCATCTGCAAAACGAAAACAGTATGTAGGGAAGTGACAGCAAGTGGTGATCAACTTATACTCGAAAACAAACTGTCCGTTATGTGATAAAGCAAAACAAGTGTTGCAAGAACTGCAACGGGAATTCTCCTTTCACATCAATGAAATTGATATTTATCAAGATGATGCATTGCTGGAAAAATATCAATTGATGATTCCGGTTGTCGAAATCGATGGGGAAGAAGTAGATTTTGGGATGGTTCAAAAAGATGTCATAAGAAAACGTTTACTCGAGGCGCAAAGTGGTTGAACATTATGATTCCTCCTGTTACAATGAAATTGTGGCAGGGGGAATTTTTTTCACACAAGTGGGACACAATAAGTCATAGCGGGACAATTAATGTCCATATATTTTGCAAGGAGAAGGGGACCAATGCAATCATTAATTGAAGCGCAAAAAAAATTATTGCCCGACCTTCTTGAAGTTATGCAAAAACGATATCGTATTTTGCACTACATTTCGCTGATGCAGCCAATCGGGAGGAGAGTACTGTCGGGCAGTTTAGGAATAACTGAGCGTGTGCTTCGTTCGGAAGTGCAGTTTTTGAAAGAGCAAAATTTGCTAACCATCAGTTCCGCCGGCATGAGTTTGACCCAAGAAGGCAAGGAATTGTTGCATGCGCTCGAGGATGTTATGAGAGAATTATTAGGCCTAAAAGATTTAGAAACAAAATTAATGGAGAAACTTCATATTGAAGGGGTTATCGTTGTTGCTGGAGATAGTGACCTTTCTCCTTGGGTAAAAAAAGAAATGGGAAGAGCTTGTGTGACCTGCATGAAAGAAAGATTGACAAACGGCGACATCGTGGCAGTGACAGGAGGCACAACACTTGCCGCTGTTGCCGAGATGATGACTCCCGATCCAAAACAAAACCGTATTTTATTTGTTCCGGCACGGGGCGGCTTAGGTGAAGATGTGAAAAACCAAGCGAACACCATTTGTGCAAAGATGGCGGAAAAAGCGTTAGGAAACTATCGGCTTCTTCATGTTCCTGACCACCTAAGTCGTGAGGCGTATGAATCTTTAATTGAAGAACCGACTGTGAAAGAAGTGCTGGAACTTATTAAATCATGCCGCATGGTCGTGCATGGAATCGGAGATGCTATCACAATGGCGGAACGCCGGAAAACCTCAAAAGAGGATATGGAGAAAATTAAAGAACGACATGCGGTTGCCGAAGCGTTTGGCTATTACTTTAATGAAGCAGGAGAAGTTGTGCATAAAGTGAAAACGGTTGGCATTCAGTTGGAAGACCTTCCGCGTGTCGAACATGTCATTGCGGTGGCTGGAGGGTCTTCGAAAGCAAAAGCTATTCAGGCGTATATGAAACGAGCGCCTCATTCCATTCTTATTACCGATGAAGGTGCAGCAAGAGCGTTACTAGGGGAGTAACATCCCTTAAATATATGCAACCATTTTTTAAAGGAGGAACTATCCATGGCAGTAAAAATTGGTATTAACGGTTTTGGCCGTATTGGTCGCAATGTTTTTCGTGCGGCATTAAAAAATCCGAATATTGAAGTAGTGGCGGTAAATGACTTAACGGATGCAAACACATTAGCTCATCTTTTGAAATATGATTCTGTTCACGGAAAATTAGACGCGGAAGTATCAGTGAATGGCAATAATATCGTTGTAAACGGAAAAGAAATCGTTGTAAAAGCGGAGCGCGACCCAGCTAAACTAGCATGGAACGAATTAGGTGTGGACATTGTCGTTGAATCGACAGGTCGCTTCACGAAACGTGAAGACGCGGCAAAACATTTAGAGGCTGGCGCGAAAAAAGTAATCATTTCCGCACCGGCGAAAGACGAAGATATTACGATCGTGATGGGTGTAAACCAAGACAAATACGATCCTGCGAACCATCACATTATTTCCAACGCTTCTTGTACAACGAACTGCTTAGCGCCATTTGCAAAAGTGCTTCATGAAAAATTCGGTATTGTTCGCGGAATGATGACAACAGTTCACGCTTATACGAACGACCAACAAATTTTAGACTTGCCTCATAAAGATTTGCGCCGTGCGCGTGCTGCAGCAGAATCGATTATTCCGACAACAACAGGTGCGGCAAAAGCAGTTGCCCTTGTACTTCCTGAACTAAAAGGCAAACTAAACGGTATGGCAATGCGTGTACCAACACCAAACGTGTCTGTTGTCGACCTTGTTGCGGAGCTTGAAAAAGAAGTAACAGTAGAAGAAGTCAACGCAGCATTGAAAGAAGCGGCGGAAGGCGAATTAAAAGGCATTTTAGCTTACAGTGAAGAGCCGCTTGTATCTCGCGACTATAATGGCAGCACGGCATCTTCGACCATCGATGCGCTTTCCACAATGGTCCTGGAAGGAAAAATGGTAAAAGTCGTTTCTTGGTACGATAATGAAACAGGCTACTCTCATCGTGTTGTCGACCTTGCAGCATATATTGCATCCAAAGGACTATAAGGATAGGCGTTGTTTTTAGCACCCAGTCAAGTCTATAATAGGATGGTGGAGGGGAGCGGGGAAATGATCCCCACTCCTCTTCGTTTGTGGGAACGATATCATCAAAAAGGGGGCATAGCGCCATGAACAAAAAAACGGTTCGGGACGTAGATGTGAAAGGAAAACGAGTGTTTTGCCGTGTCGACTTTAATGTGCCGATGGAAAATGGTGCGATTACAGACGACACACGCATTCGCGCAGCACTTCCAACGATTCGTTATTTAATGGAACAAGGTGCAAAAGTGATCCTAGCGAGCCATCTTGGCCGGCCAAAAGGAAAAGTCGTCGAAGAATTACGCTTAAATGCGGTTGCACGGCGTTTAAGTGAACTGCTTGGAAAACATGTGACAAAAACTGATGAGGCATACGGCGATGCAGTAAAAGAAGCAATTTCGAAAATGAATGAAGGCGATGTATTGCTTCTAGAAAACGTTCGTTTTTACCCAGGTGAAGAGAAAAACGATCCAGAGCTTGCGAAAGCATTTGCTGAATTGGCCGATATTTATGTGAACGATGCGTTTGGTGCTGCCCATCGGGCTCATGCTTCTACAGAAGGAATTGCACACTATTTGCCAGCCGTTGCTGGATTTTTAATGGAAAAAGAAATTGAAGTGCTTGGAAAAGCTCTTTCTAACCCAGACCGTCCATTTACGGCGATCATTGGCGGCGCAAAAGTAAAAGACAAAATCGGCGTCATTGAAAACTTACTAAATAAAGTGGACAACCTTATTATCGGTGGAGGGCTTGCGTATACGTTTGTTAAAGCGCTTGGCCATGAAATTGGCAAATCATTGCTAGAAGAAGATAAGATTGAACTGGCAAAATCATTTATGGAAAAAGCGAAAGAAAAAGGAGTTAATTTCTATATGCCGGTTGACGTCGTCGTAGCCGATCGGTTCGCGAACGATGCCAATACGAAAGTCGTTGCAATTGATGAGATTCCAAGCGATTGGGAAGCGCTCGATATTGGGCCGAAAACGCGTGAGCTTTATCGCGATGTTATTATGAAATCCAAGCTTGTTGTTTGGAACGGTCCAATGGGAGTATTTGAAATGGATGCTTTTGCCGAAGGAACAAAAGCGGTTGCCCAAGCGTTAGCGGATGCTGTCGATACATATTCGGTCATCGGCGGCGGCGATTCGGCAGCGGCAGTAGAAAAATTCGGCTTAGCGGAAAAAATGGATCACATCTCCACCGGTGGCGGTGCATCGCTTGAATTTATGGAAGGAAAACAACTTCCTGGAGTGGTGGCGTTAAACGATAAATAACGCGCCAACTCCGTTCGTAGAAAGGAAGGGATCAATCATGAGAAAACGAATTATCGCAGGAAACTGGAAAATGCATAAAACATTGACGGAAGCGGTAAACTTCGTTGAAGAAGTAAAACGGCTTGTCCCGCCTGCCGAACAAGTCGATTCCGTCATTTGCGCACCTTTCCTATTTTTAGAGCGGCTTGTGCAAAGTGCGCAAGGATCTGATTTAAAAATTGGCGCGCAAAATATGCATTTTGAAGACAAAGGAGCGTTTACTGGCGAAATTAGCCCAGTTGCGTTGAAAGATATTGGTGTTACTTACGTGATTATCGGTCATTCCGAACGCCGCGAAATGTTTGCGGAAACGGATGAAACGGTGAATAAAAAAGTGCTTGCTGCTTTTAAACACGGGCTTATTCCAATTGTTTGCTGCGGTGAAACGTTAGAACAGCGGGAAAGCGGCAAAACGAATGACATTGTTGGCGCGCAAGTAGAAAAAGCGCTTGCCGGTTTAACCGCGGAACAAGCAAAACAAGTGGTCATCGCCTATGAACCAGTTTGGGCAATTGGCACTGGCAAATCATCGACCGCTGAAGATGCCAATGAAGTGTGCGGCCATATCCGCTCAATCATTGCAAAAATCTTTTCGCCGGAAGTGGCCGAAGCTGTACGCATTCAGTATGGCGGCAGCGTAAAACCGGAAAACATTCGCGAATTTTTAGCGCAAGAACATATTGATGGCGCCCTTGTCGGCGGTGCAAGCCTCGATCCGAAATCATTTTTACAACTAGTGGAGGCTGGACAACATGAGTAAAAAACCAGTGGCGTTAATTATTTTAGACGGATTTGCGCTTCGCGAAGAAACATATGGCAATGCGATCGCGCAAGCAAAAAAGCCGAACTTTGACCGTTATTGGAATGAATATCCGCACGCTACATTAACTGCGTGCGGCGAGGCGGTCGGGCTTCCAGAAGGACAAATGGGAAACTCGGAAGTCGGCCACTTAAATATCGGCGCCGGCCGCATTGTATACCAAAGCTTAACGCGCGTAAACATTGCGATTCGCGAGGGAGAGTTTGACCGCAACGAAACGTTTTTAGCGGCGATGAATCATGTCAAAGAAAAAGGAACGAATTTGCACATTTTCGGTCTTCTCTCTGACGGCGGCGTTCATAGCCATATTAACCATCTATATGCGCTATTAAGATTAGCCGCTAATGAAGGCGTAAAAAACGTCTACATCCACGGCTTTTTAGATGGCCGCGATGTCGGACCGCAAACGGCGCCGAAATATATTAAAGAATTACAAGAAAAAATAAAAGAGTATGGCGTCGGGGAAATCGCAACCTTATCCGGCCGTTATTACTCGATGGACCGCGATAAGCGGTGGGAGCGCGTCGAAAAAGCATATCGCGCGATGGTGTATGGAGAAGGACCAACCTATCGCGATCCGCTTGAGTGCATTGAAGATTCTTATCAACATGGCATTTACGACGAGTTTGTGCTTCCATCGGTCATCGTGCGTGAAGACGGCTCGCCTGTGGCGACGATTAAAGATGAAGACGCGATCATTTTCTACAACTTCCGGCCAGATCGGGCGATTCAAATTTCGAACACGTTTACGAACGAAGACTTCCGCGAGTTCGACCGTGGTCCGAAACATCCGAAAAACTTGTTCTTTGTATGCCTAACACACTTTAGTGAAACCGTAAAAGGTTATGTCGCGTTTAAACCGACAAATCTGGATAATACGCTCGGTGAAGTCCTATCACAACATGGATTGCGCCAGCTTCGCATCGCGGAAACGGAAAAATATCCGCACGTTACGTTCTTTATGAACGGCGGACGGGAAGAGAAGTTTCCAGGCGAAGACCGCATTTTAATCAACTCGCCAAAAGTCGCCACATATGACTTAAAACCAGAAATGAGCGCTTACGAAGTGACGGATGCGCTCCTAAAAGAAATTGAAGCAGATAAATACGACGCGATCATTTTAAACTATGCGAACCCGGACATGGTCGGCCACTCAGGAAAATTAGAACCGACGATTAAAGCGATCGAAGCGGTGGATGAGTGCCTTGGCAAAGTTGTGGATGCGATTCTTGCAAAAGGCGGCATCGCCATTATTACGGCAGACCACGGAAACGCGGATGAAGTATTGACGCCGGATGGCAAACCGCAAACCGCACATACGACAAACCCGGTTCCTGTGATCGTAACGAAAAAAGGAATCGAACTTCGCAAGGACGGCATTTTAGGCGATTTAGCGCCAACGATGCTTGATTTGCTTGGCTTGCCACAGCCGAAAGAAATGACGGGAAAAACATTAATAAAAAAATAATTAAAAGGAGAGTGTGAACATGTCTGCAATTGTAGATGTATACGCACGTGAAGTATTAGACTCTCGCGGCAATCCAACGGTAGAAGTCGAAGTATATACGGAAGATGGCGGTTTTGGCCGCGCATTAGTACCAAGCGGTGCATCAACGGGAGAATACGAAGCAGTGGAATTGCGTGACGGCGATAAAAGCCGTTATCTTGGAAAAGGCGTATTAAAAGCGGTGGAAAACGTCAATGAAATTATCGCACCAGCGATTATCGGTTTTGAAGTGACAGACCAAGTTGGCATTGACAAAACGTTAATTGAACTAGACGGCACGGAAAATAAAGGTAAATTAGGGGCAAACGCGATTTTAGGCGTATCTTTAGCAGTAGCGCGCGCAGCAGCAGATGAATTAGATATGCCATTATACCAATATCTTGGCGGATTTAACGCGAAAACATTGCCAGTACCGATGATGAACATTTTAAACGGCGGCGCGCATGCGGATAACAATGTAGACATCCAAGAATTTATGATTATGCCTGTCGGCGCGAAAAGCTTCCGTGAAGCGCTTCGCATGGGCGCAGAAATTTTCCATAGCTTAAAAGCGGTATTAAAAGCAAAAGGCTACAACACTGCGGTAGGTGACGAAGGCGGATTCGCGCCAAACTTAAAATCGAACGAAGAAGCGCTGCAAACGATCATTGAAGCGATTGAAAAAGCCGGCTACAAACCAGGCGAAGAAGTTATGCTTGCGATGGACGTTGCTTCTTCCGAGCTTTACAACAAAGAAGACGGCAAATACCATCTTGAAGGCGAAGGCGTTGTAAAAACGTCCGAAGAAATGGTCGCATGGTATGAAGAACTCGTTTCGAAATACCCAATCATTTCGATCGAAGACGGTTTAGATGAAAACGACTGGGAAGGCCACAAACTATTAACAGAGCGCCTTGGCAAAAAAGTACAGCTTGTCGGTGACGACTTGTTTGTAACGAATACGAAAAAACTAGCGGAAGGAATCGAAAAAGGCGTCGGCAACTCGATTCTGATTAAAGTCAACCAAATCGGTACATTAACCGAAACGTTCGATGCGATTGAAATGGCAAAACGCGCTGGATATACTGCCGTTGTTTCCCACCGTTCCGGTGAAACGGAAGACAGCACGATCGCTGACATCGCGGTAGCGACAAACGCCGGTCAAATTAAAACAGGGGCACCTTCCCGCACCGACCGCGTCGCGAAATACAACCAATTGCTTCGCATCGAAGATCAGCTTGGCGACACAGCGATTTACAACGGCATTAAATCGTTCTATAACTTGAAAAAATAATGATTAAGCAAGGGAACCTAACCGAATCGTTCGGTTAGGTTCTTTTTATTTCCTATTCTATAAAAATAAAAGAATGTATCGTTTTAACGATAAAAAGCCAATCATGGGCGGCAGATTGAAAGCGTGCCATGCGCTTAAGCTACCGTTTGTATTCGGTAATCTTCATCAGCCAGGGGTGACGAGTTTTACCGGAAATTTGCCGGAGCGAAAACAAATTAGCAAACAAATGCATGATGCATGGATTTCGTTTGCGTGCAATGGAAATCCTAATCATGATCAGCTGCTGGAAGAATGGACGGTTTTATGACTTTGACAAGGGAGAGGCAATGATTTTTGGCGCGTCAAGCTGCGTGGAAATCGACCCTATCGGTAATGAAAGAGCCGTATGGGAGAGAGCGAACTAAACCATTCTTTTCCTTTCGTTTATCAGTCTATCTGAAAAGCGTATGGTATTATGTCAAGAAAATAGAGATTTTTTCTACCGCGCTTCGCTTGCTGAACTTGTTCGAGAAGGAAGGTGTCAACACTTTTCCTTCTCAGACAAGGAAACGAGTCTGTACGTTTTTTATACATCATCGGAGATGGGTCATTGTTGGAATGGAATCGTTTGTAGATGTACCAACACTCGATGTATCCAATACAATAAATGGAGAATTCCCAAAATTAATAGACTTGGAAACTATATTTCATCATGTTCCTGAGATGAAAATTGAGGAAACTGCTGAGGTAAAAGCAAAATTAATGGTAGTAAATTCAGTTTTAGGCACGGGATTACTACCGCATTTGTTTTACAGAAGTGCAGACGGTCGTGGAGTAGATATAAGTGGTATTAGCACAAAGGCACAAGAGCTCCCTATACCTATATTGCAGGTAGAAAATGAAGGGACTGACGAAATGCGTTTTGTTCGTAAAAAAGCAACCTTGAAAGCAAATTATTATAATGCTCCGAAATTAAATGGAAAAATAGTAGAAGCGGCAGACTATATTGACTTTATTATTGAAGGATTTAAAAATGCTGGGCGGATTATTTTAAATAATAAAGAAGAGCTAATTAGCGAAACAGGACCACTTTCAAAGTTTAAAGATGTGGAAATTCGCATTATAATACGTCCTACACAGTATTATGGAAACTTCATTTTGGAATCTCAACATCCAGATTATATGAGAGATTGGATAGAACGTGATAAGCTCTTAGACCGTCTGTGGTTCACAGTTTTAGATACACGTCAAATTCCGTTTGAAAAAAGGGATTTGCTTAATGGAGACATCCCAATTTTTACAACCAAACCAGGAAGTAGGGATCTCATTACTAGCTCAGGAGAAATAATACCTAATTTCTTTAAAAAAGCCAGTTATGATATATCGGTAGAGCGTATTGCGGGTTTAACCATGGAAAATATTGAACAACAGGCCCGATGGATTGAAGCATCAATTGCGAGCAATTGTAAAGAAAAAATTAGCATTAAACAATATCATTTTTCTCCAGAAGACTTAAACAATATCGATACTAATTTATTTGTGGAAGGGGCAAAAAAAATCGGTTACCGACTTGCAGAACAAGCTATCATTGGCAACAGAAACGATGCTGCTTGGATCGGACTTGTTACAAATTACTATGGTCAATGGCAGGTTTCTTCTTTAGATCAAAGTCTGTACAATGGCTTAAGTGGAATTGCATTATTCTTAGCTTATTTAGGTAAGGTTACAAATGAAAAAGATTTTACTAAATTAGCACTACAGGCTGTTGAAACGATTATACACAGTCCTATTCATTCAAAAAGTTTCTGTAGCGCATTTTATGGACAAGCATCAACATTATATACACTAGCTCATTTTATTGCATTGTATGGAAAACAGAAAACATGGGATTCATATTTAAATAGAGTTTTAACTAATATTGAAAGGAATGTAAGTAGTGATAATTTTTATGATCTCCTTGGAGGCAGCGCTGGTATCATCCATGTTCTTTTAAATATTTCTGAACAATTTGAAAATGAATATGCTCTTCATATTGCTCAAATGTACGGTGATCATTTACTTAAAAACAAAGTGACGACAGATAAAGGGGTGGGATGGCGAGATCAGGTCAGTCAAAATTTGATGGGAGGTTTTTCACACGGAACTAGTGGTATTGCTTGGGCATTATTGCGTTTACACAAGTTAACATCCAAACAAGATTATTATGAGACAGCATTAGAAGCTATTCGATATGATCGTTCGCTGTATGATCCAAATGAAAATAATTGGTTGGATTTAAGATGTTCAGAGCATAAAGGCAGTGATTTTGTTGCTGCATGGTGTCACGGTGCAGCTGGAATTGGGTTAAGTCGCGTTTTATATTTAGCATATCTAAATGATCAGTTACTATTGCAAGAAATCGAAACTGCTGTATCTACTACTCTCAGGTCTGGAATGGGGAGAAGCCATTGCCTTTGTCACGGTGATTTAGGAAATGCGGAACTGTTTTATATGGCAGGATCGATACTTGGGAGAACAGAATGGGTTCGTATGGCTGAAGCAATTGGAATGAATGTAATCCAAGAGAGAAAGCAAAATGGAAAATATAATACAGGTGTTCCTCGCCAAATAGAAATACCTGGTTTGTTTTTGGGGATTTCTGGCATAGGATATCAGCTGCTACGATTGTCCCATCCTCAGCAAGTTCCATCTGTATTAACTTTAGAAAAACCAATTGAAAGCAAATAAAACAGCACAGAATTTCTGTGCTGTTTTATTTGTAATATTTTTTGTACATTTTGTAAAAAATATTTTACATTTTGGAATTAAAATACTATAATGTATTTGGAGGTGATATTTTGTTAAGCAATCGAATTGTGGTTTTTCGAGCTGAAAAGGGATGGACTCAGCAGGATTTAGCGGAGAGAGTGGGTGTTAGTCGTCAAACGATTGCTGCCTTAGAAAAGAATAAGTACAATCCATCGCTAATCCTTGCTTTTCGAATTGCTCGTGCCTTTGGTAAACCGTTAACTGAAATTTTTGAGTTTAAGGAGGAATAATTATGCTGTTCTTGAAGTGCTTGCTGTTGCTTTTAGGAATGGTAGGTCAGATGTATGTATTGAAATTTCAGAGCAGTTTAGAGGGAAAGGACGAAAGAGGAGTGGTGATTCAATATCAGACAACTCGTTTTTTATTTCATCTATTTTATTTAGGTGTTGTTATCTTGCTGATTTTAAATTTGATTGGATACATCACTCCAGAACAATTGGTTGATATCTTGCTGTATTTCTTTGTCTCTTTAGGAATATTTGGTGCGGTGTATTCCTATTTAAAGAGACGTATATAAGATCATGGGGGAACCATTTTTCGAATATAAGAACATCTAATCATGGGTTGATAAAAATACATTAAGGGAGCGGGGAAAATTGACTTTAGAGGTTTATGGTTTGCATAAGTTTTTTGGGAATGTAATAGCGGTGAATAATCTCAGTTTCGTTTTAAAAAGAGGAGAGGTCCTTGGATTATTAGGTCAAAATGGGGCAGGCAAGACAACCACTATCAAAATGCTTTTAGGATTATTAAAGCCGGATAAAGGAGTTATTATGTGGGATGGGAAAAAACTGGATAGATCAAGCGTTTCTATTGGATATTTGCCGGAGGAAAGAGGGTTATATCCTAAAAGTAAAATTATAGATCAGCTTCGATTTTTTGGCCGATTAGAAGGAATGAGCAAAAAATCGGTTGATCAATCCATTAATTATTGGATGGAAAAACTCGGGATGTCTAATTATAAATCTATGCGTGCTAATGAATTATCAAAAGGAAATCAACAAAAAATACAGCTAATTGGTACTTTATTGCATAATCCTGAGATTGTCATTTTAGATGAGCCATTTAGTGGATTGGATCCAATTAATGCAAGTTTGCTTTCTTCCATTATCGAAGAACAGATTAAATTAGGAAAAACGGTAATATTATCAAGCCACCGAATGGAGCAAATTGAAAAATTCTGTAAAAAAATTTGTATATTGAAAAAAGGTCGAGTTGTCCTTTCAGGGAAATTAGATGAAATTAAACAAAATTATAGCTATCGAAATTTTACTTTAACAGCTTCGCCGGAAACAGAACAATTTATTAAAAAGCTAGGATTGCCTTATAAAAAAGATGCTGCAGAAATTATCATAAAGGTTAAAAATTATGATGAATCAATTCAACTGATTAATCTATTTAAGCAAAATAGCATACCTATTCGAAATTTTCAAGTAGCGGAGCCATCTTTAAACGAAATATTTATTGAGAAGGTGAAATAAAAAATGAATAAGTTTTTAGCGGTATTTAAATTTTATTTGACTCAAACGTTATTTGCTAAATCCACTGTTATTTCTTCAATTGTGATTTACTTTATTATTATGGGGATATTTGGTATTGACCGATTTGCAAAAGACAAGGAAGATGATAAAAATATTGCTTTTATTTCTTCACAAGTACCGTATTCAGTGGACCTTGAATCTCTAAATGAGGGCTTAAAGTCAGTCAACCTGCATTTTGAAAGAGAAGACTCTTTATCGAAATTAAAAAAAGATGTGAAAAGCGGTAAATTAGATGGAATTATCCTCTTAGAGAAGCAAACTCCTCCTTCTATTACCTATATTTATAAATCATATGAAGATTCTGAATTTATAGCTGCAGTTTCTCAAAGAATTCAACAAGCATATATAATGAAAGTGATTGATGAAAGCAAGGCTGATCCAGAAATAGTAAACAAGTTGTTAACACACGTCAAAATAAAGAAAGAGGCTATAAAAGATACGAGAGAAACATTTGGTATTGTGTATAGTTTTGTTTTTTTAATGTATATTTTTATAGCAACCTTTGGGCAAATGATAGCAAGCTCCATTGCTTCGGAAAAATCATCCCGTGTAATAGAGGTAATTATTTCAAAAGTAAAACCAATTTATATGATGTACGCAAAGATTCTTGCGATTTTATTCGCAGGGTTGACTCAGTTTTTTATTATTATGCTGGCATTCGGTACAAGTTATTTGTTAGGATGGTTCGACTCGGACGGTCTTTCTATATTTGGTCTAAATATTAATTTGCAAAATCTTTCACTATTTGTTATTGTATCATTTTTGATTTATTTCATTTTAGGTTTTTTGCTTTATGCGCTGCTATATGCGGCAGTAGGTGCTACCGTGAGTCGTACAGAAGATTTAAGTTCAGGTTTATTACCAATTATTATTCTTGTGATGTGCGCTTTATTTATTGGAATGAAATCTTTATTTAATCCATCAAGCGATATCGTAGTGATTAGCTCCTATATACCCGTTTTTTCACCGATTGTAACATTTTCAAGAATTATGGTTGGAGAGGCTGGTTATGGGGAAATCGGTCTAACATTACTATTGCTTGTATGTAGCATTTTTTTCATGAATCGTCTGGTCAGCATCATTTACGTTAATAGCGTTACGAACTATAGGGGTAAATTAAAAATGAAAGAATTAGTTCAGGTAGTAAGGAAAGGGATAGAGATGTAATTTTAAGTTGGTTTTCTAACGGCTTTTAGATAAATTACGGGTTGTATCTCCTGCATAGAAGGAGAGGGCATACAACCAAAATGGTTTTTATGACTTTTTGGTCATCAATTGAATAAATTGCGTAATAAATCACTAGCGCTGCATAATAAATAATGATGCAACGCTAGTATTTTTGTTCAAATAGTAAAGAGCAATGATATAAGAAAATCAACCATAGTTCGATGTTTTGACAAATAGACGTAAGAATCGATTTTATGCTTATAATACATGTCTTTTCTCTTCTTTTGGTCTATGCCAATATTTTATTTGTGAGCAATAATGAAACTAATAACACAGCATGTACGTTATTTTATCCAAACGAAACATTTTTTCTACTCCACTTAAAAGTAACATTCCTACAACCAGGAAGATAACTGCAGATGAGAAATTAACTCGTTAAAGCGACTTCTTGATTTATTGTATATTTCCATACTCACTATTGTAGTAATAAAAAATTTATGATATATTTTAAATATTGCAATGTGCGTTTTTTAAGGAGGAGTGGACATGCATACATTGCTTGTCACATTGTTAGTCATTGTTTCGATTGGACTTATCGTGATCGTTTTGTTGCAATCGGGAAGAAGCGCAGGACTTTCCGGCGCGATTACAGGCGGTGCGGAGCAGCTGTTTGGAAAGCAAAAAGCGCGCGGATTGGACGCGGTATTGCAGCGCATTACGGTTGTGCTGGCAGTGTTGTTTTTTGTATTATCGATTGCGGTGACGTATATGCAACTTTAATGATGAAAACAATGGGGGCGGTCCAACCATTTACTCGGGCTGCCTTTTCTGTTTTTCATAAAAAGAAAGGAGTTGTGCATCATGAAGATCGTCCCACCAAAGCCATTTTTCTTTGAAGCAGGAGAACGTGCGGTTTTATTGCTCCATGGTTTTACTGGAAACTCGTCAGATGTCAGAATGTTGGGCCGCTTTTTGGAATCAAAGGGATACACATGTCATGCGCCAATTTATAAAGGCCATGGGGTGCCGCCAGAAGAGCTTGTACATACCGGACCGGATGACTGGTGGCAAGATGTCATGAACGCTTATGAATTTTTTAAAAAATAAAGGATACGAAAAAATCGCAGTCGCTGGATTATCGCTTGGCGGCGTATTTTCCCTTAAATTAGGCTACACTGTACCTGTAGTAGGAATTATTCCAATGTGCGCGCCGATGTATATTAAAAGCGAAGAAACCATGTATCAAGGTGTGCTAAAGTATGCGCGCGAATATAAAAAACGGGAAGGAAAAACACCAGAACAAATTGAAAAAGAAATGGAAGAGTTTAAAAAGACGCCGATGAAAACGTTAAAGGCGCTGCAAGAGCTGATTGCGGATGTACGCAACCATATCGATTTAATTTATGCGCCGACATTTGTCGTGCAAGCGCGCCACGATGAAATGATTAACCCTGATAGTGCCAATATTATTTATAACGGTATTGAATCACCAGTGAAAAAAATCAAATGGTATGAAGAATCGGGCCATGTCATTACGCTAGATAAAGAAAAAGAACAGCTGCATGAAGATATTTTTGAGTTTTTAGAGTCGTTAGATTGGTAATCATATTGAAAGGAGGGAAAATGATGGATCAATCATTAGTCGATCGAATTTTAACGTTTATGCGAGACGAGGCGTACAAGCCTCTTACTGTTCAAGAGTTGGAAGAAGCGTTCGGTATTACCGATGCGGCCGAGTTTAAGGAATTTGTAAAGGCGCTTGTCGCTATGGAAGAACAAGGGCTTGTTGTGCGTACGAGAAGCAATCGCTACGGTGTGCCGGAAAAAATGAACTTAGTGCGCGGAAAAGTGTCCGGACACGCAAAAGGGTTTGCTTTCGTTGTGCCGGAAGATCCGTCGCTCGACGATATTTTCATCCCGCCTTCCGAGATGAAAAACGCGATGCATGGCGATACCGTATTAGTGCGTGTGCATTCCGAATCGTCAGGCGCCCGCAGGGAAGGAACGGTTGTACGGATTTTAGAACGCGGTGTCACCGAAGTGGTCGGAACTTATACGGAAAGCAAGTATTTCGGATTTGTCATTCCGGATGATAAAAAAATTGTCAATGACATTTTTATTCCGAAACATGCCGCTAACGGCGCTGTGGAAGGACATAAAGTGGTTGTGCGGTTGACATCGTACCCGCAAGGACGAATGAGCGCCGAAGGAGAAGTTATTAAAATTCTCGGACATAAAAACGACCCAGGTGTTGATATTTTAGCGATTATTCATAAACACGGCCTTCCTTTGCAATTTCCAGATGAAGTCATCGAACACGCCAATAGCATTTCCGATACGATTTCGGAAAAAGATTTGCAAGGCCGCCGCGATTTGCGCGATCAAATGATTGTCACGATCGACGGAGAAGACGCGAAAGACTTAGACGACGCTGTAACGGTCACCAAGCTTGAGAACGGGAATTACAAGCTTGGCGTCCACATTGCCGATGTCAGCTACTATGTGGAAGAAGGCTCGCCAATTGACCGCGAAGCATACGAACGAGGGACAAGCGTTTATTTGGTGGATCGCGTCATTCCGATGATTCCGCATCGTTTATCGAACGGCATTTGTTCCTTAAATCCGAAAGTCGACCGCTTAACACTTTCATGTGAAATGGAAATTAACGAACGCGGCGAAGTCGTCAGCCATGAAATTTTTCAAAGCGTCATTCGTACGACAGAGCGGATGACGTATTCGGATGTGAACAAAATTCTCGTTGATAAAGACGAGGAACTAAGAAAAAAATACGAACCGCTTGTGCCAATGTTTGAATTGATGGCAGAGCTTGCGGAAATTTTGCGCAATAAACGGATGAAGCGCGGTGCAATTGATTTCGACTTTAAAGAAGCAAAAGTGCTTGTGGATGAGAATGGAAAACCTTATGATGTCGTGCTTCGTGAACGATCGGTGGCGGAGCGGCTTATTGAAGAATTTATGCTGGTGGCGAACGAAACGGTCGCTGAACATTTTCATTGGTTAAACGTTCCGTTTATTTATCGTGTTCACGAAGATCCAAAACCAGAAAAGCTGCAGCGTTTTCTCGAATTTATTACAAACTTTGGCTACGTCGTCAAAGGGACAGGAAACCAAATTCATCCGCGCGCGCTCCAGGAAATTTTAGAAGCGGTTCGCGGCGAGCCGGAAGAAATGGTCATATCGACGGTGATGCTTCGCTCGATGAAGCAGGCGCGCTATGACGCGGAAAGTCTCGGTCACTACGGATTATCGACCGATTTTTATACGCATTTTACATCTCCGATCCGCCGTTATCCAGACTTAATTGTGCACCGTCTCATTCGCACGTACTTAATTAATGGGCAAATGGATGAACAAACCCAACGAAAATGGGCCGAAAAGCTTCCAGACATCGCTGAACACGCATCCGATATGGAGCGCCGCGCTGTGGAAGCCGAGCGGGAAACGGATGATTTGAAGAAAACAGAGTTTATGGAAGATAAAATCGGCATGGAGTTTGACGGAATTATTAGCTCGGTTACGAACTTCGGCCTTTTTGTCGAACTCCCGAACACGATCGAAGGGCTTGTTCATGTCAGCTACTTAACGGACGACTATTATCGCTATGATGAACGGCATTACGCCATGATCGGTGAGCGAACCGGAAAAGTGTACCGCATCGGCGATGAGATTACCGTGCGTGTCATTAACGTGAACAAAGATGAGCGGATCGTCGACTTTGAAATTGTCGGCATGAAAGGCCGCCGTCCTAAAGAGGCAAAAAGTGCACCTGTCGTTATTGAAGGGAAAAAGCGGAAAAAAACAAATAAACAAAATGGAAAAGCGAAAAAATCAAAGAAATTTTACGAAGACGTTCCACAGCTAAAAGCAAAAAAGAAGAAAAAGAAAAAACGATAAGGAAAAGTCTCGATAGCAAGAGACTTTTCCTTCTTCACGTTTTTTGTTAAAATCATAGTTGCACGATATGAGGAGGAAGGACGTCGTATGCCAAAAGGTGAAGGGAAACTGATTGCCCAAAACAAAAAAGCGCATCACGATTATTTTATCGAAGAAACGTATGAAGCGGGGATTGTCCTGCAAGGAACGGAAATTAAATCGATTCGCGCTGGAAAAGTTAATTTAAAGGATTCATTTGCGAAGGTCGAAAAAGGGGAAGTATTTCTTCATAATATGCATATTAGTCCGTATGAACAAGGGAACCGTTATAACCATGACCCATTGCGGACAAGAAAGCTTCTTCTTCATCGCCGTGAAATTAATAAGCTGATTGGTTACACAAAAGAACAAGGCTATACGCTCGTTCCGTTAAAGCTATATATTAAAAACGGTTTTGCCAAAGTGTTGTTAGGTGTCGGCAAAGGAAAGAAAAAATATGACAAACGCGAAGATATGAAACGAAGAGAAGCACAACGGGAAATCGAACGTGCTTTTCGCGAACGGCAAAAATTATAATTCCAAAACTTTACAATTGAAAATTAAGTGCATTATGTTATAATGAATAACACAAGCGGCAAAAAATATGATTCCAAAACTTCATCATTGAAAACTAAATGCATTATGTTATAATCAATAATGCAAAGGCCAGTTATCCAAAGCTTAAGCTTATCGTTATCGCTTCTCCATCACGGGGACGATACGGATTCGACAGGGATAGGTCGCGCTTAAGCTGCGAGCCGAGGGGATCGTCCTCGTAAAAAACGTCACTTAAAGATAACTGGCAAAGAAAACTACGCTTTAGCTGCCTAATTAAACGCAGCTAGCTCCTCCCGCCATCGCCCACGTGGTGGTGCAGGGGCTCATAACGAGTGGGCTACGCCCGAGTCCGCCGCCTGAGGACGAGGGAAGAGAACAATCAGGCTAGCTGCTCGGAGGCCTGTCGGTAGGCGGAAGATGCAGCGAAACCGAAATATACCGACTACGCTCGTAGATGCTTAAGTGGCGATATCTCTGGACGTGGGTTCGACTCCCACCGTCTCCATTACATAATCATACGCTCAAAAATAAATCAACGGACTTGCCATTATCGGCAAGTCCGTTTTTTCATTGGTTCTATGTCAATTGTTCGGGTGCACTTGATATAAAGTGCACCTTTTTTATATGAAAGAACAAGATGATACAATTATGTCTTCGTTTTGTAACATAATTACTAACTCTATGAAACATAATTGTTATATTTTATTGATATTATACTGTTACGAATCCTAGTACGAATCCAAGCAAGTATTCTATTGTTACGAATTTAAGCAAGGAGGGAGTAGTATCTTGAAAAAGCTACTATTATATATTACTTCATCAATCTTTCTAGCGTTCGGATTTTCAGGAGCTGCATCGGCAGCCGGCACATATCAGGTAAAAAGTGGTGATACTCTTTGGGGCATAGCTAAAAAGTATAAAGTGACTGTCAGCCAGCTAAAGAGCTGGAATAACCTTAAAAGCGATTTGATCAGACCAAAACAGGTTTTAAAGATTTCAGGAACGGCAACCAAAGCGCCTGCTAAAACTACGGTAAAAAAGGCAGCAGCCAAAACAGCAGCGTACAAAACACTCACCGTTAAAGCATATGCTTATACAGTAAACTGCAAAGGCTGCAGCGGAATAACAGCTACAGGCTTAAATTTAAAGAAAAACCCTTCGATTAAAGCAATTGCCGTTGATCCGAAGGTAATTCCACTAGGTTCAAAGGTTTATGTGGAAGGTTACGGCTATGCGGTTGCAGCGGATAAAGGAGTCGGAATCAAAGGAAACAAAATTGACGTATTCATGCCTACAAAAGCAAAAGCTATCCAATGGGGCGTCAGAACCGTAAAAGTTAGAGTATATAGATAATCAAGGAGCCGGCATGATGCCGGCTTTTTTCATAATTTTTTGTGTGTGCATTTATGCATTCGTTATACGTTTTGCAATACGTTCTATAATTAATTTCATTAACAAAGGAATCGTTTAAATAAGATAACGATTCCCTCTTTTCACTTTCTATTAAGCATATTTACATAAATCCCCGTTACAATAGTCCCCAACACGATGATTATTGCAAATATATACCCTGTAAATGAACCAATATACTCAAGAGCGAATGGAAGAATGAAGCTAAGTATTCCAGTGCATATAGAAAATATGCCCATTGTTCTTGCTAATTTTTCTTTATTCCCTACAAAAGTTTCCTCATTGTAACCTGCTATGAGAAATAGTTTCTTCTTTGCCCAAATTAAATATCCCATTAGAATCATAAATAAACTAACAATACTGCAAATAATAATTGCAAGATACATTGTGTCACCTCCAAAAATAGGAACTTATATTTTTATATAAATACGTTCTTAATGCCTGATAAGTTTCGTTGATAGGCGATAAACAGCTTTCCACACTCTTTAACAAAAAACTCGACAAATATTTACAAAATGTTTAAAATTCGCCGGTATGAGCTATGGTATAATGTTGAACATCATACGGAGTTTGTTGTTTTTTATTGAAAGGAGTCCAAAGGATGGCGGATTAGCTCGCTTCCATTATACTGCTTGCTGACAGTTTGAATAGCGAAAATCTCACGGAGAAAATTGCTAAACATTTAAACAAGTATCCTATAGGACTGATTTACTTAGATATAAAACGTTTTGGGGAGATGGAGAAAAAACATGGGCAAATCGCTTGTCGAAAGCTGCTCCAAGTGTGGAAACAATTGATCATAGAAGCAGAAATGGCTGGTTCATTCGGACTGTTGACTCACCGAATGTTTGGAGACGATGTATTGTTGTTTGTCCGTACGGAGCAGGGAGATGCGAATTGGGTGAAAACGGTTTTGCTTCGCCTAGCACATGAGATCCGTACCATCTTTGGAAAGCAATTGAACGAATCGATGGAATTGTCTGGTGATTCGATTGAACTTTATACTGGAACGGCGGTGCTGGATCCTAGTACAGGACGAACAGCCGAAAACTTGCTGTATGATGCGATCAAAGAAGCGATTCACGAAGCGAGAAGCAAAACGGACGCTGAATTCAGACGTTTGCAGATGGAATTTCGAGATATACTTGCTTGGCACAAGATTACGGCTCATTATCAACCGATTGTCTCTCTTTCTACTGGAAGCATCTATGGATATGAAGCGTTAGCGCGCGGTCCGCAGGCGAGTTATTTTGCGACGCCGAATCGCCTGTGGGAATTTGCGGAAAAAGAAAACCAGCTGTATGCATTGGAAAAAGTGGCTCGGCAACGGGCAATTGAGGGATTTTTACCAAACGATTCTAACTGGAAATTATTCATCAATCTCAATGCAAATGTGATTCACGACCCGCAATTTACTCCAGGACAAACCTTGGCGTTCCTCGAAAAGATGAATTTGACACCACAAAACATTGTGTTTGAAATTACCGAACGCCAGTCCATTGATGATTACACCTCTTTCACGAAAGCGTTAGACCACTATCGAAAACAGGGATACCGAATTGCGATTGACGATGCGGGAGCGGGCTATTCTTCTTTACAAGCAATTGCCGAATTGCGCCCCGATTACATTAAAATTGACCGTTCGATTATTTATCATATAGACCGCGACAAGATTAAAGAAATTTTGTTGGAGACGTTGGCAGTGTTTGCGCAGAAAATCGATTGCCAAATTATTGCGGAAGGAATCGAGACTTTCGAGGAGCTGGAAATAGTGAGACGGCTTGGCGTTCATTTCGGTCAAGGATATTTGTTAGGCAGACCACACCCGAAACTACAGCCAGTTCCGGATGCGGTGATGGAATGGATTGAAAGATATTCTTCAATAGTCTGAAAACATGGGTTCCACCCATGCTTTTTTATTTATGATTTTGAAATAAAGAGAGGTGTCACCTCTTTTTGCTAGTTCTGCAAGTGAAGATATCATCTTTATACATACTTTCTTATAGTTTGATTTTCCTAAATTTAGATATAATAACATTTTTTATTGAACAATCGATCACCATATGATACGTATAAAGAGAATGGAGATAATTGGGAAAGGAGAGCGTCCTTTGCTTAAGAGATGGAGAAACTTGCTGCTATTGACATTGGTATTGATGGGAGGGTGTGAGATGGATTCGAAGGCTCAACCGGAGAAGTTGCCGGACACAGTGGCGTTTCAAGACAAGTTTACTCGGAAGTTTATGGTGTCTCCGAAAGAAGTAAAGGAAGGCTACTACTTGTTTCGATCGAGAACCGGCGGCTTTACGATGTGGTTTCCGAAAGACGCGAAAATAAACAATGGGTTTTATGAAAAGCATGACAAGTATTTTGAATCCTCGGTTATTGCAGGGGTGAGAGAGCATGAAAATATTTTGTACACTGTGGATCTTATTTACGAAAACAAACCCATAATGAATGATATTGATATAAATTTATTTTTATTATCTTCAGGTGCTTATGCAGATTACGATGGTAAATATACGAAGATAGAATCTGATGAAAAGACTATTTATTTTGCGAAGAAAGAAAATGATATTTCTGTTGATAACAAAAAGAATATTGAACATCTCTTTTTTGGTTTTGTTAAATCTAATCATAGCCACCAAGGAGTCCTATTTATATATGGAGTCAAATGCGATGACGCTACCCAAAGTTGCCAAATTGATGTAAATAAAGAAGAAGAACTTGCGAAAATGTTAATGAAATCCATCGAATTTCACGATTGAGGGATATGGAGGTGGAAGGGTCATGTCTCAGAAGTTGGTTTTGGATACAGATCTCTTGCGGGCAAGAGTGATGGATTTGGAATACAAACATTTGAACGAAGAGGAAATCAGGCGCATCTACATTGAAGAAACAGGAAATAATCCCCCTGCCCAAATCCATGTTTATCATTCGCAAGACTTTAAAAATATAAACATCAACGATTCCGGTTTTGACGGTACGATTATTCATTTTTATGATAAAGAAAAAAGAATCAATCAAATGTATACCATTGCACGAGGGAGCGAAAAACAAGAAAAAGATACATGGAAGCCACTGGATTGGGCGTACAATGCTTTAGGAATTTTTGTCGGACAAAGCAGAAGTCAATATAGAGAGGCATTGGAATTTGATCGGAAAGTGACGCAAATCATTACCGAAGAGTTAAAGCGGAACGGTCAAACAATCGAACTGAAAAAAATCGGACTGGGCCATTCGCAGGGCGGGAACCATGTCCAAATGATCCAACTCACTGCACATCGATTTGACCAAGTGTATGTCAGGTACCTCTTTCAAAAATCCCCTCAAAGGACATGCAAGACAAGCCCCCATTTTCTTTTCATTTCTCAGATTCATCAATAAGGTCTAAAGTCATAAGTCGCCTACATTTCCTCTTAAAGCTATAGTTCTTTTTTCTTGAATTTGGATATAATAACATTTTTTATTGATCACACCGTGATCATATGATACGTATAGAGAGAATGGAGATAATTGGGAAAGGAGAGCGTCCTTTGCTTAAGAGATGGAGAAACTTGCTGCTATTGACATTGATATTGATTGGGGGGTGTGAGATGGATTCGAAGGCTCAGCCGGAGAAGTTGCCGGACACGGTGGCGTTTCAAGACGAGTTTACTCGGGAATTTATGGTTTCGCCGAAAGAAGTGAAAGAAGGGTATTACTTATTCAAATCGAAAACCGGCGGATATACGATGCTGTATCCGAAAAATGCAAAAATGGACCGCATGTTTTATGAAAAGCATGGTAAATATTTTGAAGCCTTGCATTTTGGAGGTGGAAGGGGGGAAGAAAATATATCTAACTATATTAGAATGATATATGAAAATAGAAAAATAACAGAAGACATTGATGTAAACATCAGTCTGCTATCTGATGATGTTCACTATAATGGAAAATATGCGAAGCTTGAACTAAATGACAAAACGATTTACTTTGGTAAGAATGAACAATATATTTCCAATAATAATAGTGATATTATTTATTACTTTTTCAGTTATGTAAAGTCAAAACGCAGTCATCAAGCAGTTCAATTTATATATGCAGTCACTTGTAAGGACGCAAATCAGAAATGTAGCATAGATGTAAAAAAAGAAGAAGAACGGGCAAAAATGCTTATGAAATCGATTAAATTTCAGTATTGATGGAGGGGGCGGAAGAATTTGTGTCAAATGAAGAAGTGCTAAATACGGATATATTGCGTGCGCGGATTATGAATGTAGAATATCAAAATCTTACCATTGACGAAATCAAAAGAGAAATCAAAAGAATTTATATCGAAGAGACGGGAAAAGAGCCACCTGCAAATATTACCATTTACCGTTCTGATGATTTTAAGAATTTAAACGATGTCGATTCCGGTTTTGATGGCACAGTGATTCATTTTTATGACGAGGAAAAGGGAATCAATCAAGAGTATACCATTACGAGGGGAAGCGAAACGCCGGAAAAAGACACTTGGAAGCCTCTTGATTGGACTTACAATGTCTTTGGAATTTTTGTGGGCCAAAATAAAAACCAATATAGAGACGCAATCCTATTTGATAAGTTAGTGACCAAAAAAATTAATGAAAAACTTAGAAATAATGGCAGTCATATTAAACTAAAAAAAATTGGACTGGGACATTCACTGGGCGGAAATTTAAACGAGACAATACAAATCACAAAACAGAGATATGAAAAAGTATATGTCATTAACGATGCACCACCCAGTTTTTATCAATTAGCAACGATTGATCCATATTTCTGGGGTCAATTAGTAAAAAAATTTAATTTAAATCCTGAACATTATGAAGAAATCTACTACCTCCCCCCTTCCGAGCTCAAGGCCTTTGCGGAAGAATACTATAAAAAGCAAATCGACGAGCGTTCGATTCATCATCTAACCGCCGAAGAGGATCTGTTGTATGCGGTGAGCGGGGTGCGGGGATTCATTGATATCGGAAGCCGTCAGGTCATTGATACGAACAAGGATTTTACTAGTATCAAAGATTTGATTGCGAAAATATCCGATAAAGATGTAAAAGCAATTCAAATGTATTTATCGCAATATTCAGATGTTTACAATGAAAAAGGATTTGATGGGGTCGTTCAGGCGATGACGGGCGTTGATCTCTCCCTTATTGAGTCGCTTGAGTCGCTTCAAGGCTATATTGAGTTGCTTCAGGGCTATGATGCCATAGACTATGTGATGAATACAGGAGAAGTTTTTTCTAAACTCATGCATATGTTCGGTGAATTCGGTGAAATTCTTTCTAAAATCCGTCATATGTATGATGAAATGAGTGAGAAGATTCCGGTGCTGCTCGAGCACATCGGAATACTATATAAAAATTTGGACCCGATATTGAGTGTATTCGTGCAATTAGGTTACATGACGGTGGAGGAAAAGAACACAGTGTTGAGAGAAGTCAAGGAAATTGAAAAAGATGTCGCATGGATTAAACAACGGCTTCATGCCCTTTTTGTTGTGATTAAGCAATTGACTGATGTCACATCGTTACATGAGCTGTTTTTTAATCTTACTGTGATTATGGTATTGATTGAGGAGTTATCCCAGATTTCGGATAAGGTATCGGACATTGTCAAACATTTTCAAATCATCCAAGAAAATACGAAGAATCTTCAAAATGCTATCACCACGAGCGTGAATGCCCATTCCTTGAAGGATGTCATCAATGCTCTCGCCCGTTCCAAAGGCAGAGCGTATGATGAGTATGGAAATTTGATTTTAATCAAGAAGGTGGGAGAACACGAAATCCGGATGAATCTTTCCTCCGCCGTAAGAATATATCAAAAGGGACTGCAAATTATGGAAGAAAAAGAAGCGGTATTGCATAAGATGAAGCAGCGTTATTTCGATGAATATGTAGAGGATTTTGAAATACAAAAACGAGAACTGATGAAGAAAATCGAGGACATGGAACAAAACCCGTGGGCCTATCAGCATTTACTGGGACATTTTACCTACGATGCCGAACAAGTATATGTGTTACGCCGCATTGATGTTCATGAGTCTATTCCCCCGTTGGATCCGAGGATTCCGTATATCTTTGAAGAAGCGATGTTTTCGTATTATGGACATGAAATTTCTAGAGGAAAAGAACTCATTGAAACTATTAAAAAATCGTTTGAGGAGTTTTTTGAGCAGGACCAAAATGTGTCCAAAATATTTGATTTGCGGTATTGATAAGGGGAGATATTCTGTATGGGACAACTGAATATGCTCTATCATTTTGGTCCAGAGCAGGATTTTACGTATAAAGCGAACACGTTTATTCAACAATTAAATAGAATGAGTGAATTGGATGCGGAATTGGTTCATTTGATTCATCATGAAATGAAATATGGCAGGGGGCAAATCATCGACAAAACCAATGAAGCGATAAAACAGTATCAAAAAAATAACCTATCGATTAATTATACGTTTAGGGATGACATGAGATACGTCGCTTCGCTATACACAGACATGATTAATGAGATGAGAGCACAAGATATCACCTTGTATTATGATGTCATTATTCGAGAACAGAAAAGGTAATATGCATATACGTGGGAAAATGAATGGCGCAGTTTCGAGGGGGAAAAGGAAGAAGGCGTGCATGAGATGGCACCTTTAAGAACAGAAAGGAGAAGAGACCATGAAAACATACCGAACCGTTTTGGTTTCCATCATGATGCTTATAAGCCTAGTATTATTCGGATGCACCCATGAGGAAACAGGAAGTAAAAAACCGGAGAAAGAAAGCAAAACACAAGCAAAAATCCCGTCCGACAAAGAATTAATCGCTGTTATTAACGATAATTTCAAAGCGTTTGATGAGGGAAATGTAGACAAATATATGGAAACCATCCATACACAGTCTCCTCTTTATGAACAAAGCAAAAAACTGTTCGAGGAAATCAGCAAAGCGTATAAATTAAAAACAGAGATATCCAATGTTGAAGTGATGGAAAAATCGGAGAAAGAAGCAAAAGTGAAGTTTATACAAAAAACAATAAAAATCGAAGGACCTGCGTTTCAAAATAACGAAATAACCGGATATCATGTGTTGCGCCCCGAAAATGGGAAATGGAAAATATACAACACGATAATGACAAAGACTGTTTTTTTAGATGAGAATGGTAATCCGCTGGAGACAGATGTACAAGATGGAAAGAACCAAATAGAAAAAATGGATTTAAAGTTTGATGATCGAAAATGGGTGCTTGACTACTTTAATTCAGCTAACGGGGAATATATTTGGGAGTTTGTGTTGGAGGGCGAAAGTGTAGAAAACTGGACAGAGCTATACACGATACATCGTTTAGAAAAAATGAATTCGACAGTTGGGCTGAAAACCTGGCTGGAGGCGTATAAGCAATCGTTGACCAAAGCGACAAATGGCCACATCACCTTCCATACATTTGAATCAGCAGATCAAGAAGAAATTTACGAATTCATTGTGAAAGATGCGAAGGTACAAGATGATCAACATGAAGTAGCTCGTTTGTTTGCTCAAGGAGATGATTTATATCTTGTACGATACACAAAATTAGGAGATGCTATGCCTGATAAAACAAGGGACGAGTGGATTCAGCGCTTGAAACAATTTAAAGCGCAAAAATAAGCGGGAAAGTGAAAGTATGGCAAAACGGAGATGCGCCATACTTTTTTTATGGAATTTTGTTCCGTTTCAAAAGAAAGTCGTGCAGAATAATGTGACTATCTTTAAGATAAAGGATAAAAGTCCTTAGTTCTAATTTATCAAAATGGAATGATTTGTTACTCTGCAGTGGCAGGAAAGAAAAGGCTATGTATGGATATAAATGGGGAGGGATGCGCCCGGCAATGGCTTACTGGCGTTATATGGTAGGTTATGATAGGAGGATGCGCAATGACAGGAAAATCAAAAGATAAGTAGATAATCACGATTCTTTTTGCCTACTATCCTTTGTTCTTTATTGGTGTTATTAAGAAAAAAGACATAGAAAAATAAGTTTATTTACTTAAAAATTGGTATAATATCCTTATTTTTATATAAATTCCTATATTTTGTTGACCGGTGATTTTCCCTTTCGCTAAAATATAAGGGAAAATATGGGTATAGGGGGAGAGAATATGTCAGGAGTTATTCGTTTAACGCCGGAAGAGTTGCGAGGAGTCGCAAGACAATATAATACGGAAAGCTCTAATGTCACGGAATTGGTTTCAAGATTGGATCAAATGAGCAATATGCTGCAAGGAATTTGGGAAGGTGCTTCCAGTGAAGCATTCATCCAGCAGTACCACGAGTTGCGTCCAGCGTTTGAAAAAATGGCTGTACTACTAAACGAAATCGCGCAACAATTGCACAATTCCGCTACGATTTTGGAAGAAACAGATCAGCAAATCGCCAGCCAAATTCGTGGATAAAGAGTGACACGTTTGAAAAAAGCGCTACAAATCTTGAGAAAGATTATGGCGCTTTTTTCTATATTGGAGGCTTATCATCATGTACATTCAAGTTACCATCGATCTTCGGCATTATACAGAGGATGTATTTGATCTTCGTCTGTCCAATTTTTATTCAATCAAAAAACTCATCGATATTGTTTGGCAGCTAAAAAACATATCGGTGCCGCCAAGAGAAGGCTACTGGGTGCGGGTAGACAATAAACAAATGGTCTGCCCGGGCCATTTTACATTAAAGGACAGCGGAATTACAAATGGAGACCGCATCATCATATTGTAGCCATCGAGAATGAGAAAAGGAGTCCTACTTTATATGGAAGAGAAAAAAACTTATTTGGAAGCGCAAATCGATGCCGTAATGACCAAAGATAAACATTATGCGATTGTCTTTCAACGCGCGAAATTAAGAATGCAGCATCCGCTAGAATTACAGATTATAAAGGAAATCGATCCTTATTTATCGCGGGATATTGACGTGTCCGAGGATGAAGTGAAAATCGCCATCACTCCACCCGCATCGTTTTTTCCTTTTTCAGCTGTACGAAAAAAATCGTTGCTTTCCCGGCTGAGAGCGGCATATCAACTCGTCATAAAAGTGAAAAACCACTCTCTTCGCCGTTTTATCCTTATTGTATGCCCGGAAAACCTTGTGTTTGATCATGGGTTGGAACCTTTCTTCCTTCATGTCGGAATAAAAGAGAGCCTGCCGCCATATGAGCCGGATGAAGCGCGTCTCCTTCAGGAAGTAAAAGCGACAGTGCTGGCGCTGACAGACGGGCAACACCGTTTTGAAGAATATATGAAATTTTATGAAACATTAAAATGTTCTGATATCGCCAAGGGAATATTGCAAGCAGAACACCTAGAAGCGATTCTGTCTGTTTTAGAACGATGGATGGATGAGGAAGAAGCGAAAGAACGAGCGTCTGTATATATTCCGAAACGAAAATGGAACGTGCAGCGATATATTTTCTTTTCGACAATTGGTTTGTTAATTCCTGCTATGATTTATACGTTTTATTCGTTCATTTTTTGGAAGCCAAAACAAGAAGCATATGTCCAAAGTGCAGAGCTGTTTTTACAGAATAAATATAGCGATGTGATTACGACATTGGAAAATTACCCTCCAGAAAAAATGCCGTATGTAGTGCAATATGAACTGGCTTCTTCCTACGTAATGACGGAGTCGCTTAATGAAGAGCAGCGAAGAGTGGTATTAAATAATATTACGTTGAAAACAGATCCGCAGTATTTGCTGTATTGGATTTATATCGGCCGGGGAAGAAGCGAAGACGCGCTTGAATTGGCGAGGGCGATGGAAGATCGGGAGCTGATTGTGTACGGCTTATTAAAATATCGTGAAGAGATTAAGGCGGACGAAGAGTTGTCCGGAGAGGAAAAGAAGCAAAAATTAGAAGAGATTGATAGAGAGATAAAAGAATATGAGAAAGAACGGGAGGAGCAGGAAAAGCAATTGAAAGAAGAGCAGCAAGAGGAGACAAGCCAGCAACAACCTCCGGCGCAACAGCCGTCAACCAATCCTCCAGCTTCAACAACGCCAAACCAACAGCCAAACGCACCGTCATCTAATAGCACGCAGCCAAACAACGCGGAAACGAAAAAATAAATGGAAGAAAGCGCAGCAACGAGCATCATAGGAGAGGATTATATGAGTCAATTATGGATTTTTTATGAGAATACTTGCCAGCTATTTCCGCTGACAGGGCAAGAGGATAGCATTTTTATTGGAAATAAACTGGAGCATCATGTCACCATCCCATCTTTTTTATTTCGTAACGGATATATAGAAATAAGAAAACAAACAGATGCTTTCGTCATGACGATGCTTCAAGGAGATAAACCAATTGGGGAGCTGAAGCCGTGTGCTCCCTTTACGGTAAATGACGATGGACAAACGATTACGGTCGTGTGGATGGACAAAGAAATAAAACAACACATTTATTACGTTGGCAATAAAATCGAACTAATGGTAGCGCCTGACCCGCAGGCAGACATTCAAACCAAAACGGCGAGGGTATCGTTTGTCAAGCAACAGGGAGAATGGTTCGTTGTTCCGAACCATGAATCACCGCTGTTTCTCAATGGAACGAAAATATCCCATGTTGCTCCTTTGCAAAATGGAGACATGATCCTATGTCCGTATGCACAATTTGTCTTTTTAGAGGATGATTTATTAGCGGTCGCAAGCGGCCAAGAGATAACATCTTCACTGACGGAAACAGCGCTGCCGGTTTCGGAAATGAAAAAAAAATATCCCGTTTATCACCGGACGCCGCGCATGATTTATGAACTGCCGAGCGAAAAGGTTGCGATTTCGTTTCCAAGCCAAGAAGGAGACGGGGATCAGCGTGGTTTATGGCTGATGATTTTACCGCCGTTGATGATGCTTCTAGTTATGGGAGTGATTGCTTTAATTCAACCTCGGGGCATCTTTATTCTCATTTCGATCGTGATGTTTGCGACAACATTAGTGACATCGACCGTGCAATATTTTCGGGAGAGAAAGAATCGCAAAGCACGGAAAGAGAAGAGACGGCGCATTTATACGAATTACTTGAAACAAAAGCGGGAAGAGCTTCACGCGCTATCCGAGAAACAAAGAAACGTGCTATATTATCATTTTCCATCATTTGAAAAGATGAAATCACTCGCGTTGCAAATTAGCGACCGCATTTGGGAACGAACGATGGAAAGTGACGATTTCCTTCATCTTCGTATTGGAAAAGCGGATGTTCCGTCTACCTATGAAGTGTCGGTGAGTATGGGGGATTTGGCCAATCGGGAAATTGATGATTTATTAGAACAGGCTCAACAGATGGCGCAAGTTTATCAAACGGTAAAAAATGTACCACTTACGATTGATTTGTCAAGCGGGGCAATGGGAATGGTTGGGAAATCTGCGATTGTTAATCACGAAATTCAGCAGCTTGTAGGGCAAATCGCCTTTTTCCATAGTTACCACGATGTACGGTTTGTTGCCATCTTTGATGAAAAGGATTATAAGGATTGGGAATGGATGAAGTGGCTCCCGCATTTTCAACTGCCTAATTCTTTCGCGAAAGGATTTATTTATAACGAACAGACACGCGACCAATTGTTGTCGTCGATTTACGAGATGTTGCGGGAGCGCGACCTGGACGAAGAAAAAGAGAAAAAACGGTTTTCCCCGCATTTCGTGTTTATCGTCGCCAACCGCTCTTTAATTGCGGAACATGTTATTTTGGAATATTTGGAGGAAAAAAACGAAGAAGTCGGGATTTCTGTAATTTTTGCTTCAGATACGAAGGAAAGTTTAACAGAAAACATTCATACGCTTGTGCGATACATTAATGAGCGGGAAGGGGAAATTTTGATCCAACACCGGAAAGCAGCGCATATTCCGTTTACGCTCGATGAACATGTCCGGGAGGGAAACGAGCGGTTCGCACGCCTATTGTGCTCTTTAGATCATCAAAGGGGAATGCATAATTCTATTCCAGAAAAAGTAACGTTTCTCGAATTACTTCAAGTGAAGAAAGCGGAAGAGATAAACATCAAGGAAAATTGGGCGATTCATCAGCCTTCGCGCTCGTTGGCCGTTCCGATTGGACTAAAAGGCAAAAAAGATGTCGTAGAGCTGAACTTGCATGAAAAAGCGCACGGTCCGCATGGGCTTGTCGCCGGAACGACAGGATCAGGGAAAAGTGAACTGCTGCAAACGTATATTTTGTCACTGGCGGTGCATTTTCACCCGCATGAAGTTGCGTTTTTGCTCATTGACTATAAGGGAGGCGGCATGGCGCAGCCGTTTAAAAACATTCCACATTTATTGGGCACGATTACTAACATTCATGGCAGCAAAAACTTCAGCGCGCGCGCGTTGGCTTCGATTAATAGTGAGCTGAAAAAGCGGCAGCGCTTGTTTGACCGTTATGAAGTAAATCACATCAATGACTATATGGAGCTATATAAACAAGGAAAGGCAAAAGAGCCTCTTCCGCACCTATTCTTAATCGCTGATGAATTCGCTGAGTTAAAAAGCGAAGAACCGGACTTTATTCGCGAATTGGTGAGCGCGGCGCGGATTGGCCGCAGCTTAGGAGTCCATCTTATTTTAGCCACACAAAAGCCAAGAGGAGTCATCGACGAGCAAATTTGGAGCAATGCCCGCTTTCGCATCAGCTTGAAAGTGCAAGATGCCAGCGACAGCAAGGAAATATTGAAAAACGGAGACGCGGCTACCATTACGGTAACGGGACGAGCGTATCTTCAAGTCGGAAATAATGAAGTATATGAGTTATTTCAATCGGCGTGGAGCGGTGCGCCGTATATGGAAGAAGGATTTGAATCAGAAGATGATATTTATATTGTCACAGACTTAGGGCTTGTCCCTGTTTCGAATATTGATGCGAAAATGAAGAAAAACAAGAAAAAACAAAAAACAGAAATTGAAATGGTTGTTCAAGAAATTATCAAAACGCAGCAGCAACTCGGGATCGAAAAACTGCCGAGTCCATGGCTGCCGCCGCTATCTTCGCGCTTGCATCGCCCTGCTTTGCTAGAGCGGGATACCGCGTATTTTCCGATTGGTCTAAAAGACGAACCTGAGTTGCAGCGGCAATCGGACTACTTATATCAATGGCTTGAAGACGGAAATATCGGCATTTTTGGTTCTGCAGGGTATGGGAAATCGACAACGGCGATGACATTGTTAATGAGCTTTGCGTCCGTCTATAGTCCAGAACAGCTTCATTATTACATTTTCGATTTCGGAAACAGCGCATTGCTGCCGCTGCGGCAATTACCGCATACGGCTGATTATTTCCGATTTGACGATGAAAAGAAAATAGAAAAATTCATCAAGCTCATGAAAGAGGAAATAGAGCGGAGGAAACAACGGTTTATAGAAAAAGAAGTAAGTACCATTAAATTGTATAACACGCTTTCTGAAGAAAAGCTTCCGATCATTTTTATCACGATTGACAACTTTGATCTTGTCAAAGAGGAAATGCCCGATTTTGAAACACAGCTTATTCAATATGCTCGAGACGGGCAATCGCTTGGAATATTTTTGATGATAACGGCAACAAGAATCAGCGGGGTCCGTCCTTCGCTCATGAACAATTTAAAAACAAAAATCGTTCATTATTTCCTTGACAGTTCGGAACGATTTTCCATCATTGGGCGAACTCCGTACGAGGTCGAGCCGATTCCGGGAAGAGCGCTGGTAAAAAAAGAGCAAGCGGTCTTAACGCAAATTTATCTTCCGGCTGATGGGGAAGATGATATCGCGGTGCTTGAAAACGTGAAGGAAGAGATCGCAAGGCTGAAAGAAAAATATAAAGGCATGCATAAGCCAAAGCCTATTCCGATGCTTCCATCGCGATTGCCGTTTGCCGTCTTTGCGAAAACGTATGTGGTTCAGCCGCAGCCTGGCTTGATTCCGATTGGTCTTGATGAAGAGACGGTTCGTCCGGTTTCTCTTCATATACAAACCAACCCGCATTGTCTTGTAGTAGGGCAGTCGCGAAAAGGGAAGACGAATGCGATCAAAGTGATATTAGAATCATTGCTTTCTCAGCCAACGGCAGGAATCGGGCTGTTGGATGGAGTTGACCGCGGCCTTGCTTTATACGCTAATAAAGAAAACGTCACCTATATAGAAACAAAAGAACAAATGCACGATTGGCTTGATGAGGCAAACGGAATATTGCAAAAGAGAGAGGAAGAGTATTTAGCGGCAATTGGGAAAGCGGATGTTCATTTCCAAGACTTTTCACCGGTTGTTTTTGTCGCGGATAGTCTTGCCCGGCTTCAGCAGTCAGCCGATAGTAAAATTCACGAGCGAATCGCGATGATGATGAAGCGCTACAGCCATCTTGGATTTAGTGTCATTGTCGCAGGAAACGCGAATGAATTTACGAAGGGCTTTGATGCGCTGACAACCGAACTGAAACAAATTCGTCAAGCGATCCTCGTCATGAAAAAATCGGAACAAAGCTTGTTTGCATTGCCATTTACGCGACATGAACCAGAAGTGGACCCAGGGTTTGGCTATTTTGTCTTAAATGGAAAAGAACAGAAAATACAAATCCCAAAAGTAGAATAAAAGAAATCAGGTGAAGCATATGACAGAAAAATGGAAAATCGTCAAGCTGATTGCGAAGATTGTATTTATTGTTGCTCTTCCTGTACTGTTTTTTACCTTCATTGGCCATAACCCAATGAAGGTAACAGAGAAGACAACGAACCGAATCGCGGTAGTCAACGAAGATGTAGGAGCCGATTATGATAAGAAAACATACGAATTCGGCAAAGAAATTATACCAGCTCTTGATGACAATTCTAATTATCAGTGGTCCGTCGTTAATCGCAGTCAGGCAGAAAAAGGGCTAGCGGACGGTCAATATGACGCTGTCGTTTATTTGCCATCCGATTTTTCCAGAAACATTTTAACCTTTAATGAAAAACGGCCGCTAAAGGCAACCGTTCAATATAAAATCCAGCCGAATCTCGAGGCGAAAAATCGGGAGCGGGTACAGAGAGAGTTAGAGGCAGCTAAAAATACGATCAACCAAAAGATGTCTACGCTGTATTGGAGCTATGTCGGCCAAGCGGTAGAAGATATTCGCAAAAAATTTAGTGCTATTTTGGAAAAAGAAATTGCTTTTCAAAAGACGATGTACGATTTTTACACCCCAAGTTCTGTCAAATTAACCAAAGAGATCGAGAGTCAAAAGAAAATGCTTGAACAGCTGCTTTCATCTTCGAAAAACGCCGAAAGTTCCTCCAACGATACGTTAAAAGGTTTGGAGCAGGCGGAAGCGGAAATTGCTTCGTTTATCGAGGATATTCAGGCGTATAAAAAGTATCAGCAACGGCAGCATGACATCATTCAAGAAGGAATTCGTCAGTATGAAACGATGATAACCGGGGGAGTACGTTCCGTCGTAGAACGGCCATGGAATGTCAAACCGGAGTTGGAATTAAACAGCCAAACCTTGCTCGAATCTGTGTCTACACTGCGCAATACGGTTATGAACAGCCATGAGGTATTGACGAATCTCTATAACCAGCTGGAAAATTCAAACGTTGCTGGACGACTGTTGGAGTCACAAAAAGACCTTATCCGTCAATATCAGCAACAAACAGATGCAAAGATACTGGACGAAGTACAGCAAAAACTCATTCCGCTACGGCAACGGCTGCAATCCGCCACACCTCCATCAGCACCGAATGAACAGCCGATGCCGGGAGAGCTGCCACAACTGCCGGGAAACGGGCAATGGCTGAATGGGCTCGAACAGCAGCTGGCGTCTTTAAAGAACAAGCTACAAACGGTAAAGCCGCAAGAGACGAAGGGAGGACAAGGTACATCGGGAAGCTGGGGGGATATTGACAATGCCATGAATCAGCTTCAAATAGAAATGCAAAATGCAAAAGAAGCATGGCAAAAACAGTTATCCCTCGAGCAGCAGTGGCAGGAAAAATATGCGCAATTGGCAAAGCAGGCGGCCGAGCAGGCGAATGACGACAATGGACAATCGGAAGAAACAGTGGTTCAACAAATTATCGCAAAAGAACAAGCTATTCTTCAGTCTTCGTCGTTATCCGAAGAGCGAAAGCAACAATTATCAGCTTACTTTCAGACGGCTATTCAAAGCAGAAACATGAATGATCTCCTCACCTATTTTTCTTGGTTATCGATTTTTGAGGATACGTTAAAGCGAACGGGGAATTTTGATGGAGCACTCGTGGATCAGCTGATTTTAAATTGGAAGGAAAAAGCGGGGATCTTCCAAACCTTATCCAACATTCATAGCGGAATTCATCAGTTGCAGGATGGCTCGGCCATTTCTTTGCAAGGCGCAGAAGTAGTTGAAAATAATGTTCATTCTTTTGTGGAAACAACGCTTGAATATATACGGCAATATGATGAAAATGTGGAAAAAGCGCAAAAAGAGCTGATGGGACAATTACAATCACTAAACGACGCCGCGAATGAAGTAACAGCACAGCTCCAGCAAACCATGGATGAAGAAAGAACAATACAATCGACGCCAGGAGCCAACGATGGTGAATTCGTTATTGCCATCCAGCAAAATACGCTGCAAAACGTCGCACAAATTTCTGATTTGGTCACATCGATTGCCGAAGGGCAAGACCGGATTATCGATTATACAAATGAGATGCATGAAAAAGTGGCATCGGTCCAAGATCGGGCGGATGAGTTAAACAGCAAATGGGCGGCCAATGTCAATACGACAAAACAAATTAAAAATGATGTATATGATCTGTTAAACAATGCGGTGGTAGACAAACAAACAAATGGATATGTGTATGATTACTTAACCAATCCGGTACAAGTAAGCGGAGATATCCCGAAAGAGAAAACGACGTACACGCCGCCTGTCGTGATGCTTATCATTATTTTGCTGTGCGGCATGCTTATTGGGTTCTTCCTGCATTATTATTCTTCCGTTCCGCTTATGATGCAGGCTGCATTGCTGGTCATGATGAACCTGCTTGTTGGTTTCATCATCAGCACATATGGATTGCGAATTTATCCGATGCAAGATGTGCAGGCCCTTAAATGGAGCATTTTTACCATTATCTTGTTATTCTTCTGTTCCGCTCTTGTTCGCTTGGCCTTTTCCATCGGACCGTTTATTGGTTGGGTGCTCGGAGTGGGCTTAATTCTATTTTTCATCACTCCATTACTCGACTTAGTATTGCCAAACTTTAGCTTTGACCATCCGATATCAGAAACGTACATGTCGATTCAATATGGAGACCAGCAAGCATTTTATCCAGCTGTCATTACGTTAGGAGTTGTCACATTACTCATGTCCGCAGTTCCGTTTTTGAAGCAGCGCCTAGCCGCTTTGCAGAAGGAGGAGGAAACATATGAAGCGTAAAGGACGCCTTGTGATGTTCTTTTTCCTCTTCCTCTGCTCTGTATTGGCTGCGATGGGAGTGGCGGTTTACGCGGAAACGGACGAGTGGCCGGAAATTGAACCAAATCAATATCAACGGCAGGACATCGAATTACGTACGGATTACATTCATGAAGAGTCGCTGCTCGATGAAAAGGGAGATTTGCCGGAGGTGCAAACATCGCTCACATTTCAAAGACCAACCTCTTCTTTCTTCGAACAAACAAAAGCGAAGTTGTTTTTATCGGGGGAAAAAGAAACGAATACGATTACCGCCAAAGCTGAGAAACTAGGATTGTTTTCTTCCGTTGAAGAGCAATCGGTTCCGTCTCGTCAACCAATGGATGAGGCGGAACGGACATCATCATCGTTTCTGCCATGGCTGTTTGGCTTTTTCACTTTAGGATTTCTTATCGTCATCTTCACGGTAATCGTTCCGCGCATGAAAAAGTTTGTTTCGTAAACGGATTATTTGCGGCATGTTTCACATCGCAGAATCATAGATAAGAAAAAAGTCTCTATTTGTCATCTGGAAAAATAGGAATATATCATGATTTATCCTTGTGTTGCCATTTAAATAGCGTGTATATGGGGGAGGGATCAAGGTGGCGTCTTTATTGGAATCGGCTGAAAAAGAATTGAGACGTTGGGCCTATGAGATGATGATCGATTGTTTGCAATCTTATCAGGGACAGGTCAAAGAAGCGATGGAGGAATTTCAACATGGCGCTCGTTCATTTTATCGCGCCAATGACGAGTATGTTCCGTATTGGCAGGGAGAATCGAGGGAAGCGTATGAATTGGTATACGGGGACTTGCGGCAAATCGAAGCACACATTTATGTGACCGCCGATGATCTTTTGCATGAAATAAGCAGGGAAATCGCCCGCCTTCGGCGAAAAATAGAGGAGTTGCAATGACGACGATTCGAGTCAATCCGGAAGAGCTGGAAGCCGTAGCCGAGCGTGTCCCTGATGCCGAAGACGGCTGCAGTCGTGCGCGGACCTCGCTTTCGTGGGAATTTCCATCGTTGGTGATGAAGATTCCCGGCATTAGCACTGATGCGATCGATCATCTCAGAGATGAGCTGATTCATTGGCTCGACTGTTATGAGGAAAAGCTGAATGAAGCGGAAGAACTGCTGTATCGAACAGCCGCGGCAATAAGACAGGCAGACCAAACGCTTGCCGACAACATGAAAGAATTTGGTCTGGAACTTAGTGGCTGGTATGACTTGCAGCGATTGTTTGGAGAATACGATCCAGTGACTGGAGAACGGATTTCAGGATGGGACCGCCTGTTTGCGGGAGGAATGTTATTGTTGTCGGTCATTCCTCCAGCCAAAGGAGCAGGCGTCGCCGGTAAAGCCGCGATCAAAGGAGCGAAAGCGGCGGAAACAGCGGTGGATGTTTCGAAATGGATTTCGAAAACAAAAAACGTCCTGAATGTTGATAAAATCAAAGGGGCTTTACAAACGATCTATCATCAGGTCGTCAAAGGGCCGATCACCCAAACAATCCGTTCGTTCAAGCAGCAATGGGAGCAACTTCTCAAAAATGTTGGCTCTGTCCTACAGGAATCGCAGCTAGCCTTGGCAGGAGTCGACGGCTCGACATCCCGCACGTGGATGAGCGGGGTTGAGAGGGAAGCCAAAGGAACGATGATGAATATCGTCGGCAATACTGGAAATAGAACAGTTGGAAAAGGAACGGGTGGTGTTGCTAAGGGTACGGGTAAACCTTTACAAAAACATCATTATGCTACTAATAAAAGTAAAAAATATACTCCACAAATAGAGGCTATAACGAAAAAATATGGACTAGATTTGGATGACGTTTGGAATATAGAATTACTACCTCATCAGGGAAGACATCCAAATGCTTATCATGAGTATGTGTTAAGCAATATTAGAACTTTTGATAAAATAGCTAAGGGGGATAAAAGGAAATTTTTAAGATTATTCGAACAATTAAAACAGGAAATTAGAAAGAACCCGGAGATGCTTTATAAAGATTATTGGAGGAAGAAATAATGAGATTTTATAAGTTGCTAATGGATGATAGTGATGATAGAGATGTAGTAGCATACTGTATAGATACAAAGGGATTTGAACAATATGAATTATCGGAAGGTAAGTATATTCATAATTGGAATAGCGAAATCACCTTTTACTTTGATCCTAAAGAAGGAGAAAGATTAACAGATTATTTAGCAAACAATTTAGGGTGGTTTATAGTTTCTGAAAGATTTAAAGCGATTTTAGAGGAAGTAGATGATGGTATACAATATCTGCCTATAAATGTAGTGAATAAAGGTGAAAACAAAATTTTAAAAGGTTTTTCGGTAGCTAACATTTTGAATGTTGTTGATGCATTAAACTTAGAAAATTCAGATTATAGTGTGTTTGAACTTGATGGTGAAAGTATATATAGTATAAAAAAATATGCTTTATGTAAGGAGGCGATACAAACAAAGCATATTATTAAACTCAAGGGTGATGAAATTCCAATATTCATATCAGAAGAACTTAGAGAATTAATAGAGAAAAATAATATAACAGGATGTGACTTTTTAGAAGTTAAAGTAATCTAAATATAGGTATTTTATAAATAAGGCTCTGACTCATAAGAGTCTAACTCCCTCGAACAAACAAAAAATATAATATAAAGACATTTCACTTAGTTACGTATATATTTTATTATGGAGGGGGACTGACCTTTGTTTTGGGTCAGTCCCTTTTTTATCTTACATAGACGGAGTGCCGGGTAAACCGCAAGAGCAACAACCTATACGCATAACCCTTGAAACTCCTGTATGATAATTCTTAGGGTTAGATTGTACGTACAAAATCAGTTTGAAAAAGATGCTATATTTTATGATTTTCATCAACGATAAACGACTGAAAATTATCAGCTACCACCGTTTTTATCTCCTAAAACCTTACCTTTGCTTTCTCCTTGACTTTTGAAATTTTTTTCGCAACTTTTTAGATTTGCATAAGTTTCAGCATACAGCGGTGATTTTAGATTGTTGGTTTGAAAAGCTGGGAGAAGTGACATTTGAAAATAAACCATCCGCTTTTCCTAGTTTACTAGAGTATGTGAATGGGTTTCTTACAGAAGACATCACTCCCGTGTTTGGATTAGAGGATGTGGGGGGCTATGGCAGGGACTTGGCATTGTACTTAAAAGAGAAAGGGCACATTGTAAAGTTTGTCAATTCTTCTTTATCCAATGCGGAACGGAACAGCTATGCCATGACCCAAAAGCATGACAGTTGGGATGCCCAATGTGTAGCGAATGTGTTAATCCGTCAATTCCGTTATTTGCCTGATGCCATCTCATCCGATATGTATTGGATGATTGCCCAATTGGTGGGGAGACGAAACGCTTTAGTCAAATCCCAAATCGCTCTTAAAAATCAGTTGCATCTTCAATTAAGCTTTCATTATCCAAGTTACAAGAAAATCTTTTCAAAAGTCGATGGTCAAACCGCTTTAGCTTTTTGGGAACGCTATCCTTCTCCCAGACATCTGAAGGGAGAAACCGTAGAACTTTTATCGAGTGAAATGAATAATGAAACGGTTAAATTTGTTTTGAAAGGTGAAGAAGATGTGAAAATTCTTACCGTTCAAGCTGCAGAAGTAGGTTTTATAAAATTGGACTAACATATTTTCATTAAACATGAAAAACCTTGAAAGGGTGTATATCATTCTTTCAAGGTTTTTATTGTTGCAATAGTAGGTGTCGAACCTATCACTTCCTCGTATCTATACCAAGCAAAAGCCTAAAGATGGCTGATGATGTTCGGAAGTAGTGAGTCAATTCAGACGAGCTGAAAATGACAATATCCATTATTTGAAGAACGGTGCACATATTGTTCTTGCAAGACCATAGAATGGGGAGAAAGAAAAATGGATGAATTTACCAAGGTGTTAAATCATTATCCTAATGGAACCAAACTGATCATAGAGTGGAAAGATGGATTGCGTATTAAAGGTTTATTAGACACTATTTATGAAACAGACGATGGGCTGGAATTAGAAGATGAGGACTACGATGAATACTTTGCTTGTGCTTTAAAAATCTTGTCCATTGAGAATAATCCGTCCGGTAAGGTTTTAAGCGAAAATACTTTATTAGAAGTATCCAAACAAAATAAACCAAGTAAAATTTTTTTAGAGAATGGCGTATCGATATGGCAAGATATGAATGATAAATAACAGATATTTTACCCCTGAGGATTATCTACTCAGGGGGATTTTTTCGTGTATGGAGTGCCGAATAAACCGCTTGTGGTACAATATATACATAACATAACCCAAGAAACTTCTACATGATAATTTTTTAAGTTATAACGTACGCACAACAGGAGTTAAAAAAAGATGCTCTATTTTATGATTGCCATCAGATTTAAAAAATTGAAAAATCATCAGTGGCCATCAATTAGAGATATTGCGAAAATAATGACTCAAGAAGAAAGAGAGTTTCCCTTTTAATATTGAGGTGATTTATTAATGGGAGATACACAAAATGTATTTAATCGTTTTAAATTAGAAGAGAAAGTCCCCATATCAACAGTTGAGAAGTATAAAGAAAGAATTCCTTCAGAAGTTGTTGACATTTGGAAACAATACGGTTTTGGTAGTGTTTTACAAGGTTATCTAAAAATAGTTAATCCTGATAAATTTCAAGATCTTTTAGAAGACGTATATATACGATATCAAGAAGCCATTCCGTTGTTCGCTACATCAATGGGAGATATAATCGTTTGGGAAAAGGGGAGATATTTAAACCTGTTGAACTTTAGAAAAAATGAGGTAAATGTTATTTCAGCTGGATTTGATTTTTTCTTTGAGGATTTAAACGATGAGACCTTTTTAGATGAGGAATTAAATTGGTTTCCTTATCCAGAGGCGGTTAGGAGATATGGGGAACCAGAGTTTGATGAATGTTTTGGCTACGTACCTCTTCTTGGATTAGGTGGACTAGAAAAAGTAGAGAACTTGAAAAAGGTTAAACTGATTGAACATATTTATTTAATCACCCAATTTATGGGACCCATAAAATAATAACTTGATCAATCAATGTTCAGTAAACATTATCAGTTGCTAGATTACTTCTATTTTCAGCCTTGATGGGCTTTATGCCTTTCAAGGTTTCTTTTTTGGTGGAGGATACCCAGTGCCTAATAAACCGCTTTCTCCGTTACTAACAAATATAACCCTAATTGTAAGTTAGCAATATTAATTTCGGGTATCTTTTTTCAAATTATTTTGGGTCCATTTTCTGAAACTGAGCCAATCTTCATATTTACCTTGTACAGGTACTCTTTTTTATGAAAGAGGAAAAAACTTAAAAAAGGAAAGTCGGTTGAAGTGAAAATAAAACCTGTATATAAAGGTGATTCACAAATAACGGTAAGTTTTAACATATAATATAAAATTGGGAAAGGGTAAGTAGCAATACAAAGAATTCCAAAATAAATATGGAGGTTAAATATATGGATGATTTGAAACTAAATAATATTTATCAAAAAATCGCACATACAATTAAGTATTTAATGAACAGGTTAAATAGATTTAAAGAAATTCAAGATCAAAATGAGATGCTAGATGACCTTATGTACGGCGATGTTTGATGTTCCTATAGACTACTCCAAAGTACAGAATGTGAAATATTATCATAAAACGTGATTTTTGTCAATTTTTTGACAATTTCTTGACAAAATTTTTACAAATTTATAATGTATATTGGATTTAAGTGGTTATACATGTAAAATTAAACTGTATAATATATTAACTGTATACTCTGTAAATTATTTTGCGGAAAGGAGGTGAAATGATGCGAAAGGGCCTGACGTATATATTATCCACTTGCCTTATTTTAGGGGTGCCTACCATAACTCAAGCCCAGGAATTCGGTGAATCTAAAGAATCTGTTGAGCCTTTAATACAGAACGAGGCGATTACGTATCCTCTAAATAGTCTGGATTCTGAAAAAGTAAATACTCAAGAAAGCTATAATCTGAATCTAGCATCTGCAGATGCGCCATTCACATCCACTAAAGGACAAGTCGCCGAATCTAAAGCGAATGTTACAGGCGAGCTAGAAAAAGAAATTGCTGAAAATTCCGGCGAAAACAAGGGTGAACTTTCTGTTAAACCAAGCAAGGAAGTGCTTCAGAAAGAGGATAAAGGTGCATTAAATACTAACGCACTCCCTGCTAAAAAGGATAATAAAAAAGCTACCCCATCTTTAAGCCTAGGCATTGGGGAATTAAACATTAATATCAATGTCTTAGGAGAAAAACGTTTGCTTGGAATTGGATTAGGCTTACCGGTTGTAGGAAATGTAAACGTAAACATTTTAGGGCAAACGAAAGCAAGCTCTGCAGAAGAGCAATCTACTCGCAATACCTTGCTAGGAGTAGACATAACAGGTTCCAAACTAGTAGGCGATGCCCGCGTAGGAGTGTTAGAAGGCGGAAAAGTTCTTCGTGATAATGAAGAAGAACGTAATGGCGGACTAGCGGTTGTAGAGTTAGACAATATATTTGGGAAAACACACTTAGGAGTAGCTGAAGTTCTCAAACAAACATCTGGAAATATAAATAAACTTCAAAGCGGATTATTGTTGGCGGGCTTGAAGGATACTCCTTTTGGGGATGCTAATTTTGGAGTAGCCGAATTCAATAAAGTGGAAGCCCCAGACTATAAAGAAGTACACACCGGCTTAGTCATAGCTGATGTCAATAACACTCCTTTAGGAGACGGACACCTTGGAATAGCTGAAGTGAAAAAGGTTGAAACACCTGATTATAGCGAATTTCACTCTGGGCTAATTATAGGTGATGTTACAAACACACCTCTAGGAGATGCACATTTAGGGCTTATTGAATATAAACAAACAGAAACAGACAAATATAAATCTTCTAATGGTGGATTAGTGATTGGGGACATAAAAGATTCACCGATAATAGATGATTCGCATATTGGTATAGGTGAATTTCAACAAGTAGAGAAAAAGGATCCTGCCCCAACCCAAGAGAAACCAAAAGAGGAACCAAAACAAGAAGAACAACCTGATACGAAGCCGGTAGAGGGCAATCCTGGAAATAAAGATGGAAATGGAAGCACTCAACCGGAGAATTCGGAGCAACCAATTAACCAAGATCAACCAAGCAATCCAGACCAACCAGGTGATTGTGTGAATCCTGGTCCATTGCTACCATCTACACCGGTTAATGATGGTAGCCAAGAACAATCAGGTAAGGCAACTTCGCCAAAAACAGGGGATAATGTAACTGAAACACCAGCAGATATTCATCAGAATACAAAGGATAGCGAAACAATCCTGGCAAATGATCAAGAGAAAAAGGATCCTATAACAAAGCTTATTGAAGAATTGGTGGATGCAGGAAATAAAATAATTCTCAATCAGTCAAATACAGATGATTTGAGCCAATTACAAAATGTATTGGATGAAAAACAAAAAAATAGCAATCATCCATTAGGCTCACAAGTGTTTTTAATATTTACTTCTTCGAGCCCGACTAATGGCGGATCATCAACAAATGGTTCATCGGGTTCTGCAGGTTCAAACGGAGGATCTGGAATAGTAGCTTATCTAGACTATGCTTATACCAATGACATAGATTTAAATAAACAAATGATCCATATTCTAGATGAGTTATCAGATCAATGGGTTAAAGGTCCGCCTATAGAACCACCGAAATCTTCCTTCTTCTTAGTCGCATAATAAAAAACTAAGAAGAAGGGGATGGAAAATGAATAAAAAAGTTGTTGTAAAATCGTTGAAAAATATTGTTTATGCAGGAACATTCGTTATTGGCATCTCACTTTTTGGAAATGCCGTTAGTGCAGAGGAAATAAATAATCAAGATGTACAAGCTTTATCTAATGGTGTAACTCAGTCAGTGGTATCTAATACGCAAACTCTAACCAATGCTGTAGCTCAGCCAGTGGGATCTAAAGACATTACAAATACTGCGGTTCAATCAAATGAAAATAGCCAGGTAAATGCAACAAACACAACTAGCGAAAATAACCAAGAGAAAGCAACAAGCACAGCTAGCGATGAACAGTCTATCATTCCAAAAAATCCACCTGTAAAAACAGGGGATCCTGCTGGAAAAGACGATAATATTAAAAGCGAGAAAAAAGCTTCTCTTATCAGTATTGGTTTAGGAGGAAGTCTTTTAAAGCCAATAACTGGTGATATCAATATCGATATCATCGGCGGCAAAAAAGTCGAAACAAAAGATGGCAGCACTCTTACCACTGGCGGGGTTGTTCAAGCTGATTTAAAAGGTTCTGATTTACTCGGAGATACACATTTGGGTGTGCTTGAAGGCACAAAAATTAAAACAGATGATTACGAATATACACATGGTGCAGTGGCTGATCTTGATGTTAAAAAATCAGTAGTTGGAGATGCGCATGTTGGTGTCATTGAACGTGAAAAGGTGGAAACTGACGAGTATACATGGCAACATAGCGGCATCGTAATTGTAGACACCAGAAACACTCCAATTCTTGGAGATGTGCATACTGGTATTGGAGAGACTGAAAAGTTTGAAACTAAACAGCCTTCTGCTCCAAATCAACCAAAACAACCAGGCAACCCAGAACAACCTTGCAACTGCAATCCGGAACAGCCTGGCAATCCGGAACAACCTAGCAATCCAGAACAGCCTGGCAATCCGGAACAACCTAGCAATCCGGAACAGCCTGGCAATCCGGAGCAGCCTGGCAATCCGGAACAGCCTGGCAATCCGGAACAGCCTGGCAATCCAGAACAACCTGGCAATCCGGAACAGCCTGGCAATCCAGAACAACCTAGCAATCCGGAACAACCTGGCAATCCGGAGCAGCCTGGCAATCCGGAACAGCCTGGCAATCCGGAACAGCCTGGCAATCCAGAACAACCTGGCAATCCGGAACAACCTGGCAATCCAGAACAGCCTGGCAATCCGGAACAACCTGGCAACCCAGAACAACCTGATAATCCAAAACAACCTTGCAACTGCAATCCGGAACAACCTGGCAATCCGGAGCAACCAGGCAACCCAGAACAACCTGAAAAAACAAGTATGGAAACTCCTAATACACCTGATAACAATTCTGAAAAAACATTACCTAAAACAGGTTCAGCATTAGATTCTTCTATCCTTTTACTTGCTTCCATTATGATGATTTTAGTAGGATTCGTTTTAAGAAGATTTAACTCTAAGCTAGCTTAATAATTGAATATTGTACGACTTTCTGTATACCAATTGGTAGAAATTTTTGTATGGAGGGCTGGCCACCCTCCTTTTTTTTAAGGAAGGTGTTATAACCGTGAAAAAGTTAGGTAGTGTGTTCATTGTTATCGGGGTTTTTTTGTTGCTATTTATTGTGTTTACAAAGGTGAAAACATTTTATGAACAAAAGAAATTAGTAGAAGAATACACTTCGTTGTCTTTTACAGAACAACCTTCTAATGAACCAGAAAAGCCAATAAAAGAAGGACAAGTGATTGGAATTCTAAAAATCCCAAAAATTAATTTAGAAACTCCTATTAAGGAAGGAGCACGACCTGAAGATATAAAATATGCGGTAGGACATTTACCTTCTTCAAGCTCTATTTATAATTTAGGGAAGAAGAATCAAAATTTTGTTATCGCCGGTCATCGTTCCCACACTTATGGGAAGTTTTTTAATCGACTAGATGAATTGCAGAAAGATGATCATATCATCATTTATGTACAAAACAAAGTACTGACCTATAAGGTCTTTAATAAGGAGATTGTAAAGCCTACAGAAACTGATGTCATTTATCCAATTAAGAATAAGTCAATGGTCACGTTAGTTACGTGTCATCCATTATACTCAAATAAACAAAGACTGATTGTTTTTACTGAGCTGGAGAAAGAAAAAATAATGGATGGACGGGATAAATTTTAATGGGATGTATGCCTGTCGCCGTCCGAATTAATTACTACTATTTGCTTCACACATTCATGTGACTGTTCTACATTTGCGAAAGATGGTTTCACATTGTGTTCGGTACCTGTGGTCAATCTTCAAAAAACAGGCAATCACAATTTCGATATTAAGATGCAATATGCCCCCTAAATTTTACAGGGGGCATATTGTTTAATTTTTTCTGGAACTGATGATAGCGTTATGTCGCGAAAATAGACACGTTAAACAGAGAGAAAAGTCCTTGTTTATACAGCTATTTTTCTTTTGTCAGCGTAAGCAAACACAACAATCGGTTCCGTCTCGTCAGCAATGGGATAAGACGGAACGAACATCATCATCGCTTTTGCCATGGCTGTTTGGCTTTTTCATTTTGGGATTTCTGATCATCCTCCTCACCGTAATCGTTCCGCGCATAAAAAAGTTTGTTCTGTAAACGGATTGTTTTCGGAGGAACTTTGACATGCTTAGCATGACAGAATTTAGATAAGAAAAAAGTCCTGTTTGTCCTCTGGAAAAACGGGAACATATCATGATTTATCCTTGTTTTACTTATGTTACCATTTAGATGGCGTGTAAATGGGGGGAGGAATCAAGGTGGCGGCTTTATTGGAATCGGCTGAAAAAGAATTGAGACGTTGGGCCTATGAGATGATGATCGATTGTTTGCAATCTTATCAGGGGCAGGTCAAAGAAGCGATGGAGGAATTTCAACATGGCGCTCGTTCATTTTATCGCGCCAATGACGAGTATGTTCCGCATTGGCAGGGGGAATCGAGGGAAGCGTATGAATTGGTATACGGGGACTTGCGGCAAATTGAGGCACGCATTTATGCGATCGCCGATGATCTTTTGCATGAAATAAGCAGGGAAATCGCCCGCCTTCGGCGAAAAATAGAGGAGCTGCAATGACGACGATTCGAGTCAATCCGGAAGAGCTGGAAGCCGTAGCCGAGCATGTCCCCGATGCCGAAGACGGATGCAGTCGTGCGCGGACCTCGCTTTCGTGGGAATTTCCATCGTTGGTGATGAAGATTCCCGGCATTAGCACTGATGCGATCGATCATCTCAGAGATGAGCTGATTCATTGGCTTGATCGTTATGAAGAAAAGCTAAATGAAGCGGAGGAATTGCTGTATCGAACAGCCGCGGCAATAAGACAGGCAGACCAAACGCTTGCCGATAACATGAAAGAATTTGGTTTAGAGCTTCTTGGCTGGTATGACTTGCAGCGATTGTTTGGAGAATACGATCCAGTGACTGGAGAACGGATTTCAAGATGGGACCGCCTGTTTGCGGGAGGAATGTTATTGTTGTCCGTCATTCCTCCAGCCAAAGAAGCAGGCGTCGTTGGTAAAGCCGCGATCAAAGGAGTGAAAGCGGCAGAAACAGCAGCGGATGTTTCGAAATTGATTTCGAAAACGAGAAACGTCCTGAATGTTAATAAAATCAAAGGGGCCTTACAAACGATCTATCACCAAGTCATCAAAGGACCAATCACCGAAACAATTCGGTCGTTCAAAAAACAATGGGAGAACTTTCTTGAGAATGTTGGTTCTGTCCTACAGGGATCGCAGTTAGCCATTGAGGGAGTTGGAGTGGTGCCAAGTGGGCGGATGATAGGAATCGCTGAAGAATCCGCCAGCTCGGTGCGCATTTCGATGAGTCAAGCCGAGGATGAGGTGGTTGGTAAGGGTACTGGCAATGTTAAGCATAACGACTTTAGTCCTCTTGCCCCCGGTGGAGGATTAGCAGCACATGAGGCAAGGGGTGGGCATTTGATTGCCAGACATGTTGGAAAGACGGATGCCGAGTTATTGCAGCGGTTAAAAGATAATCCTAAAATAACAGGAGCATCAACTTTTACAGATAGAGCTACCGCTGAAAAGGTTGCTAGCGAAGTTTTAAACGATCCAAACAACAAAAAAATTATTCAAGCTTGGTTGAGTAATCCAAAAATCAAATCAACTTTGGTGCTCCCTTATCAGGGTACAGAAATTATTGGACGTGGAGTACAAAGAGGTTCTACGACAGTTGAACATATGACGAATGCTAAGATAGTATTAAAGAAGGATGGAGCAGGGGGGTTCATTTTAACTGGTTATCCAACTAAATAATGGAATGGAGGGAAAGATGCTTGTTAGTCAAAAATAATCCAGAAGATCCAGTTTTTCAGTTCTTGGCTGGGACTTTTCATCAAGACATAGATTCGCCTGAAGAGGCATTACAAGAATTGTTAACAGAGGAAAGTAAAGAATATCTTGAATCTGCTATCGTATTTTTAACAGAATTCATTAATAGTGAGTATTCGGATGATGAAAAGAATGAATACATTCAACACTGTGCAGACGGAGTATATTTTCCTGCTCTTGGGCTAACTCCAATTCAATGGCTAAAGAGTGTAGTAGAGCAAATAAGAGAAGTTGTAAAAGCAAAATAGGACTATAAATTCTTGAGTACCTTGACTGAGTGAAAACTCTTTCAAGGTTTCTTTTTTTATTAGCAATGGAAATTATATTGGAAAGTGGTGAAAAAATGAGACAACCAACAAAAGAAGAAATAATTGATAAATTAAAAATGATTTTACAAGGAAAGCCAACACGAGAAAAAGTAGCAGATTGGGCTTCAGAATATGTAATGCAGGACGAGCCAAATATATCAGATGAAACTGTTTGGGGAATTTTACAAATTGTTTCCGGAATTGATTTAAAAGATAGTCCTGATGAGTATCTACATGTAGAACAAGACATTATAGATTGGATAAACAAGTGTAGCAATTAAAAAGTGTTAAATAACCTTGATTGGCTATATTGCCTTTCAAGTTTTTTTATTTTAAAACTAATCGCTGTGTAAAATAAAACGTTTTTATGAGAGGTGTAAATTATTAGCATATTTTTTCGGGTCTTCTTTTTCAAATTATTTCTGTCCATTCTATGAAACTGTGCATCAATCTTCATATTTACACTTTTACACTGCACAGATGCTCCTTTTTATGAAATGAGAAGGGAAATCACCTGAACTTAGCGAAAGATAGAGAAGCAGCAATGACTACGATTCGAGTCAATCCGGAAGAGCTGAAAGCCGTAGACGAGCATGTTCCCGATGCCGAAGACGCCTGTCAGCGTGCACGGACCTCGCTTTCGTGGGAATTTCCATCGCTGGTAAGGAAACATGCATGGCTACCCAGTAAATAACGGAGGTATATTATGAAACAAAATGTATTAAATACAATAGAAGGTGATATCCTTGAATGAAGATTTGAAATACGATACTTTCAGATATTTTCTTGAATGTTATTTTAACCCAAGTGCCAACTATGAGGAATTAGAAACACTCGTCAAAGAATTTAATTCAACTGAAGAGAGTAAATATCGACAAAAACTTCAGCAAGAGTTAGAACAAATTTTTCAACTTGATAATTGGGATGATATTCAAGAGTTTGTTAGAAAACATGCTATGAGGAAAATAAACAGTGATCGACTCACTTGGTTCATACGTACTATTTTGCATAACTTAAATCAAAGTTAAGGTGTTGAAATGAATTAAAATGTTCGAAAAAATACTTTGAGCCTCAAGGATTTCCTTGAGGCTTTTTTTAGTGTGCCAGACACGGATGCAAGTCTATCTGCGACATTTATCCTTTTTCCATCAATGATTATGCGTTCGTAATGACATCGTCTGGGACGCTTAAGCCAAGCCCTTCGGCAACGCGGCGGCCGTAGTCAGGGTCTGCTTTGTAGAAGTGGCGGATTTGGCGAAGTTTAATTTCTTCTTTTGTCACTTGTTTCAATGATTCGACAATGTTTTTCACGAGACGCGCTTTTTCTTCTTCGCTCATGAGACGGTATAAGTCGCCTGCTTGCGTATAATGATCATCGTCGTCATATGGCACGCTTTCTGCCACGCCGGATACCGGGAATGGGGTCGTCTTATGTTCTGGCACTTCTGTCGGTCCGCCGAAGCTGTTTGGTTCGTAGTTGACCGAACCGCCTCCGTTATTATCAAAACGCATGAAGCCGTCACGTTGATAATTGTTTACTTCCACGCGCGGGCGGTTGATCGGCAGCAAGTTATGGTTCACGCCGACGCGGTAACGGTGCGCATCCGCATAAGCGAACAAACGGGCTTGCAACATTTTGTCCGGTGACGGCTCAACGCCAGGAACAAGGTTTCCAGGAGAGAATGTCGCTTGTTCGACTTCGGCAAAGTAGTTTTCCGGATTGCGGTTTAATACCATACGGCCGACTTCAATTAACGGATAATCTTTATGTGACCAAACTTTTGTGACGTCAAATGGATTGAAACGGTATGTTTTTGCGTCTTCTAGCGGCATAATTTGCACATATAATGTCCAAGATGGATAGTCGCCTTTTTCGATGGCGTTATATAAATCTTCCGTATGGTAATCCGGATTTTCTCCGGCGATTTTAACCGCTAGTTCCGGGTCCATGTTTTTCACGCCTTGGTTTGTTTTAAAGTGGTATTTTACCCATACCGCTTCGCCGTCTTCGTTCACCCATTTGAATGTATGGCTTCCGTATCCGTTCATATGACGGTAAGTGAGCGGAATGCCGCGATCCCCGAACAAATAAGTGACTTGGTGCAAAGATTCCGGAGATAAAGACCAGAAATCCCACATTGCTGTTGGATTTTTCAAATGGGTGCGCGGATCACGTTTTTGTGTATGGATAAAATCCGGGAATTTAATCGCATCACGAATAAAGAAAATTGGTGTGTTGTTGCCTACAATATCGTAGTTTCCCTCTTCTGTGTAAAACTTCACCGCAAAACCGCGCGGGTCGCGGACGGTATCCGCAGATCCCAATTCACCGGCGACAGTAGAGAAGCGGACGAACACAGGTGTGCGTTTTCCAACACCATTAAACACTTTTGCTTTTGTATACTTCGACATATCGTTCGTTACTTCGAAATAACCATGCGCACCTGCGCCTTTCGCATGTACGACACGTTCTGGAACGCGTTCTCTATTGAAATGTGCCAGTTTTTCAAGAAGATGTACGTCTTGGATTAATGTCGGTCCGGGATTACCGGCCGTTATCGAGTTTTGGTTATCGCCAACAGGTGCTCCCCAACTAGTTGTGAGCTTTTTTTTATCTGACATCGTTTATTTCCCCCCATTTTCATTTTCGTCTTCATAACAAATGATAACATTTATCAAATTAAAGTCAATACTTATTTATAATAATTATAAAAATATATTTATAATAAAATCATATTTAAAATAATATAACAACTATTCAGATAATTAAGTTGCCATATGTACGAAAATGCATAAGCTGTTATCAATATTATCGCTCCAACTGAAAATCATGATAGTGTCCATCCCTTGGTAGTTGGTTTGGCTGCTGAATGATTTTCAAGGTGGCGGATTTTTATGTGCATTTATGCATCCGTTATGAGTTTTGCATCTTCATTTAATTAAAAAACGTCTGATTTATGCATATGACTCCTGATAAAAGAGAATTAGTATGATTTACAGTTGTTTTTCTATTAAGTAATGCAAAGCATCCTAATTTTAATTGATCAGCCCGAGACAATTTGATGTATTTAAGATTTTGGCTTTGATGAGAATTTATTAGGTTCATCATCAAAGGAGATCAAAGCCTAGACAGAAAAAATGTGGAGTTTCATATTGAAAAATTATGGATCCGTAACATTACGCTAACAACCGGCCTTGTCAATACGACTTCTACACCGATGTTATTAAAAACGGTGGAGTCGAAAAAATTGAAACCGGAACAATTAATTACACATCGCTTTGCTTTTTCTGACATTATGAAAGCTTATGAGGTATTTGGCAACGCAGCAAAAGAAAAAGCATTAAAAGTCATTATTTCCAACGACTAAAAAATCAATTCTTGATCATTAGAGCTTGTATCATTCCCTATACAATGATACGGGTTCTTTTTTACACAATTGCTCGATTTAGTGTTTGTTACCGACCAAGTTAATTTGCCTTCAACATTTTGACAAGAGAGCAAGAAGATCTTTTCCGTCCGTTTGCCGGACAACTATGTAAATTTCCAATGGGTAAATGGACATCCTAATGTACATAGCTCCTATATTGGAGAATTTACGCTGTATTGAGCGAAGTGACGGACGATTTGAGGAAAGACGAAGCGAGAGATCCGTTATTGTTATTAGGGAAAGTATCGAAAAGCATCGAGAAGGGATAATAAACGAAGAACTGCCCACATTTGTGGGCAGCTTTTATTTTGTTTTTAATACATCATGATCCACATACCGTTCACCGTTTAATTCGCTAATGACGTTAATGGCCACTTTCGCTCCATCGCCAGCGGTGATAATGGTATGTACGCTGACGCCAGCTGCTGTTCCGGCCGCCCAAATTCCATCGATATTTGTGCGTCCGTTCTCATCTACATCAATAATTGTTTTAATGCGCGGCTCGGTTCCTGGCTTTGTTTTCACGCCGATTTTTTCGGCAAGATCGACTGCTATTCCTGTTGCCAAAATAACGTGTTTTGCCTCAAACGTACCGTTGTCTGTTTGAATGCGGAAGCCGTTTTCTGTTTTTTCGATGTTGGTGGCTTGGCCAACGACAAGTTCTGCTCCGAATTTTGCTGCTTGTTTTTTCCCGGTTTCGACTAAATCCGGCCCTGTAGTTTCCACAACGCCATAATGGTTTTCGATCCAGGCACGCTTTGTCATGCTTTTGTCATTGTCAATTAATACTGTTTTCTTTCCTGCTTTTGCGGTAAAAATGGCAGCGCTTGCCCCGGCAGGTCCAGCCCCGATAATGGCGATATCGTACATCGGTTCATCCCCTTTTCGTTAGAATATTCCAATATTTATTATAACATGTTCATTGTTTCCATCCAATTAATATGAATCGCATCTCTTTTATTTAAAATAATTATAATTTGATATTGATTATTTAAAAATAATATGTATAATAAATGATAACAATAATCATTCGTAAACAGTTAAAGGAGAGCGAAAACATGCGAAAACAAGTGATTTGCGAACAATGCCATCAACCGATTCGCCGGTTGAAACATTCTATCCTTTGCCGCTGCGGAACGAAAATTATTCAACATAAATAAGTATATAGGTATTTGGAGGGACTGTGCTTCTTAGTTGGCCAGTCCCTTTTTTATGATAATGAGAATCTTTTTCATAAAAATGTTGACAATAGGAAATTGTCTCAATACAATTTTAATTGATAATAATTATTAAAATCATTTAGGGTGCATTAGAGGAAAAAACGATGAAAAAGCTGTTTATATTATTCGTCATATTAGCAGTTGCATCTTTATTTATCGGTGTCCAGCATATTTCGCTTGCCGATTTGCTGATGTTGAAAGCGGATGACGTAGAAGTATTAATAATCAGCCGGATTCCGCGGTTGATCAGCATTATTATTGCGGGTGCCAGCATGAGTATTTGCGGGCTAATTATGCAGCAGTTAAGCCAAAATAAGTTTGTCTCGCCAACGACGGCGGGGACGATGGATTGTGCAAGGTTAGGAATTTTAGTGTCATTGATTTTGTTCGCTTCCGCAGGTCCGCTGCTGAAAGTTACGGTCGCATTTTTATTCGCTTTTGCCGGTACGATGATTTTTATGAGAATACTTGAAAAAGTGAAATATAAAGACGCCATTTTTATTCCGCTTGTCGGTTTAATGTTTGGCAATATCATCAGTTCCATGACAACATTTTTCGCGTATAAGTACAATTTAATCCAATCCATTTCGTCATGGCTGCATGGCGATTTTTCCATGATTATAAAAGGGCGGTATGAACTGCTTTACTTAAGTGTTCCGCTTATGATTGTCGCTTATATGTATGCGAACCGTTTTACGATAGCAGGAATGGGAGAAGAAATCGCGACAAATTTAGGCCTTCATTATCGGTCCATCGTCAATGTCGGATTAATCATCGTGGCTGCTACTTCTTCTGTTGTGGTGCTGACGGTCGGGACACTGCCGTTTTTAGGATTGATTATTCCAAACCTTGTCACATTATATTATGGAGATCATTTAGAGAAAGTCCTGCCTCTGACGGCATTGTCAGGAGCAATTTTCGTGTTGGCTTGCGATATTTTCGGGCGCGTCGTTATTTATCCGTATGAAATCCCGATCGGTTTGACGGTAGGAGTCATTGGCAGCGGCGTATTTTTGTATTTGTTAGTAAGGAGAAGAAAGCAATATGTCTAACAAAAGGAAGCTGATCGTGTTAAGCATTGCCGCTTTGTCGCTGATTATGGTGTTTTTGTTTACGGATGTCAAAGGCAACTGGGACTATGTTTTTCGGTCAAGAAGTGAAAAAATTGCCGCTATGGTGTTGACAGGATGTGCGATTGCCGCTTCTACCGTCATTTTTCAAACGATCACGAACAACCGGATATTAACGCCGAGCATTATCGGGTTTGATTCGGTTTATATGTTGATTCAGACGTTTGTTGTATTTATTTTTGGGTCGACGACGCTGACAATGATGAACGCGAACGTGCAGTTTCTCGTTTCCGTCGGGTTCATGGTGGGATTTGCGGTATTGCTTTATTCCATTTTATTTAAACAAGAAGAGCAGACGATTTATTTTCTCCTCCTTGTTGGAATGATTATGGGGACATTTTTTCAAAGCGTGACATCCTTTATGCAATTTTTAATCGATCCGAACGAATTTTTTGTGATTCAAGATCGCATGTTTGCGAGCTTTAACAATATGAAAACAGAGCTTTTATTGGTGGCAGGCATTGTCATTGCGCTGATGATTGGCTATATCGTTTCTTACATACGTTATTTAGATGTGCTTTCGCTAGGAAAAGAGCATGCGGTTAATTTAGGCGTTCCATATGAAAAAACCGTCAAGCGGCTGCTCATTGTCGTTGCCGTGCTTGTTTCCGTCTCTACTGCGTTAGTCGGTCCGATTACGTTTTTAGGATTCATTGTGGCGAACGTAGCGTATACGTTTTTGCAAACATACCGGCATAGTTACTTGCTTGTTGGCGCGATGCTGTTTGCCGTTGTTGCGTTAGTTGGCGGGCAGCTGTTAGTGGAAAGAGTGTTCACATTTTCCACGCCGATAACGGTGATAGTGAATTTAATTGGCGGAATTTACTTTTTATATCTTTTATTGAGGGAGAGGAAAGCATGGTAGAAGTAAGAGGGGTTTATAAGCAATACGGTGGAAAAAACGTCGTTGACAACGTGTCGATTACGATCCCGACTGGGAAATTAACATCGCTCATTGGGCCGAACGGTGCGGGAAAAAGCACGCTGTTATCGATTATGAGCCGTCTTATCGATAAAGACCGCGGCGAAGTCAGAATTGAAGGAAAAGAAATTAGCCAATATAAAAGCGATGAATTGGCGAAAAAGATCTCCATTTTAAAACAATCAAACCATATTGCAATCCGGCTGACGGTGAAAGAACTCGTTTCTTTTGGACGGTTCCCGTATTCACGCGGCAGACTGACGCGCGAAGACTGGGAGTATGTCAAAGAAGCGATTCGGTATATGGAGCTGGAGGACTTGCAAGATTGTTATTTGAACGAATTGAGCGGCGGACAAAGACAGCGCGCGTATATTGCCATGGTGCTCGCGCAAGATACAGACTACATTTTTCTCGATGAGCCGTTAAACAATTTAGATATGAAACATTGTGTGCAAATGATGAAAGTATTGCGAAAATTGGTGGATGAACTTGGAAAAACGATCGTCGTTGTCATGCACGACATTAATTTTGCGTCCTGTTATTCTGATTATATTGTTGCCCTTAAAAACGGGAAAGTGGTTCGCGAGGGAACAGCATCAGAAATTATGAGCAATGGCGTATTGCAAGGCATTTATGATATGGACGTTCATATTGAAACGATCCATGATAAGAAAATATGTGTTTATTTTGCATAACTCTGTTTTTCATATAGCTTTTTTCGCATATATTTCGCGAGACTGGGCGCCCCTCGCGGAAAGGTGCGGGAAAGCTGTTGAAAATAAATATTATTATGATATAAAAACAAGGGGGATCTGTGATGCTAAAAAAACGTTGGTTGCCGATTTTCGTGGCGCTTTTCACTGCCATATTGCTGGCAGCGTGCGGGAACGAAGACAATGCAAAAAACGCAAGCAGCTCGAACCCGAAAAACGATAGTGAAAAAATAACGATCAAGCATGAATTAGGGGAAACAAAAGTAAAGAAAAAACCAGAGAAAGTCGTTGTCTTTGACTTCGGCGTTCTTGATTCATTGGATAAGCTTGGTGTTGAAGTGACCGGCGTTCCGAAAGCCAACCTTCCATCTTATCTTGAAAAATATAAAGATAGTAAGTATGAAAACGTTGGAGGGTTGATGGAACCAGATTTTGAAAAAATAAATGAAATCGCTCCAGATTTAATCGTTATTTCTGGACGCCAAGCCAATTCCTATGAAAAATTCGCCGAAATTGCCCCAACGGTTTATATGGGAATTGATACGAAAAACTATATAGACTCTTTCGCGAATAATATGAAAACGTTAGGTAAAATCTTTGGAAAAGAAAAAGAAGTCGAAAAGGAATTAGAAAGCATTAATAAACAAATCGAAGCGGTCAAATCGAAGGCAGAAAAAACGAGCGGCAAAGCGCTTATTGTGCTCACGACTGGCGGAAAAGTAAGCGCATACGGCCCAGGGTCCCGCTTTGGGATTATTCATGACGTGCTTGGCATTAAACCGGTCGATGCGAATATTGAAGTATCTACACATGGCCAAAGCATTTCATTTGAATATATTGCTGAGAAAAACCCGGATTATTTATTTGTGGTGGATCGCGATGCAGTAGTGGCAGGAAAACCGTCGGCAAAACAAACGATTGAAAACGAGCTGGTGAAAAAGACAAACGCTTATAAAAACAATCGCATCATTTATTTAAATCCGAACTATTGGTATCTTGCCGGCGGCGGCCTCATTTCTGTTGCGGAAATGATCAATGAAGTGGAAAAAGGCATCGAATAATGGCATTCAGCGGCTAACCTTGGAAAGAATGGTTAGCCGTTTTATTTTTGTTTGCCCTATCCTTGTGCGCATCGGAAATATCATTTGGCTGGTGGAAAATTATGTTCTTCGTCCAGTGAGCTTGGATCGCCGGAATACAGTTTTTCTTTTTATCTATATGTTAACCTATAAATAAAATTAAGTTGACATTTAATAGATTGTCAGGCAAAATAAGAGAAAAAATATGGGATTGGAGGGAGAGGAATGAAAACAAAATCATTGTTGCTGACGGCGCTGTTTGCCGCGCTTACGGCCATTGGCGGGGTTATCAAAATTCCGATTCCCTATGTGCCGTTTACGTTGCAAATCGCTTCCGTTTATTTAGCGGGATGTTTATTAGGGCCGAAGCTTGGGATGTTGAGCCAGCTTGTTTATGTGCTGATCGGTCTTGCGGGAGCGCCAGTTTTCGCGGAAGGCGGAGGACCTAGCTATGTGTTGAAGCCGACGTTTGGTTATTTGATCGGCTTTGTTGTGGGGGCCTATGTTAATGGATGGATGATGAAAACCTTTCAATTTCGTAAAACGGCTGCTATTTTTCTAGCGAATTTATCTACTCTTCTAGTTGTTTATTGCTTTGGATGCGCCTGGTTATATATGGCGATGAAATGGATCGTGGAAAAGCCGCTTACCATTGGACAAACGTTATGGTTTGGCTTTGTGCTTCCGGTGCCGGGAGATCTACTGTTATGTGCGGTTTGTTCCGTACTTGTTGCACGTATACTGCCGCGTCTTCACATCGTCATTCACAAGCAAGGGGTGGTTTCCTAATGGGAAAAGCAATATTTATCACTGGAACAGGAACCGAGATTAGCAAGACGGTGGCAACCTCTTTTCTTGCTTTTGTTTTCCAAAAGATGGGGTTAAATACAAAAATATTTAAGCCTATTCAAACCGGCTTGGCGGAAGATGGAGTTTCATTTGCGGATCAATATTGGTACGAGAAGGTTGTTGGGCTGGCGCAATCAGAAGGGCTATATTATATGGAACCCGCCGTTTCGCCGCATTTAGCAGCAACATTAACGAATACCACTATTGACCCGGCGTTGATAGTGGAAAAAATCGAACAATGGAAACGTCAATACGACATCGTTCTTGTCGAGGGGGCGGGAGGTTTAGCTGTTCCGCTAATAGAGAAGGAACAAGGGTTTTATATGACCAACGATTTGATTAGAGAATACAACATTCCAATTATCATCGTTTCCTTAGCAGGGCTTGGCGCCATTCATCATACGGTGACAACCGTATCTTACGCACAGCAGCAAGGCATTCGTATTCTTGGGTTGATTTTTAATCAATTTAATGCCGAAAGCATCATTCATGTTAATAATATTGAAACAATAAAGAAAATGTTAGATTTGCCGGTCATTGCCACACTGCCATCTCTTGCAAAGGTGACGAAGCATACGATGATGGCGTTGGCGGAACGTTGGCTAGAGAATAACGAGCAAAAGCAATTGTTACAGGAGGTGCTTTCTGTTGCGATATAGTTATGAACAATTAGAACAATGGGATAAAGAGTATGTGTGGCACCCGTTTACGCAAATGAAAACATACGTGCAAGAACATCCGCTGATTATTGAGCGTGGGCAAGGAAGCTACTTATTTGATGTCAATGGGAATAAATATTTGGACGGATATGCATCATTATGGGTAAACGTCCACGGCCATAATGATCCGGAATTAAATGAAGCTTTGCACATGCAGATAGAAACGATCGCGCACTCGACATTGCTTGGGTCGGCAAATGTACCTTCGATTTTATTGGCGAAAAAGTTGATTGAACTTTGGCCGGGACTTTCGAAAGTGTTTTACTCCGACACGGGAGCTGCCGCTGTGGAAATTGCGCTAAAAATGGCGTACCAATATTGGAAAAACATTGATCCAGTTAAATATGCGGCAAAAAATAAATTTGTTTCTTTAAAGGAAGCGTATCATGGTGATACGGTCGGCGCTGTGAGTGTCGGCGGAATGGATTTATTCCATCGCATTTTTAAGCCGCTGTTGTTTGAACGAATCGAAGTTCCTTCTCCGTATGTGTATCGCATGGACGGATATGGCGATGAAGTGGAGATTGTCAGATATTGTTTGCAACAGCTTGAAGATGTGTTAGAGCGTGAACATGAACAAATCGCCGGCGTGATCGTGGAGCCGCTCGTTCAAGGAGCTGCGGGCATCATTACACATCCAAAAGGATTTTTAAAAGGCATTGAAACACTTTGTCGAAAATATGGGGTGCTGCTTATTTGCGATGAGGTCGCCGTCGGGTTTGGAAGAACGGGCACGCTGTTTGCTTGTGAACAGGAACAAGTAACGCCAGATATCCTTTGTTTAGGGAAAGGGATTACAGGTGGTTATTTACCGCTAGCTGCCACATTAACAACGGATCGAGTGTATGAAGCGTTTTTAGGAGAAGTCGACGAAGACAAGACATTTTATCACGGTCATACATATACAGGTAATCAGTTGTCTTGTGCTGTCGCTTTAAAAAATATTGAACTCATCGAAAAACGAAATCTTGTAGAAAACGTAAGAAAAAAAGCAGAAAGGCTGGCAAAAAAGCTAGAGAAGCTTTATGAAATTCCAATTGTTGGGGATATTCGTCAAAAAGGATTAATGGTAGGAATTGAAATTGTTCAAGATCGAAACACGAAACAAATTTTCCCGCGCTCCGAAATAGTCGAACATCGTATTATTCTAGAAGCTCGAAAACGCGGATTGATCATTCGCCCGCTCGGTCCGGTGATCACGTTTATTCCAGTGTTAGCAATGACAGAGGACCAGATGGAAACAGCAGTCCGTATCCTTTTTGATTCGATCGCGGAAATGGCCAAAGTCGTTCGATAATGGTTTTCATTGCTGCCTAGAGCGTCTAGGCAGCCTATTTTTTTGCAAAAACGGTCAATTGCCCATGACCTCGGCGTTTGTCCTACATATATTGAAAGGGAAGAAACAAAACGATCAGCAAAGGAGAGAGGAGAATGAATGATATAAACTTACAAGATACGAGAGTATGGGGCTTTGGTTTTGGCCGTCCATGGTGGGGATTTGGCTGGCGTCCATGGGGATGGGGCTTTGGTTTTGGCGGTCCGTTCTTTGGCGGTTTTTTAGGGGGGCTGTTGGGCAGCGCGCTAACAGGCCCGTTCTATGGCGGTTATGGCGGTTATGGCGGTTACGGATACGGATTCCCTTATTGGTAATAAACATTGTTTGAGCCTGCCGGTTACATGGCAGGCTTTGAACTTTTTCAAATCCATATTTTAAGAAAAGCTTGTGAAAGAGTGGGCAGCTTCCCAGCTCCTTTTGCCTTTCATTGACATAACATGTTGGTGTCCAGTTTTATTTTTTGGGAAGGAGGAATAGCGATGGTATATCCACGAGTATTTTTCGGAGGTCCGTTTTTAGGCGGCTTTCTAGGCGGATTGCTCGGCAGTACCCTAGCATTGCCGCTTTTCTATCGTCCAAGACCGTATTATCCATACCCTCCTTATTATCCGTATAGTGGATTCTGGTATTGAGAAAGAGCGTCCTCGCAATACGCGGGGCGCTTTGTAACGGGAAACATATCAGCACCTAGTCTCGCCAAACATTGGAGTGAACTTTATCTGGAGGCGAAGGAGCAAATGAAGCAGTTGGTTGAGGAAATCAAATAATGGAATGAAGAAGCGAGCGAATGCGAAAAAGCCATGATGTGTGCAATCATGGCTTTTTCGCTGCCTGAAGGTTTAGTATTACTGAACTGTATTTTGATATGGGAATTGATTTGTGTATCCTTGGAATTGCTGATACGATTGTTGCAATTTTTGCTGGCCAGCTGCTTCAAGCTTGTACCAGCCCTTTTTGAACATTAAGTTATATAACTCACGTTGGCAGTTTTGTGTCTCCGTAAAAATATTCATCATATCTTGATATAATTGTTGATGGCTTGCTTCATGCAAAAAGACGTTATATGAGGAAGTCATATATTTTTCTGTTGTTAACATATCGTTAAGAAAGTCGCGATCATTCATTTGCGGTGTTTTTGGTATTTGCGTTTCTGGATTTTGAATTTGGTTTTGGTTCATGATCATTCCTCCCGATTGTTATTGCATTGTCATTTTAGGCTGGCTTGGATTTTGTAGGTGGCTTAAAATTTTTTGATAGTGGCGTTGATGCATTTGACCAGCTTTTTCAAGCGCTTGTGCCACTTCTTTGTCTTGGCATTGCGATGCAAAAAAGTGCGCTTTTTTCATGGCAAGCAAATTCCAAGACAGCATGTCTGTAAAATAAAGCGCATCTTTCGTTGAAACCATTTGCGGCGGCTGCGGCATGACCGTTTGTTGTTGCATGTTCATTTGTTGTTGCATACATCGTGCTCCTTTCCAAAGTTGAATGTTTCAGTTGTAGATTGTTCATTTTGTGGAAAACTATACACAGGGAAGAATTTTGTCGAAAAAAGATATTCAATAATAATAAAACATGCTACAATAAAAATACGAATGCGTTTGCGGAATAAGGAGGTACAACGATGGAGCAATTGATGCGCGACTTTTTTTTGTTTTTATCGAAAAATAAGACATTAACTAAATTGGCGAAAAAATATGGATTGCGCTTTGGGGCCTCCCGATTTGTTGCAGGGGAAACGATCGCACAGGCTGTCGAAGTGATTAAACAATTAAATAAAAAAGGGTTGGCTGTTACGGTCGATTATTTAGGAGAATTCGTGGACAATGAAAAAGAAGCGAACGAGATGGCGAACCATTGCATCGAGGCGATTGAAGCGATTGGAAGAGAAAAGCTTAATTCACAATTGTCGTTAAAAATGACATCGATGGGGCTTGATATTTCAGACGAGCTTGTGATGCGCAATATGCGGCGTATTTTAGATACAGCGAAACAGCACGGCGTTTTTGTCACGATTGATATGGAAGATTATTCTCGCTGTCAAAAAACGCTCGATATTTTTAAACAGTTGAAAAAAGAATATGATAATGTCGGAACGGTATTGCAAGCGTATTTGTACCGTACGGTATCCGATATCGAAGATTTAAAAGATTACCACCCAAATTTGCGCCTTGTCAAAGGGGCATATAAGGAATCACCGGAAGTGGCGTTTCCAGATAAAAAAGATGTCGATGAAAACTTTAAAAAAATCATTAAGATGCATTTATTAAATGGAAACTATACAGCGGTAGCGACCCATGACGATGCCATCATTGAATATACGAAGCAGCTTGTCAAAGAATATAACATTCCTAATAGCCAGTTCGAATTCCAAATGTTATACGGAATTCGTCCAGAGCGGCAAGAACAGCTTGCGCGTGAAGGATATACGATGCGCGTTTATGTTCCATACGGAACGGACTGGTACGGTTACTTTATGCGCCGCCTTGCGGAACGTCCTGCAAACGTCGCATTCGTTCTTAAAGGAATTTTTCGTAAATAATGGTAAAATCGTTGAGAAGATCGGTCATCCGCACGTCGGCAAGAGTCATCTGGCAAACTTTTTAACCCTAAATGGAAAACGCATCGCAGACTCGTTTTTGTCCGTGATGCGTTTTTCTTTTGGAAAGTAACGCGGATCGCTTTTATATTTTTGATTTTGCATCATATATTACTTATGAGTGAATTACTCTCCTTGCATATTGTGCCGCTTATATTGCTGGTTTTGGCTCGTCTTTTTTCCTCCGCCGTCCGTTTCCACAGTTGGACCAGCGTTACCCTTTACGCTTGCTGCGCTGACTGCTCTTTCCGAAGGGTTCTTTTTCAGTTTTGCCATCAGTCTCACCCCCTTTTATTATCGTCACCAAAAAATAATTTCTTATGAATACAAAATTTGTTAAGTTTATATATTGCGAAAATTATTAACATATTTTATATTTAATATAGCAACAATTTTAATGGCATATTTTTTTTCAGCATAAAATGAATGACTATTCATTCAATGTGTGAGGGGGAAAAGGAATGGTGAAACGCATTCAAAGGGCTGCTGTGCTCGGATCTGGTGTGATGGGTTCGGGAATTGCTGCGCATTTAGCGAACGTGGGGATACCGACGTTGCTTCTTGATATCGTCCCGCGTGAGCTGACGAAGGAAGAGGAAGCAAAAGGGCTAACACTTGAACATAAAGAAGTGCGCAACCGCCTTGTCAATCAAGCGTTGCAAAAGTTATTGAAACAAAAGCCAGCGCCGCTTATGTCAAAGTCCAATCTTGCCCTTATTGAAGTAGGAAACTTTGAAGATGATTTTCATCGTCTTGCTGAAGTGGACTGGATTATTGAAGTGGTCGTGGAAAATTTAGAAATTAAGAAAAGTGTATTTGCAAGGGTAGATGAGGTAAGAAAACCGGGAACGATCGTCAGCTCAAACACTTCGGGCATTTCCATCGAAGCAATGGCAGAAGGCCGTTCTGAGGACTTTAAAAGACATTTTTTAGGAACGCATTTCTTCAATCCACCGCGCTACTTAAAGCTGCTTGAAATCATCCCGACAAAAGATACAGCCCAAGAAGTGGTTTCATATATGAAAACATTTGGAGAAGAGGTTCTTGGCAAAGGCGTTGTGATGGCAAAAGATACGCCAAACTTCATTGCGAACCGAATCGGCACGTACGGACTTTTAGTCACTGTAAGAGAAATGATGAAAGGCGGATACAGCGTCGGAGAAGTAGATTCGATTACCGGGCCGCTGATTGGCCGTCCGAAAAGCGCGACATTCCGTACGCTTGATGTAGTTGGATTAGACACATTTATTCACGTTGCCAACAATGTATTTGAAAAAGTAGAAGGAGAAGAAAAAGAGGCATTCCGCGTTCCGGACTTTATGAAAGCAATGCTCGAAAAAGGCTGGCTCGGCAGCAAATCGGGGCAAGGCTTCTTCTTGAAGCAAGGAAAAGATATTTTAGAGCTTAATTATGAAACGTTGGAATATGAGCCGCGTAAAAAGTTAACAACCCCGGCAGTAGAAATGAGCAAACAAGCAAAAGGGCTTGCCAATAAGTTGAAAGCGCTTGTATATGCGGATGACCGTGCAGGAACATTCCTTTGGAACATTACTGCCCCAGTTCTTCTCTATTCTGCGAAATTGCTCGGTGAAATTGCTGATGACATTGTCGCTATCGACCGTGCGATGAAATGGGGATTTGGCTGGGAGCTCGGTCCGTTTGAAATGTGGGACGCAATCGGTGTTGAGCAATCTGTTCGTAAAATGCAAGCAGAAGGATTTGAAATTCCTTCGTGGGTAACGGATATGCTTGCGGATGGATTCACCTCTTTCTATAAATCGGAAAAAGGGCAAGCATTCTATTACGACCACGGAGAATACAAACCGATTAAAGAAAACCCGAAAGTCATTCATATTAAGCGCTTGAAAGAGCAAAAAGACGTTATTAAGAAAAATAGCGGCGCAAGTTTAATTGACCTTGGCGATGATGTAGCGTTGTTAGAGTTTCACTCGCCAAATAACGCGATCGGCACGGATATTGTTCAAATGATTAACTATGCCCTTGAAGAAGTAGAACGAAACTATAAGGGGCTTGTCATCGGAAACCAAGGGAAAAACTTCTGTGTCGGCGCAAATCTTGCGATGATTTTAATGGAAGCACAAGATGACAACTATTTTGAAATTGAGATTGCTGTTCGCCAATTCCAGCAAGCGATGATGAATATTAAGTATAGCCCGAAACCAGTGGTCGTTGCACCGTTTGCGATGACACTCGGTGGCGGAACGGAAATTTGTTTGCCATCATCACGCATTCAAGCCGCGGCAGAAACGTATATGGGGCTTGTGGAAGTTGGTGTCGGCCTCATTCCTGGCGGCGGCGGAAATAAAGAACTTTATATTAAATATTTAAACAGTCTGCCAAACGGAGTTAATGTCGATTTGCAACAAGTGGCGAATAAAGTGTTTGAAACGATCGCAATGGCAAAAGTATCAAGTTCAGCAGCGGAAGCGTGCGAATGGAACTTCTTAAGTAAACAAGATGGTATTACGATGAATAGTGATCATTTGCTTCATGACGCGAAACAAGCGGTGATTTCTCTTTACGATCAAGGTTATCGCCCGCCGGTTCGCAAAAAAGTACCTGTGGTTGGTGAAACAGGTTATGCGGCAATGTTGCTTGGAGCGCAGTCGATGTATCATTCTGGATACATTAGTGAACATGATTTAAAAATCGCGAAAAAACTTGCGTATGTCATCGCCGGCGGAAAAGTTCCATACGGTACGGAAGTGGATGAACAGTATTTGCTTGATTTAGAACGCGAAGCATTTTTAAGCCTAGTTGGCGAACCGAAATCGCAAGCAAGAATGCAACATATGCTTGTTAAAGGAAAGCCGTTGCGCAACTAGCATATATGAAAAAACAGGGGGGAAGATTGTGAGAGAAGCGGTGATTGTAGCTGGGGCGCGCACGCCGGTCGGAAAGGCGAAAAAAGGGACGCTCGCCCATGTACGTCCAGATGATTTAGGCGCGCTCGTTGTAAAGGAAACGTTGAAACGCGCGGGGAATTATGAAGGAAATATCGATGACCTTATTATTGGGTGTGCGATGCCGGAAGCGGAGCAAGGATTAAACATTGCGAGAAACATCGGGGCGCTTGCAGGGCTTCCATACACGGTTCCTGCCATTACGATTAATCGTTATTGCTCGTCCGGTTTGCAAGCGATTGCTTACGCTGCAGAGCGGATCATGCTTGGCCATTCGGATACGGTTATTGCTGGCGGTGTGGAATCGATGAGCCTTGTTCCAATGATGGGGCATGTGATACGTCCAAATGCGAAACTGGCAGAAGAAGCTCCAGAGTATTATATGTCAATGGGACATACAGCCGAACAAGTGGCGATGAAGTATGGGGTAAGCCGTGAAGACCAAGACGCGTTTGCTGTACGAAGCCATCAGCGTGCCGCAAAAGCGATTCGGGAAGGCAAATTTAAGGATGAAATTGTCCCGGTAGAAGTAACCGTTCGAAAAGTAGAAAATAATAAACTAGTCGAGAAAACAATACTTTTCGAAGAGGACGAAGGGGTACGCCCAGATACGAATATGGAAACTTTAGCAAAACTCCGTCCGGCATTTTCGGTCAACGGAACGGTAACAGCCGGGAACGCTTCACAAATGAGCGATGGGGCCGCTGCGGTAATGGTGATGGACCGTGAAAAAGCAGAATCGCTAGGGTTAAAACCGCTTGGAAAATTCCGTTCGTTCGCTGTTGCCGGCGTACCGCCGGAAGTAATGGGAATCGGTCCGGTTGCTGCGGTTCCGAAAGCGTTAAAACTTGCGGGGTTAGAGCTTTCCGATATCGGATTAATCGAACTAAATGAAGCGTTTGCGTCTCAATCGATCCAAGTGATTCGCGAGCTTGGACTAGATGAGGAAAAAGTGAATGTAAACGGAGGAGCGATTGCGCTTGGCCATCCGCTTGGTTGTACAGGCGCAAAACTGACGTTATCGTTGCTTTATGAAATGCGCCGCCGCAATGTACAGTTCGGAATTGTCACGATGTGTATTGGAGGCGGTATGGGCGCAGCAGGAGTATTTGAATTAATTTAATGGGCGGTATCATTTCCGCCCGATTATATACAAAATCAAGGGGAGGAGTTACGAATGGCGAAAGTATTAGAAAATGCGATTAAAGGCGGAAGCTTTCTTATTGAAGACATTCCTTGTGAACGTGTGTTTACACCGGAGGATTTTACAGACGAACATAAAATGATTTCAAAAACAACGGAAGATTTCGTTGTAAACGAAGTGCTTCCACAATTAGAATATTTAGAAAATCACGAATTTGACCGTTCTGTGCAATTGCTAAAAAAAGCAGGGGAACTCGGGCTGCTTAGCGCGGATATTCCGGAAGAATACGGCGGCTTAGGGCTTGATAAAATCAGTTCTGCACTGATCGGAGAGAAAATGGCGCTTGCCGGCGGTTTCTCGATTTCTCATGGTGCGCACGTCGGAATTGGATCACTTCCAATTGCCTTGTTCGGAACAGAAGAACAAAAAAGAAAATACTTGCCGGCATTAGCGACTGGTGAAAAAATTGCTGCATATGCGTTAACAGAGCCTGGTTCTGGTTCAGACGCATTAGGTGCAAAAACAACAGCAAGATTAAATGCGGAAGGTACACATTATATTTTAAACGGTGAAAAACAATGGATTACGAACGCTGGATTTGCGGATGTATTTGTCGTATACGCAAAAGTAGACGGCGAACATTTCTCCGCATTCATTGTCGAGCGTGACTTCCCTGGTGTTTCTACTGGACCGGAAGAAAAGAAAATGGGAATTAAAAGTTCTTCGACACGTACATTAATTTTACAAGACGTGCCTGTTCCGAAAGAAAACTTGCTTGGGGAAGTTGGAAAAGGCCATGTTATAGCGTTCAACATCTTAAACATCGGCCGTTATAAGCTAGGAGTCGGTGCGGTTGGCGGTGCAAAACGGGCGCTGGAAATTACGCTTCAATATGCGAACCAACGTCAACAATTTAAACAACCGATTTCTAAGTTTACATTAACACAAGAAAAATTTGCGACAATGGCATCCCGGTTGTACGCAACAGAAAGTTCCGTCTATCGTACGGTCGGTTTATTTGACGAACGGATGAGCCTTCTTGATGAGGAAAAAGCAAAAGACGGAAAAGAAATTGCGAAATCGATTGCTGAATATGCCATCGAATGTTCGCTAAACAAATTCTTCGCAACAGAAACATTAGATTATATTGTTGACGAAGGTGTACAAATTCACGGCGGTTATGGATTTATGCAAGAATACGAAATTGAGCGGGCTTACCGTGACTCTCGGATTAACCGTATTTTTGAAGGAACGAATGAAATTAACCGTCTATTAGTTCCTGGAATGTATTTGAAAAAAGCAATGAAAGGCGAACTGCCACTTCTTCAAAAAGCGCAACAGCTTCAAGAAGAATTAATGATGCTTATGCCGGAAGAAGTTGGTGACGGCGTACTTGAACAAGAAAAATATTTAGTACGCAACGCGAAAAAAATCGCATTAATGGCGGCGGGATTAGCAGCACAAAAATTCGGCCCGAAATTGGAAAATGAACAGGAAATTTTAGTAAACATTGCCGACATTGTTGCGAATATTTACGCGATGGAATCTGCTCTGCTTCGTACAGAAAAAGCAATTAAAAACACCGGAGTAGAGAAAAACAAACAAAAACTTCTTTATACGCAAATTTTCTGCCAGGAAGCGTTCAACGAAATCGAGGCGCACGCGAAAGAAACCATTATCGCAGTAGAGCAAGGCGATATGTTGCGCATGATGTTGGCCGCTTTGCGCAAATTGACGCGCTATACTCCAATCAATATCATCGCGAAAAAACGTGAAGCGGCAGCGGCGCTCATTGAAGCAGAACGTTATATTGTGTAATAATGGAAAGTACCAGGTTTTATCCTGGTACTTTTATTTGCAAAGGATGGTGCAATATGTCGTTAACCTTTTATTGGTATCCAAAGTGCGGTACATGCCGAAAAGCGAAAAAATGGCTCGATGAGCATGGCATCACGGTACAGGAAGTACATATTGTCGAAAACCCGCCGAAAAAAGAGGAATTGACAGAACTTTATCGCAAGAGCGGGCTTCCACTGAAAAAGTTTTTTAACACAAGTGGTATGAAATATCGCGAGTTAGGGCTAAAAGATAAAGTGAATACTGCTTCGGAAGAGGAGCTTCTTGAGCTTCTTGCTTCCGATGGCATGTTGATCAAGCGCCCGATTTTAACAGATGGAAATCATGTCATCGTTGGATTTAACGAAGAGCAATACGAAAAATTCTTTAAACAAATGTAACGAGTTCAGTGAGTTTTTTGGCAAAATCGGTTATTATTAAAAAGAATATAATCTATTATGAAGGGGTGCGATTATGAATACACCAAAGGAATTACGCTATTCTGAAGAACATGAGTGGGTGCGTGTCGAGGGAGATAAAGTACGCATCGGTATTACTGATTTTGCACAATCGGAGTTAGGTGACATCGTTTTCGTTGAACTGCCAGAAGTAGGTGCGGAAATTACAGCAAACGAGCCATTCGGCAGCGTCGAATCAGTGAAAACTGTTTCCGAACTTTATGCGCCAATTAGCGGTAAAGTAGTAGAAGTGAATGAAGAATTAAATGATAATCCAGAATATGTGAATGAATCACCGTATGAAAAAGCATGGATGATTGTTGTCGAGCCTTATGATATGAGCGAGATCGACAATTTATTAACAGCAGAGCAATATGAAGAAATGGTAAAAGAAGGATAATAATACACCCAATCACCACGGTTGATCATGCGAACGATGGGCACCCTATACATAAAGAGGTTTACAAAGGGTGCCCGTATGGCAGCGGAAACAAAGGATATAGAACATGATTTATATGAAGGTCATGTTTCTCTGTCGCAAGTTAGCAACAAAATAGACGAATTGATAAGCAAATAACCGTCACCGTTGGACCAGATCAACAGTATGTCGATTGCGACGGTGAGGCTGGTTGGGGTCGAAAGCAACGGTGCTATGCCGTTGCTTTTCTTCTTTATTTTGCAAAAACGACTATAGTCTCGTTTCCTTTCCTTATCCATGTGGAAACCATCGTATTGTTTTTCCATATAATAAATGAATGACATTTTCAACTAATCAGGTGATAATAATGATAGAAATCGAAAAAGTGATTATTGTGGAAGGGCGTTCCGACAAACAAAAAATTGAAAACATTATTAATGAACCGGTTGAAATTATTTGTACAAACGGGACGATTAGTGATGCCAGACTGGAAGAGCTGATTGAGGAGCTCTATTATAAAGAAGTGTATATATTAGTGGATGCCGATGAAGCGGGGGAAAAATTACGAAAACAGTTTCGCCGTGAATTTCCTGAAGCGGAACATATATATATTGACCGAATGTACCGTGAAGTGGCTGCAGCGCCGAATTGGCATATTGCCCAAGTATTATTACGCGCGAACTTTGATGTCCATTACGATTATTTATTAAAAAGGTGAAAGCAGCAATGAAAAAAGTAGAGTTACCAGAAATAGATGACATTATTAATAAAAAAGATATGGCTTGTCTTTATGTATATACACCGATGTGCGGCACTTGCCAGCTTGCGGAGCGGATGCTCCAGGTTGTCGAGGAACTATTTCCGCATATTCCATTTTACAAGACCGATATTAATTATATGCCAGAGCGTGCGGTTGCATGGAAAATTGAAAGCGTTCCATGCCTTCTTTTATTTGATCGCGGCAATATTGTAAAAAAATTATACGCGTTTCATTCTGTACCGTATTTATACGAAACAATAAAGGAAATGTTGCCTCAGAATTAGAAAAATGAACAGATGTTGTTCATTCTCTCCTCCCCTTAAAGGTGACAGCGCAAGAACTAAAATAAACGGTGATTTGACTTCGTTTGACATATTTCTTGGGAAATGATGAGAATATTGCCTATTTTCCAGACGATTTGTCGAGATTTTTATAAAGGATTCTCCTTTTTTTTATGGAAATGAATGAAGTGACAGGATAATGGGGGAGGCGGGTATAAAATGGATATGCGTGAATTAGTAGGACAGCTTACAGAACGAATTCAAAAATTAAATCATTTATCACCGATTTTACCAGAAGAAGAGTTATACGTTCAGTTTGAATGTGAAACAGAAACAGCGGTTGTTGCGATTTCTAAATATAAAATCGGTCAAAAGGAAAAGATAGATGAACGTCGGCTAGTGACCATTCGAGGATCGAAAGAGGCGCTGGAATCATTGATAAATGGAAGGTTAAAATTACAACAACAAATTCGGCTTCGAGAAGTGCATATTTCTGGAAGTTTCCGTCATATGTTGCTTCTGGAGTCTCTGTTTCATTTGTCAAAACCGTATCGCTATGTTTGCTAAATACTATATTTCTTTATTTTTAATTTTTATAAAAAAATGAATTGACAATTAGGAGGAATAATAGTATTATTCAGAAAAAATGGTATATATCATTCTTATCAAGAGAGGTGGAGGGACTGGCCCAATGAAGCCCGGCAACCGGTTGTTTCAACACGGTGCTAATTCCAGCAGAGCGAATTGCTCTGAGAGATAAGAAGAGTGCATCCCCCTCTCTTCTTAGAAGAAGAGGGGTTTTATTATAAAAGGTAAAGGGGGAGAGAGTTTCAATGAGTGAAAAACAATACCGTTTCGAAACAGTAGCCATTCATGGCGGATTAAAGCCTGATCCTGCCACTGGAGCGCGTGCGGTTCCTATTTATCAATCGAACGCCTATTTATTTGCCAATACGGATCATGCCGCGAACCTTTTTGGTCTAAAAGAAGAAGGATATATTTATACACGCATCCACAATCCGACGGTTACCGTATTGGAAGAAAGGGTGGCACAGCTGGAAGGTGGAGTGGGCAGTCTTGCTCTCGCTAGCGGAATGGCCGCCATTACACTGGCCATTTTGAATATCGCCGGAGCTGGGGATGAAATTGTATCGGCATCTACGTTATATGGCGGTACATATAATTTGTTCGTCAATACATTGCCGAAATACGGAATTAAAACCCACTTTGTCGATCCGTCTAATCCGGAAAATTTCCGAGCAGCGATTACACCAAAAACGAAAGCAATTTTCGCCGAAACGATTGGCAATCCTAGTTTGCACATATTAGATATTGAAGCGGTAGCGCAAATCGCTCGTGAAGCGGGAATTCCGCTCATTATCGACAACACATTTGCCACTCCTTATTTGTGCAGACCAATTGAACATGGGGCGAATATCGTGATCCATTCCGCCACAAAATGGCTTGTTGGGAATGGGACGACCTTAGGCGGCATCATTGTTGATGGTGGTAATTTTGACTGGAATTCGCCGAAGTTTCCAGGATTTATTACTCCTGATCCAAGCTATCACAACCTTGTGTATGCTGAGGCGTTTGGACCTGCTGCATACATTGTCAAAGCTCGCGTGCAGCTGCTTCGCGATTTAGGTCCAGCGATTAGCCCATTTAATGCCTTTCAAATTCAGCTTGGTCTTGAAACATTGCATGTACGTATGAAAGAACATATTGCGAATACAAGAAAAATCGTCGAGTATTTAGATCGTCATCCAGCAATAGAGTGGGTGCTTTATCCAGAACATGGCAGTCACCCAGCAAAAGAACTAGCGAAAAAATATTTGCCAAAAGGAGCGGGTTCCATCGTTGTATTTGGCGTAAAAGGCGGCAGAGAGGCAGGAGCGAAATTGATCAACAGTGTAAAATTATGGTCGCATGTTGCCAACGTTGGCGACGCGAAAAGTTTAATTATCCATCCTGCAAGCACCACACATCAACAGCTAAACGAAGAAGAACTAAAATCATCTGGAGTGACAGAAGATTTAGTTCGTCTATCTGTCGGCATCGAAAATATCGATGACTTAATCGAAGATTTAGAACAGGCAATTGCGGCTGCTACCGGAATTACATCTGATGTTTCCGTCTCATAATCACAAGAAATGATAATCATGCCATTTTCCATAATGACTATAACATTTCCATTGACACTATTCGACATATAGTGATAAAATCACATTCGTAATTATTGAGAGATTTTAATTGAATAAAGTGTTTTTTGTGCTCTTATCAAGAGAGGTGGAGGGATGTGCCCAATGAAGCCCGGCAACCGTCAGCGTACTCGCTGAAATGGTGCCAATTCACACAAAGCGTCTGCTTTGAGAGATAAGAGACAGAACGGTAATCATTGCCTTTCTGTTCTCTTGAGCAGAAAGGCTTTCTTTTTGCGGCGAGCCGTCTTTTACATGAGGGAAGGTGGAAATGTGCATGATTACATTAGAAAACGTGACAAAAATATATGAAGCGGCCAATGGATCTGTAACAGCAGTGGATAATGTCTCTTTGCAAATTAAAGAAGGCGAAATTTTCGGAATCATCGGATATAGCGGGGCGGGAAAAAGTTCGTTAATCCGTCTCCTTAACGGATTGGAAAAACCGACCAAAGGGAAAGTCATTGTCGCTGGACGAGATATTGCTAATATTAAAGGAAAGGAATTGCGAAAGGCCCGTCAGGAAATCGGAATGATTTTTCAGCATTTTAATTTATTATGGTCAAGAACGGTTCGCGAAAACATTGCGTTTCCATTAGAAATTGCCGGTGTACCGAAAGAACAGCGGAAAAAACGAGTAGACGAGTTGATTCAGCTTGTAGGTTTGCAAGGAAGAGAAAATGCCTATCCGTCACAGCTTAGCGGCGGGCAAAAGCAGCGCGTCGGCATCGCGCGCGCTTTGGCGAACAATCCAAAAGTGTTATTGTGCGATGAGGCGACATCCGCGCTAGACCCGCAGACAACCGATTCCATTTTGGAACTTTTGGTGGATATTAATAAGCGTTTAGGATTGACAATTGTATTAATTACCCATGAAATGCACGTGATTCGTAAAATTTGCAACCGCGTTGCAGTGATGGAAAACGGAAAAATTGTTGAACAAGGAGAAGTGCTGCAAGTGTTCCGGCAGCCAAAGCAGGAGGTTACGAAACGGTTTGTACAGCAGGTCATCGAACCGGAGGAAACGAAAGAAACGATTGCGCATTTACTCGATAAATATCCAAAAGGAACGGTTTTTCAATTGACGTTTGTTGGAGAGGTTACGGAACAGCCGCTGATTGCTAACGTTGTTCGCCAATTTCAAGTTGATGCGAATATTCTTCAAGGAAAAATTTCGCAAACCCACCAAGGCGCTTACGGTGTGCTGTTTGTTCATATGGATGGAGAGAAAGAGGAAGTGGCCCGCGCGATCGATTATATTCGAAAGCAGCAAGTGGCGGTGGAGGTGATTACGGATGCTCGCTAACCTCTTACCAAATGTAGAGTGGGATATGATTTGGGCAGCGACCGTTGAAACGCTTTATATGACAGGAATTTCTGTCGTTGCAACATTTATATTAGGAACGATTCTTGGACTGCTTTTATTTTTAACGTCAAAGGGAAACTTATGGGAAAACCGCCTGGCGAATATGATCATCGCCGCTATCGTTAACATTTTTCGTTCCATCCCATTTATCATATTAATTATTTTGTTAATCCCGTTTACAAAATTCGTTGTCGGAACGATTCTTGGCGCAAATGCGGCATTGCCAGCACTCATTATTGGAGCGGCGCCATTTTACGCGAGAATGGTGGAAATTGCGCTTCGCGAAATTGATAAAGGTGTCATCGAAGCGGCCAAAGCGATGGGAGCGACAACGGCGACGATTATTTGGAAAGTGCTTCTTCCAGAGTCATTGCCTGCTCTTGTATCTGGAATTACCGTCACTGCAATTGCTTTAGTTGGATATACAGCGATGGCAGGGGTCGTTGGGGCCGGCGGCCTTGGCAACTTAGCGTATCTTGAAGGATTTCAGCGCAGTCATAATGATGTGACGTTTGTCGCCACCGTTCTAGTTTTGGTGATTGTCTTTGTCATTCAGTTTATCGGTGACTTTGTCACTTCCAAAATAGATAAACGATAAAAGGGGGAAGATCAATATGAAAAAATGGATTAGTGCATTATTTGCCATCGTTCTTGTGTTGGCTTTGGCAGCATGTGGAGGCAATAACAACGCTGATGGTGGCAAAAAAGAGGGGAAATTAACAAAATTAGTGGTTGGAGCTTCCAATGTTCCACATGCGGAAATTTTAGAAAAAGCACAACCGATTTTAAAAGAAAAAGGCATTGACTTAAAAATTGTTAAATTCCAAGATTATGTTTTACCAAACAAAGCGTTAGCAGATAAAGAAATTGACGCCAACTATTTCCAACATATTCCATATTTAGAAGCACAGAAAAAAGAACATGGATATGACTTTGTCAACGCTGGCGGCATTCATATTGAGCCAATCGGTCTTTACTCGAAAAAATATAAAAGCCTCGAAGAATTGCCAGACGGTGCGACGATCATCATGAGCAACTCGGTTGCAGACCATGGTCGCATTTTATCGATGCTGCAAGAAAAAGGGTTAATTAAATTAAAAGAAGGTATCGATAAAACAAAAGCTACGGTCAAAGACATTGTGGAAAATCCAAAACATTTAAAATTTGAAGCAGATGTGGAAGCAGGATTGCTGCCGCAAATTTATAAAAACGGCGAAGGCGATGCTGTGCTCATCAACGCCAACTATGCGCTTGACGCGGGATTAGATCCTGCGAAAGATCCAATTGCTGTTGAGTCGCCGAAAGATAACCCATATGTCAATATTATCGCTGTACGCAAAGGCGATGAAAACCGCAAAGAAATTAAAACGCTTGTCGAAGTGTTACAGTCGAAAGAAATTCAAGACTTTATTAAAGAAAAATATAAAGGTGCTGTCATTCCAGCAGCGCAATAAAATAACGGAAGCGGTCCGCTTCCGTTATTTTTATAAAACAATCTTGATCAAAATATTTTTCACTATGAACATAGTGATATTCTCTTCAAAAGGTTGCTAATACTTTTCATTTGTTATAAGATTGTAATGAGAATAAAATGAGAATGGAAAGACAAGCAAGTCAATGATATACACAATTTTTAGTGAAAATTGGAGGTATTCTTCATGGCAGTGTTAACAATTAAAGATCTTCACGTATCCGTTGAAGGAAAAGAAATTTTAAAAGGTGTGAATTTAGAAGTAAAAGGCGGAGAAATTCACGCGATTATGGGTCCGAACGGAACGGGAAAATCAACGTTATCGTCGGCGATTATGGGACATCCAAAATATGAAGTAACAAAAGGAAGCATTACATTAGACGGGCAAAACGTGTTGGAGATGGAAGTGGATGAACGTGCACGCGCCGGTTTATTTTTGGCGATGCAATATCCAAGCGAAATTAGCGGCATAACGAATGCGGATTTTCTTCGTGCCGCCATTAACGCTCGTCTTGGCGAAGGAAATGAAATTTCTTTAATGAAATTTATCCGCAAACTTGACGAAAAAATGGAATTTCTCGAAATGAATCCAGATATGGCGCATCGCTATCTAAATGAAGGATTCTCCGGCGGAGAGAAAAAACGCAACGAAATTCTTCAATTAATGATGCTTGAACCGAAAATCGCGATTTTGGACGAGATCGACTCCGGTCTTGATATTGATGCATTAAAAATTGTTTCAAAAGGAATTAATGAAATGCGCAGCAGCGAATTCGGCTGTTTGATCATTACGCACTATCAGCGTTTACTAAACTACATCACACCGGATTATGTGCATGTCATGATGCAAGGGCGTATCGTAAAATCCGGTGGTCCGGAGTTGGCACAACGTCTTGAAGCAGAAGGATACGATTGGATTAAAAAAGAACTTGGCATTGAAGATGAAACGGTTGAGCAAGAAGCGTAAGCGTTAGGAGGAGTATTATATTATGACGACAGGAACAAAAATACCATTCGACCAACAATATGTGCGCTCATTTTCCAGCGGACGCGGCGAACCGGACTGGCTTTTACAGCTTCGCTTACAAGCTCTTGCTAAAGCAGAAGAGTTGCCGCTGCCAAAGCCGGATAAAACAAAAATTGACAAATGGAATTTCACACAATTTGCTAATCATGTAGTGGAAAGCGCGCCGTTTGCTTCATTAGATGAATTGCCTGAAGCAGTAAAGGCGCTTATTGAAGCAGGAGAGGGAACGAAAAACTTATATGTCCAACGCGATCATACACCAGCATATTTATCTCTATCGGATGAGTTGAAAGCAAAAGGCGTCATTTTCACTGATATTTTCACAGCAGCACGTGAGCATGGGGATTTGTTGCAAAAATATTTGATGAAAGATGGCGTGAAAATTGACGAGCATCGTTTAACGGCGTTGCATGCTGCGCTACTTAACGGCGGTGTGTTCGTATATGTGCCGAAAAATGTTGTAGTGGATGTTCCTCTTCAAGCTGTTTATATTCAAGAAAATGATGATATCGCATTATTTAATCATGTCATCGTTGTAGCGGAAGATAATAGCCGGGTTGTTTATGTGGAAAACTATATTTCCGTAAAAGAAACTAGCAAAGCAGTTGTCAATATTGTCGCCGAAGTGTTTGCCAACACGAATGCTCGTGTGTTTTTTGCAGCGGTCGATAACTTGGCAAAAGGTATTACAACCTATGTAAACCGCCGTGGTATCGCTGCCCGTGATGGCCGCATTGAGTGGGCGCTCGGTTTAATGAACGATGGAGATACAGTTTCTGAAAACATTACCCGCTTAATAGGTGACGGTTCTTTCGGCGATACGAAAACGGTTGTTGTCGGTCGAGGAGAGCAAGTACAAAACTTTACGACAAGCGTTGTTCATTATGGTAAACATACGGAAGGTTACATTTTAAAACACGGTGTTGTGAGAGACAGCGCGACTTCGATTTTTAACGGAATTGGAAAAATTGAACATGGTGCTTCCAAATCGAACGCGCAGCAAGAATCGCGTGTTCTAATGCTAAGCGAAAAAGCGCGTGGAGATGCGAACCCTATTTTATTAATTGACGAAGACGATGTAATGGCAGGACATGCTGCATCGGTCGGCCGCGTTGATCCTACGCAGCTATATTATTTAATGAGCCGCGGTATTCCGAAACATGAGGCAGAACGTCTTATCATTCATGGATTTTTAGCTCCTGTTGTAGAGGCTATTCCGATTGAAAGTGTGAAAAAACAACTTATTGAAGTAATCGAAAGGAAAGTGCAGTCATGAATACGAAAGAGGTTCGGCAGCTGTTTCCGATTTTGGACCAAGAAGTAAACGGGAAGCCGCTTATATATCTTGACAACGCTGCGACATCACAGAAACCTCTTCCCGTCATTGAAGCGATTGATCACTATTATCGCCAGTACAATTCAAATGTCCATCGCGGCGTGCATACGCTTGGTACGAAAGCGACGGACGCATATGAAGGAGCACGTGAAAAGGTACGACGGTTTATTAATGCGAAGTCCACACAAGAAATCATTTTTACAAGAGGAACGACAACGGCGTTAAATATGGTTGCAGCGAGCTATGGCCGCGCTAATTTACAAGAAGGCGATGAAATTGTCATCACGTACATGGAGCACCATAGCAATATTATTCCATGGCAGCAAGTCGCTAAACATACGGGAGCCACATTAAAGTATATTCCGCTTCAGCCAGATGGAACGATCGACCTAAAAGATGTAGAAGCGACGGTCACATCCAATACAAAAATTGTCGCTATTGTACATGTTTCCAACGTTTTAGGAACGATTAACCCAGTAAAAGAAATTGCAAAAATCGCCCACAAACATGGCGCTGTCATCGTAGTGGACGCCGCGCAGAGCGCTCCTCATATGAAAATCGATGTTCAAGATCTAGATTGTGATTTTTTGGCGTTTTCTGGGCATAAAATGTGCGGTCCGACAGGAATTGGCGTATTATATGGTAAAAGGGAATTATTAGAGAAGATGGAACCGGTAGAGTTTGGCGGCGAAATGATTGATTTCGTCGGCCTGTACGAATCGACATGGAAAGAGCTTCCGTGGAAATTCGAGGGCGGTACTCCAATTATTGCGGGAGCCATCGGTTTAGGAGCGGCAATCGACTTCCTTGAAGAAATCGGATTAGATAATATCGCTGCACATGAGCAGGAACTTGCCCAGTACGCTTTAGAACAGTTGTCCGCGATAGAAGGGATCACGATTTATGGTCCAAAACATCGCGGAGGATTAGTGACGTTTAACATAGAAGGAGTTCATCCGCATGATGTGGCAACCGTCCTTGACGCGGAAGGGATCGCCGTCCGCGCCGGTCACCATTGCGCCCAACCGTTAATGAAATGGTTAAACGTAACAGCTACAGCGCGTGCAAGTTTTTACCTCTATAATACAAAGGAAGAAATCGATCAACTCGTAGTCGCATTACAGAAAACAAAGGAGTATTTTGGTCATGTCTTCTAATAATCCTTTAGATCAGCTTTATCGACAAGTGATTATGGATCATTATAAAAATCCAAGAAATCGTGGTGTTTTAGAGGGAAACAGTGTAGATATTGATATGAATAATCCGACTTGTGGTGACCGTATTCATCTAACGATGAAAGTCGAAGACGGGAAAATTGTGGATGTGAAGTTTGAGGGAGAAGGCTGCTCCATTTCGATGTCATCAGCCTCGATGATGACGCAGGCGATCAAAGGAAAAACGGTGGAAGAAGCGTTGAAGCTAGCCAATATATTTTCCGATATGATGCAGGGGAAAGAACATGATGACTCTGTTGATTTAGGTGATATTGTGGCACTTCAAGGCGTTTCGAAGTTTCCGGCCCGTATTAAATGTGCGACATTGGCATGGAAAGCAATGGAAAAAGGGTTGCACCAGCGTCATTAATGGCAAGAAGAAAAAAGGAGGGTGAAACCGCATGGCGAAAAAAGCGCCAGAAATCGGCGAATATAAGTATGGTTTCGTCGATAAAGACGTATCGGTATTCCGCGCAAAACGCGGGTTGACACGGGAAGTGGTCGAAGAAATTTCCCGCATGAAAAATGAGCCGCAATGGATGCTTGAATTCCGTTTAAAAGCGTTAGATATTTTCTACAGCAAACCAATGCCACAATGGGGTGGCGATTTATCGAGTTTAGATTTTGATGAAATTACGTACTACGTAAAACCGACGGAAAAATCGGGCCGTTCTTGGGATGAAGTACCGGCAGAAATTAAAGCGACATTTGATAAGCTCGGAATTCCTGAGGCGGAACAAAAATATTTAGCAGGAGTATCGGCACAGTACGAATCAGAAGTTGTTTACCATAATATGAAAGAAGATTTGGAGAAACTTGGTGTTATCTTTAAAGATACGGACTCTGCGTTGAAAGAAAACGAAGACCTTTTCCGTGAGTATTTTGCAAAAGTTGTGCCGCCTACGGACAATAAATTTGCTGCGTTAAACTCGGCGGTGTGGTCGGGCGGTTCGTTCATCTATGTGCCAAAAGGCGTGAAAGTAGAAACGCCGTTGCAGGCATATTTCCGCATTAACTCGGAAAACATGGGACAATTTGAACGTACGTTAATTATTGTTGATGAAGGGGCGCACGTTCATTACGTAGAAGGATGTACCGCGCCAATTTATACAACTGCTTCGCTTCATAGTGCCGTTGTTGAAATTATCGTCAAAAAAGATGCGTACTGCCGTTATACGACCATTCAAAACTGGTCGAACAACGTGTTTAACCTTGTAACGAAACGCGCGGTTTGTGAAGAAAACGCAACGATGGAATGGATCGACGGAAACATTGGTTCCAAATTAACGATGAAATATCCAGCAGTTGTTTTAAAAGGAGAAGGTGCACGCGGCTTGACATTATCGATTGCGCTTGCCGGAAAAGGACAGCATCAAGACGCTGGTGCAAAAATGATTCATCTTGCGCCAAACACATCATCGACCATCGTATCGAAGTCGATTTCTAAACAAGGCGGAAAAGTGACTTATCGCGGTATCGTTCACTTTGGCCGCAAAGCGTCAGGATCGCGTTCGAATATTGAATGCGATACGCTCATTATGGATAACCAATCTTCATCCGACACGATCCCGTATAATGAAATTTTAAATGACAACATTTCGCTCGAGCATGAAGCGAAAGTGTCAAAAGTATCCGAGGAGCAATTGTTCTATCTGATGAGCCGCGGCATCTCTGAACAAGAAGCGACAGAAATGATTGTCATGGGCTTTATCGAGCCATTTACAAGAGAGCTTCCAATGGAATATGCGGTGGAAATGAACCGGCTTATCAAATTCGAGATGGAAGGTAGTATTGGTTAATCCTATAAAATCAAAGGCGTGGCGCTTTTTCTTGAACGCCACACCCACAATTCACCCACAATTATATTTTTTCTGTGTACCGCTGATACAACTCCAGTGCCTCATCCTCGATTTTTTTGGTCACATGGAGGTAGGTGTCAGCGGTTGTTTTTATACTTGCATGTCCTAACCTTTCGGACACGTATTTAATATTTGCTCCGGCTTCGAGAAGATGAACAGCATGAGTATGCCGAAGAGCGTGGGGTGATAATATCGGAAGCCCAGCACGCTTACAAACCTCTTTAAAATATTCACGGACAACGTTTGTCCGTAACCAACGTCCGTCATGTTGATGAAACACAATGTTGGTTTCAGGTTTTTTATAGTTCTGGTATTTTAAATACATTTCATTCCGGTTGATACGATGCTTTTTCAACAGACGAACCGTCACATCGTCTAATTTGATTGTTCGTAAACTTGCTTTCGATTTTGGAGTCGAAAGATACGGCGTTGAGTTAGTCGGATACACTAGCGTTTTGTTCACCGTGAGTATCTTGTTTTCAAAGTCAATGTCATCCCACGTCAATGCCAATGCTTCTCCAATTCGCAAACCAGTCCGTGCCAAAAGAGTAAACAGCACATAGTACTGAATGGAATGCTGATATTTGGCATGCTTTTGTGTTTTTTTTACTTCGTTCAAAAATTTCTCCAGTTGTTTACGTGTAAAATACTTCAGTTCGTTATTTTTCTCTTTTTCCTTTGGAATGGTGATTTTAGCGATGGGATTCTCGCGTAAAATCCGGAATTCATGAACAGCGTCATTGAGCGCCGAATTCATGATACTGTGAATTCGTCTAACTGTTCCTTCGCTATATCGTTCCCTCAATTCATTAATACATTTCTGATATTCAACTCTGGTAATTTCTTTAAGCTTATAATTCCCCCAACGCGGAAGAATGTTTAGTCGGACGTTTCTTTCTTGGAGAGAATAAGTGATCGGCTTGACGTTTGGTTTTTTATACACTTCGAGCCACTTTTCAAAATACGCATCTACTCTTTCGTTCCCATCTTCAGAGAATCCGTAATACTCCAATTCCATTTCCGCCTGGGCGGCTGCCAATTGAGCTTTTTTTGTTTTAAATCCACGCTTAGATTTTTCTTTATACTTACCGGTCGACCGATCTTTATAGCGGATTCGATATTCCCATGTTCCGTTTGGGTGTTTACGGAAACTAGCCAATTTCACTCCTCCTTTTCTAAGTTTTGAATGATAACTTTTTGTCCATTCTCAAGCTCACCGATTAATTTGTTGTCCTCTACTGTAATTCGTGAAAATATAGGGATACTGACCATTGAACGGTCATTTCTTTTCTTTTTCTTCTTTTTCCGATAATCATCTAAATTAATGATCATAGCGAAACACCTCCTCAAATTAAACGAATATACGTTCTGTTTCATGGTTAAAATTTTTTAAATGAACAAGCTCTTGTGGCACACTGTACATTTTAGCTACGTCATATATGGTCAGATCGGTGCCTTGGTATTGAATGATAACGTCATCTGGAAGTAATAATTCAATAGCAAAAGTATTTGCTTCAATTTCGATTTTATCAACTGAAAAGAGAGTGTTTGCTCTCAAAAAAGGAGCATTCCTGTTAGAAGTTTTTTCGGGGACTTGAATAAAAAAAGCCCTCTTGGTATGATTCGGGGGGTGTCAATCACACGAATTGACCCCTAATTTGGATACCAAGGAGGACTATACATGAATTCTATCTCAAACAAGAAGATTAATCAAGTCACCGATCAAACGCTGGTTGTTGGGATGGATATCGCAAAGAAAAAACATTATGCCTGCTTTGTGGATGAGCGAGGGAGGGGGTTAAAAAAGCCGTTTCCCGTTCTGCAATCGAAAGAAGGATTGGAATGGTTGTACCAGTGCATCGTGGAAGCCATGAAGGAATTTGGAAAAACCGAGGTGATTGTTGGCATCGAGCCAACGGGACATTATTGGCTGAATCTCGCCTATTTTCTTGATGAGAAAGGCATCCCTCTCGTCATGACAAACCCGATGCACGTGAAGCGATCCAAAGAGCTAGACGATAACCTTCCAACCAAGCATGATGCGAAAGATGCGCTCGTCATTGCCCGGTTAGTGAAAGACGGCCGATTCAGCTATCCGCGCATTCTGAAAGGGATGGAGGCGGATCTGCGCGTGGGAGCGACATTTCGCTCCAAATTGGTGGAAGAACAGGGAGCGATTCGAAATCAAATGATTCGCTGGCTTGATCGATATTTTCCGGAGTTTACGCAAGTCTTTCCGTCATTTGGGAAAATGGCGCTCGCGGTGCTGGAATATACGCCATTTCCGAGTGATCTGGCAGGAAAAGAACTAGAAGAGGTTCTCGCCCTTTACCGGCAAAGTGAGGGATTACAATCGCCACAAAAACCGAAAGCGAAGAAGCTCATAGAACTGGCCCAACACTCCATTGGCGTAACGGAAGGACAACAGATGGCCCGTATCGAAATTGCCACGCTTGTCCGCCGGTACCGCCAACTGGAAGAAGAAATCGAGGCACTGACAGAGCAGCTGATCGAACTCGTACAGACATCTGTCGAGTACGATGGTTGAAGATCGTTCCGGGCTTAGGCGATGCGACCATCGTGGAACTGTTATCAGAGATCGGGAGTTTCTCCCATTATCAGGATCCGCGGCAGCTTATCCAATTAGCGGGCCTGACGCTGCGGGAACATTCCTCCGCCAACACAAAGGGCAAAAACGGATCTCGAAGCGTGGAAGAAGGCGGTTGCGCGCCCTTCTGTTCCGGGTGATGATGCCGATGATCCGCCACAACGAAGCGTTTCGGCAGCTGCACGACTATTACACGACACGTCCTGATAATCCGTTGCGGAAGAAGCAATCGATTGTGGCGTTATGCGGAAAATTATCGATTGTGGCGTTATGCGGAAAATTATTGAAGGTATTGCACGCTGTATGTACGAAGCACCAAGCGTTCGATGCGAAGCGAATGATGCAGGACATCTTTGGTCTCGAAACGGCTGCTTGATACCTATAGTCTCGATTCTCTAGACAACAAGGATGACACGGAGAAGCTGGCGCGATATCATCCATTCGACCTTGAGTCCCTAAAGGAGCTTAGCCGGCCTCTGCCTGGTGAAGAGACCGAACGAAGGAATGTTGGCACAAGGATGCCCAGAGACATGGGAGGGTTCGTCCTCATCAGTTGTGCAGAGATCCAAGGTGCATCGCATACACATCCCCCCACTGGAGTGAAAAATACAAAAATATCCAGTGGCCGCGAAGCGCACCCATGGACTGTTAGATATCAACAAAAACTCAAAAGTATGTGATGAGTTTTGTCGAAAAATATTTTTTTGGCACCCCTAAGATGCCAAGAAACCTTGATATATCAACATTTCTAGAGGGAGGTGATATTAATGTTCAAATTGGTAAGAATGTTGAAATTGCGAGACCTAGAGTTGTTTCGTTTAGATAATCAAGATAATGAAACTGTCTGTATGCTATTGATTTTAGATTACAGAAGACCTAGTGTTTTAGATGATTTTCCTATTTTAAAGGAAATAGAGGATGAGGATTCATTTGAAGGCGCGGAGAATTATATCCACACGGTAATAATTTCAGAAAAAAAATTAGAAGAAAATATTGTGGACCAAATTGCTGAGGTAATCGAAGGGTTAGTTGAACATAAGCCAAATTGTGATAATAATAATTCTTTTTATATTAGTAAATTTCCTGATAATTTTGAGGCTGGCACACATTTAATAGAGTATATTAAACCTATCTTAGATAAGATGAATTTTGACATTGATTTAACATATATCACTGATAAACATTTTAATTACCTGACTCAAGAATAATCTTTAATTTAATTGTGGTTCTTGAGTGGTACAATGGGTAATGTAGCGGTGAACATTGATCCAATCGTTAACCTAAAAATAGCATTGAATGGCGCAGGAATTAGGGGTGGGAGGATTTTCGACAGCGATGGTAAAAAAGATTGCTATCGTTCGTCTTGTTGGTTCAAAAATTACTTTCGAAAAGTAAATAAAAAATCCTTTCTTCCCCGATTGACTCATGTATTTCTTTTCGTTTATCTAAATGGTCTTCAAACTGTGTCGGGCTCAGGGTAAACGAAACAAAAAGGCGGAGTGAGGGTTTCGCCTTTTAATATGGGTATTTATATATATTTATTGAGAAAGGAACGCGACAAAAGGGAGAGGGGGGACGAAAATGACACTTCCGATCGATCTTGATTTGCTTCAAAAGAGAAAGGCAATCCCGGTTAAACTTGCCTAGTTATCCTATACAAATCCAGAAAAAGCAATCGGGCTTTTACGAAAGTGGGGAGAGAAACAAGTCCCTATTACTCCCTTGGTATGCGGAAATTACCCAAGCATTAAATTCTGATGCGCAACGCAAAATAAAATCCCACGACACATCCGTGCCGCTTATTGAGAGAGACGAGCAAACAGTCGAAAGGATGGGTAACGTGAACAAAGTCTGGTGGTCCATGCAGGATCTCAAGGAGCGTACTGGATACAGCGAGGACTGGTTGAAAGAAAATATCCTTCTTCATCCTCGCTACCGACAAATGCTTGATTTAGAAAACGGCGGGTTTGTGTACTACCCGGAGAAAAAAGGGGAACGTTGGTGCTTCATCGCATCGCGGATGGAAGAGTTCCTTGAAAAGCATTTTCGCGACATATTCATGAAGAAACTCAGGCGATTCGAACGATAATTAAACCTACTCGATTTGAGTAGGCTATTTTTGTGCATAAAAAAGAAGGCCAAGTAAGACTCCGGCCTTCTGATTAGATGCTTGTGGGTCACCCACAAAACACTCACAATTTTATAGTGGGTTACTTTTTTAATCAGGTTAAATAATTCGAAAAACCTTACAAAATCAATAATCGTAAAGTATTGTTTGCCCATGCTGTGAGCAAAAATAATCAAGTTCGAAATGGAAAGATCTATCGGTTAATGATTGTTGCAAAATCATCCATTTGCCTATGGTGAATGGATGGTTTTCACGTTTTTGGTTGTACATACCTCTATTGTTCTCAAATTTTTTGCCATTGTGATATAGTTAAAATAAATGTAAGTGTTAAAGCAAAAAATAATCGGTCTTGACAATAAGCTTATGATGAAAATATGTTATATTATCCTGTTATTTCATTCTTATGAAAGGAGGGGAAATCATTGCTTGTGACCAGAGTGGAACAGCATTACATCAAACGAATGCATCCATTGTGGCAAATGTGCGATGAGTTATGTTTGAATAAATTAAACATTATTCATAGCCTGATGAAGCTAGGTGATACGTATGATTTATATCGGATTAACAGGTTGGGGAGATCACGATAGCTTATATCCTCCTGGTCTTGCAGCGAAAGATAAGCTGCAAGAATACGCCGCACATTTTCCCACTGTAGAAGTGGATTCGTATTTTTATGCGATTCAGCCGCGCCAAAATGTCGAGAAATGGATTCATGAAACACCGAATTCGTTCCGCTTTGTCGTGAAAGCGTACCAAGGAATGACGGGACATGAGCGGGGCCCGATTCCGTATTCGAGCAAGGAAGAGATGTTTGCTGCTTTTTTAGACTCGATTGAGCCGTTTATCCAGTCAGGAAAGCTAGCGATGGTGTTGTTTCAATTTCCGCCATGGTTTGATTGCCGCCGTGAGCATGTAATGTATTTGCGTTGGTGCAAGGCGCAAATGAAAGAAGTTCCGGTAGCGCTTGAGTTTCGCCATCGTTCATGGTTTTCCCCCCGCTTTTATGCGAAAACATTACAGTTTATGACAGAAGAAGGATGGATTCATAGCATTTGCGATGAGCCGCAAGCTGGGGAAGGTTCCATTCCGACCGTGTTATATCCTACAAATGCAGAAAAAACGCTTATTCGTTTGCATGGGCGTAATGTATATGGGTGGAATAAAGCGACAAGCGGAGAAAATTGGCGGGCCGTAAGATATTTATATCGGTATCGGGAAGACGAATTGCGCGAATGGGTGGCGCATATTGAAACATTAAAAACGAAGACAAAGGATATTTACGTATTGTTTAACAACAATTCCGGCGGGGATGCTGCGGATAATGCGAAGCAATTGATCCGTTTGCTTGGCATTGAATATACGGATTTAGCGCCGCGCCAGCTTGATTTATTTTAGTTATTGGAGATGAGAATATGGAGTATGTGCTGCTAGTCATTGTCGGCTTTTTAGCGGGAACGATCGGAAGTTTAGTCGGTTTAGGCGGCGGAGTGATCATCGTGCCATCTTTGCTGTTTTTAGGCGCTACACATTGGTTGCCGCATGTCACCCCGCAAGCGGCTGTCGGCACTTCGCTCGTCGTCATTATTTTTAACGGACTATCATCAACATTATCCTATATGAAAGAAAAAATGGTTGATTATCAAAGCGGCCTTTTATTTTTTATCGGAAGCGGCCCTGGAGCGATCATTGGCGCGTGGATGAATAATAAGTTGAGCCTTGAGCATTTTTCTTTCTATTTTGGGCTTTTTTTAATCGCTGTATCGTTTTTTTTATCTTTCAGCAAAAATGCTTCAGTACGTTCACAACGAAAAACATTTAAAATTACCCGCACTTACACAACGAATGAAGGGGAAACGGTGACATATGGATACAACCCGATCGTAGCTATTGTCATCTCTTTCATCGTTGGTTTTTTTGGGGGGATTTTTGGCATTGGCGGCGGTTCATTAATGGTGCCGGCGATGATGATTTTATTTTTCTTTCCGCCTCATGTTGCGGTAGCGACTTCGATGTTTATGATCTTTTTGTCGTCACTTGTCAGCTCGCTTACACATATTTTTATGGGGAATGTACAATGGCTATTTGCGCTTGCTCTAATTCCGGGTGTTTGGTTTGGAGCGAAAACAGGTGCTTTCATTAATAAACGGCTTCGCAGTAAAACAGTGGTCATCTTCTTGCGCCTAGTGCTTGTTCTTTTAGGAATCCGTCTTATTTACGAAAGCTTTTCATAAAGGGGGAGGCTCGTTGAAACGGACAGTATATGTATACCATACGAACGATGTGCATAGCCATTTTGAATATTGGCCGAAAATTTCCTATTTTTTATGTGAACAAAGACAAAAGCATGAAAAAAACAATGAAACGATGTTGTTGTTTGATATTGGGGATTTTATTGATCGCTTTCATCCGATTACGGAAGCAACAAGGGGAAAAGCAAATGTTGATTTATTAAATGAACTTCATTATGATGCGGTAACGATTGGGAACAATGAAGGAATTACCCTTGACTATGAGGAACTAAATGCATTATACAAAAACGCCCGCTTTCCAGTCATTGTCGCAAATTTATTTAAGAAAGACGGGACACGTCCTTCTTGGGCGCATCCGTACTATATTATTCCTATTTCTGATACGTTTCGTGTTGGCGTGATTGGACTAACGGCTTATTTCGCTAAATCTTACGAGTTATTAGGATGGAAAGTGACGCCGCCTCTTGAGATGTTGGAAAACATTGCGGCAGAAGTGAAAAAACAAGCGGATCTTGTCATTTTATTATCGCATTTGGGAATCAACGAGGACGAAAAAATTGCTCAGACGATACCAGAAATTGATATTATCCTCGGAGGGCATACCCATCATTTATTTCCAGAGGGAAAAAGGATTAATCAAACATTATTGTGTGGAGCCGGGAAATATGGAAAGTTTATTGGAGTAGTGAAGTTAGAAATCGGGGAAAGTGATCATACATATAAAGCATTAGCTACCGTTGTGGATGTAAAAAGTCTGCCGGATTTGGAGAAAACGAAGCGCACCTTATCGTTATTAGAACAGCAAAGTTTAGCAACATTGGAAGCGGAACAAGTCGCAGAATTGAAAGAAGACTTGCCGTTACAATGGTTTTCGCCGTCTCCGTTTGCCGAATTGCTCGCTTCAGCACTTAAAGAATGGTGTAAAGCGGAAATCGGCATGGTAAATGCAGGTGTCCTGTTAGAGCCGCTTTACAAAGGAGTAGTAACAAAAAAAGATTTACACCGTATTTGTCCGCATCCGATCAACCCGTGTAAAGTGCAGCTTCGGGGCGCAGAATTAAAGGAAATTATTTTACAAGCAAATACAGAAAGAATGAAATACTTAGAATTTAAAGGATTTGGTTTTCGCGGCAAGGTGATGGGGCAAATGGTATATGCTGGAATCGAACTGGAAACAGAAACGAGTAAAGATGGATCCGAACATATTCGCCACATTATGATTAACGGCAAGCCATTAAATCCAGATCAACTATATGATGTGGCGACGATTGATATGTTTGCGATCGGAAATTTTTATCCCCAAATCCAACGCGCTTCGAAAAAAGAATATTATATGCCGGAATTTTTACGGGATGTTTTGGCATGGAAATTAGCAAACCAAAAATAAGCACATTTCCTTCCCTATTTCATACATTAAAGTAGGGAAAGGAGTGTGGCTTTATCATGATCAACGTAACTCCTATTACGATCGATCATTATCCATTTATTGCTATTTCCGTTCAATTACCAAAGACGAATTTGCTTGCCGTAGCAAGTGAAAAAGGGTACATTATGTGCGGCGCGCTCGATGTGGCGCTATTGAATGAGAAACTGCGCGACCGCGGAATTGTCGCTGGAAGGGCGGTCGGGGTGCGCACGATTGAACAACTGCTTGAAGCGCCTTTAGAATCGGTGACAGTAGCTGCTGAAGAGTTGGGAATTACGGTCGGTATGAAAGGAAAAGATGCTTTGTTGAAGATGCGGTAAAAAATTATATAACAATTTGCGTTATCTCCCTCCTTTCAAGCATACATATAGCTTGTAAAGGAGGGATTTTATTTTGCCTAGATTTCCCGCACGCTTTCCGAGAAGAGGCCCGCTTCCCTTTCGATATGTATTTTTATTGACATTTGTTTTCTTTATGTTTTCCACAGCTCTCAGTCTTTGGATTGTGAATAAAAGGATCGAACCAGTTTTAATGGAAATTGCTGAAAAGGAAACGAAACGAATTGCCAATTTAGTCATTAATAATGCAATTGAACAACAGTTTTTAAAAGACAATCCGGAAATGAGTGATTTAATTACAGTACAGAAAGATGAAAATGGCAAAATTGCTTCGGTGGATTTTAATGCAGTCATTGTAAATCGAATTTTAGCAAATACGGACGACTATGTAATGCAAAGTTTAAAAGCGGCAACGGAAGGAAAGATTGAAGAACTCGAACTTCCTGACGCCGAACCGGAAAAAGGGAAAAATAGCGGAATTATTTATTATATTCCAATTGGCCAAGTCACCAATAATTCACTCCTTGGCAATCTCGGGCCGCATGTTCCTGTCCAATTTCAAATTATTGGTAATGTATTATCGGATGTAACAAAAGAAATTAAGCCGTTTGGGATTAATAACGTGTTAATTGAAGTGGATATTCACGTTTCCGTAGATATTCAAGTAGTAATCCCGTTTTCAGCAAAAGCTGCAACCGTCTCAACAAAAATTCCGATTGCGATGCATGTGATTCAAGGAGAGGTTCCGGAATTTTATAATAATGGCGGCAATGTCAACCCATCTTTTAAAGTGCCTTCTCATTAGCTTAACGTTTTTCGGTCGCCTGCCGGGTCGGTGAAGATTTTTTATATGTTCGCCGGCTCGGGTTACGGCGTAATAAGCATGTCATATCATGGGCGTTACTTATTTTATGTAAAGAAGAAAAAAAGTTTTGTAATATAGGACAAGTTGCCATTGTTTTTTCCTACATGGAAATAACAAACATAGAAGTCTAATATTGCTTTGACTTCTCGACTAATAGGAAGTATACTATACTTATAAAAGACAGATAAATCAGAAAATAAAAAATTATATTATTCTACAAAAAATGGGGGGACTGTAAATGGAGAATCGACAGCAATGGGGAACGCGCGCAGGGTTTATTTTAGCAGCAGCTGGCTCTGCGATCGGGCTCGGAAACATTTGGCGTTTCCCTGGGGTCGCTTATGAAAATGGCGGCGGAGCATTCTTTTTCCCGTATTTATTCGCTTTGCTTACTGCAGGGATTCCGTTGTTAGTGATGGAATTTGCCATCGGTCATAAATACCGAGGTTCTGCGCCCCTATCGCTTTCCCGCATTCATAAAAACGCGGAGTGGATTGGCTGGTGGCAAGTGCTTATTTCGTTTGTTATTTCTACGTATTATTCCGTTATTATTGCATGGGCATTATCTTATACGGTATTTTCCTTTAATTTAAAGTGGGGAGAAGATACAGAAAGTTTTCTTTTTAAAAATTATTTGCATTTAGCGGATAAACCGGGTCAATTAGGAGGAATTTCGCTTAATGTACTTATTCCGCTGGTGATTGTCTGGATTGTTACGTTAGGTGTGCTCTATAAAGGCGTTAAAAAAGGAATTGAATTGGCAAACAAAATTTTCTTGCCAACGCTTGTTGTTCTTTTCCTTATCATTGTTATTCGCGCGGTTACGCTTGATGGGGCATTAGAAGGATTAAACGTGTTCTTTAAACCGGATTGGGACCAAATTATGAGCGGAAAAGTTTGGATTGCCGCGTATGGACAAATTTTCTTTAGCTTATCCATTGCTTTTGCTATTATGGTCACGTATGCCAGTTATCTTCCACAAAAATCAGATTTAACAAATAACGCGTTTATTACGGGATTTGCAAACTCTGGATTTGAATTGTTGGCTGGAATTGGAGTATTTAGTGCTCTTGGCTTTTTAGCGCAACAACAAGGGGTAGCGGTAGATGAAGTGGTAAGCAGCGGTGTCGGATTAGCATTTGTAGTGTTTCCGAAAATTATTAACGAGTTTCCGACGCTTAATGCCTTTTTCGGTGTTCTCTTTTTCTTATCGTTAACGCTTGCGGGACTAACATCTCTCATTTCGATTTGCGAAACGTATATTGCCGGGATTCAGGAAAAGTTTGGTGTTTCCCGTACGAAATCGGTATTGTTTGGAGGAGGCGTTGCGGCGTTATTATCTCTTTTCTTTGCGTCGCATGGCGGTTTATATTTGTTAGATGTCGTCGATTACTTTATTAACAACTTTGGCATTGCGTTGGCGGGACTTGTTGAGGTTGTTGTAATTGCTTGGGTTGTGCGCGAGCTTAATAACTTGCAAGAGCATGCGAACAGCGTTTCCGATATTATGCTCGGTGCCTGGTGGAAAGTTTGCTTAAGCGTCATCACGCCGCTTGTGTTAGGATATATGATGGTGGATAACATTCGGACAAATATTAAAGAAAATTACTCAGGATACGAAACTTGGTTTGTTACGTCGTTCGGCTGGGTTGTCGCGCTTGCTGTCATTGCAATCGGAATCTTGCTTTCATTCAAGCAATGGCACGGTTCTACTGTCAGAGAAACGCACCAGACGGAAAGCAAGGGGGTTTAAGATAGATGGAAACAAGTGCGGTTGTCATGATGGTTGTTGGTATCGTCGTCATTTGGGGAGGTTTAGCGGCAAGCATTATTCATGCGGTGAGAAAAGCAAGACAAAACGGATAGTGGTATGTAGAGGAAAAGGAGGTCGGTGTTTCATTCCGACCTCCTTATTTTTTCTTTTGTTTTTCCGCACGTTCCCACGCTTTCAGGTGAGGATACGGATCGAAAGACCATTCCGTATATCCGTTATCTTTGTACATTCCATAATGAAGATGCGGTGGAAATTTTCCAGCCGTCCCTGGCGGTCCGTAGCCCGAACTGCCGACCGAGCCGATAATGGTTCCTGGTTCCACGATTTGTCCTTCACGTAAGTTAGGGGAAAATCCATTTAAATGAGCAAAATAGTGATAAGTGTTATTAATATCACGAATACCTACACGCCATCCTCCATAGTTATTCCATCCTTTTAATTCCACGATTCCATAGCAAGTCGATCGTACAGGGACACCGTAGCTGGCAAAAATATCCGTCCCTTCATGAATGCGGCGTCCTCCCCAACCTCTTTTGTCACCCCATGTATCCCGATAGCTGTAATTCGCATGAAGCGGAAGCGGGAATACATGATCATCTAACTTTAACGTCTGATACTTTTTGTAAATTTTTACTTTGCCTAAAATTAAATCAACCGTTTTGCTTCGCTGATAATAGTCCCAAAGGGCCATTTTTATATGTTTATGATCGATTCCATACGATTGAAGAAAGCGTGCCATAGCAAAAATAACATCTTCATCATCTGTCGGATCGGCGACACCGTCTCCGTTTCCATCCATACCAAAACCGCCAAATTGCGAAATCGTAAACGGATTGGTATCATGAGGGTTTTTATTTAAAGGCCCCGCCCAAATTTCCGGTTTGATATAGATGCCAAGTACGCCGGTAGGTTTAGGCAAATCACGGCGCACTTGACGGACGTTCCGTTCATATTGATCAATCGCCGCAAAATAATACCAAGGGATCAGCGAGGCTGCTTCTGCTTTTTTGTATAACTCCATTCGTTTCTGATAAATCTCTTCTTCATCGAATTTTTCTTGGCCAAATATGATTTTTGGTGTCGTGAATATAATTATCATCATTACAATGCCAAATATAAATCGGTACACATACTTCTACCCCTTTCCATTCATCTCCTTTATTTAGTTTGAGGAGATTCGCTTATTTCATAAATGTTAAAATGCGGAAAGTGAGGTGTGACTAATTTCTTTGTGTTTATTTGCTGTTTTTTTTATAATGAAAAATATAAATAAAACTATTGGAGTGAGAACAATGGCAACAAATGAAGAGCACCTTCGCAAACCGGAATGGTTAAAAATAAAGCTGAATACAAATGAAAATTATACTGGCTTAAAGAAATTGATGCGTGAAAACCGGTTACATACCGTATGCGAAGAAGCAAAATGCCCAAACATTCATGAATGTTGGGCGGTACGAAGAACGGCAACATTTATGATCTTAGGGAACGTATGTACTCGTGCGTGCCGCTTTTGCGCGGTAAAAACAGGATTACCGACGGAACTAGATTGGCAAGAGCCGGAACGTGTTGCCGAATCGGTTCGCCTTATGAACTTAAAACACGTTGTTGTCACTGCTGTCGCTCGCGATGACTTGAAAGATGGAGGAGCGGCTGTATTTGCGGAAACGGTCCGTGCCATCCGCCGCAAAAATCCATTTACGACGATTGAAGTGCTTCCTTCCGATATGGGTGGAGTATATGAGAACTTAAAAACATTAATGGATGCACGTCCAGATATTTTAAACCATAATATTGAAACGGTTCGCCGATTAACGCCAAGAGTGCGCGCACGCGCGACATATGAGCGCTCGCTTGAATTTTTGCGCCGCGCGAAAGAATTGCAGCCGGACATTCCGACCAAGTCGAGTATTATGGTCGGCCTTGGGGAAACAAAAGAAGAAATTATTGAGGCAATGGATGATTTGCGCGCCAATCATGTGGATATTTTAACGATCGGCCAATATTTACAGCCAACGAAAAAGCATTTGAAAGTAGTGAAATATTACCATCCAGACGAATTTAGAGAATTAAAAGAAATCGCATTAAGCAAAGGATTTACTCATTGCGAAGCTGGTCCGCTCGTTCGCTCTTCTTATCATGCAGACGAACAAGTAAATGCGGCTTCGGCAGCACGGCAGATGAAAGCGTAAAACGTGTGTAAAAAACGGTCTTGCCTTCATCGAGATGAAGACAGACCGTTTTTCTGTTCTCAGGTTATCGGTTCATTTTTGCAGGCTTTGGCGTACCATCATGGAAATCACGATCGAGACGGTCGTTTGTTTCGTTAATCATTTCCCCATTTTCGTTTTCCCCGTCACTTAGTTTGCGGCCTTGCGGATATTTCAGCATTCTTTGAATCGTTGCATCGATAATTTGATCGATATTTCGGCTGTTGGAATCTAAACGTCCAAAGCGCTCGATATCTTTCATGAGGCGTGGATCATCAGCCACGTATACATGGTAATAGCGCGGAACGACAGAAAGAGCTGTCTTTTTTACTTGGTCTGCTGTTTCCTGACGATTTTTTGTATCTGTATCATAAACGATCAATACTTCTTCGTCTGTTACTAATGTGGCGACATCCTTAACGTTCGGCAGTTGTGTACAAAGCTTGCTGATTAAATCAGCCGCGCGCTCGCGATTGAACGTTGGCATATTGTTATATAAGTTTGCATCACCGCGAACAGGGCTTTGTTGATGGCGGACATAGCCAAAATTGTTCATTCGTGCATCGTCGCCGTTTGGCACTCCTCTTTCATTATATAAATCGTTGCGATCGGTGACGTTCATCGTATTACCGCTTCGTTTATATACATCGGTATTGTTATCTTGTCCCATTTGCGCACAGCCTGCTAATGTTACAGCTGTACCTAATGTGACCGCAAGCAATGTTTTTCTCATTGCAAACACCCCCTTCACCTTCAGGATGTTCCTCTTTATGAACTTTGATAACAGTAATTGATTGGGAACGTTTCATCGTTTATGATGAAAGTGGAAAGGCAAGGTGAAAAGGATGATATGCATTAACAATATATGTTATGAATTAGTGGAAAACGTGAAAAATGCGTTTAATGAAGAGGCGTTTCGTGCGCGATATGCAGATATTTTAAGTAAGTATGACTATATTGTGGGAGACTGGGGATACAACCAACTTCGTTTGCGCGGATTTTTTGATGATCATAACCAAAAAGCAACATATGATACGAAAATTAGCACATTATCAGAATATTTGTATGAATATTGCAATTTTGGTTGTGCGTATTTTGTGCTTCGTAAGGTAAAACGATAAAACAAAACGCGGCTATCCTTTTTATGAGGATAGCCGCAACTATTATGCTTGACCGTATGGGAATTGTTCATTTTCCCGCGGGTCATCGTGCGGCGGATGCGCGCCAGGGTCTTGTCTTGGAATGTCTTGGTGGAATGATTTGTATTCGTAGTTAAAAGCACTATAGTAACGCTGTCCCTTTTTCCACGGGGTGCTTTTGTTTTGCACTGGTTCGTCTGCGCGGCGCGGAGAACCGTACGGTCCTTCTGGAAATTCTTCGGCCGTTAAAAAATTTTTCTGTTTTTCCACGGTGGAAAAATCGCTATACTTTTCCTTTTCCTGCATTTGTTTCACCTTCCTCAGGATGGGGATTATTTATAATGTCCCCTAATGAGAAAGCAGCTATGAAATGCATTCGTATAAAAATGATCGTAAATCGTTGGCATCTTCTTCACTCAAGCGGTAAGCATGTTCCAAATATCCCGGTTCTTCTAAATCGTCTTGTCCAATAATTGCAAAACGGTTGCTTTGCAAATCAAGGACTAAATATTTTCCGTAAAAACGATCTGTTTGGATAATGGCTAAATCAAATCGTTGCCGTTCTCCTAAAAAACTGACAAAACGCGTTTTCGTATCGACCGTATCGTCATATAAGTAAAAACGCTCGTTCATAAACTCCGCCCTCCAGTAAGAAATGTGCGTACTTCCATCATAACAAACGATATGTGAAATGTCTCGTATTCGTATAATTATGGTACAATAAAAAAAACAAATACTAGGAGGAATAATGATGTACTTTGTAGATCGCAATAAAATCGAAGAAACATTACGTTATATGGAAAAGCTGTTACATATTTATAAACAAAAGCCATCGTGGGATGATGAATTGTCTCAACTTGTTCTTGAGCGTATTGTTCATTTAGTGATTGAAGCAATTTTAGATGTCGGAAATGCGATGATCGATGGTTTTATTATGAGAGACCCAGGAAGTTACGAAGATATTATCGATATTTTAACGGATGAACGGGTTATAACGGCGGATGATGCAAAAGGATTAAAAGCGATCATTGGCTATCGGAAAATGCTTGTTCATCATTATACGAATGTCGACCACGCAAAATTGCTTGAGGAAGTGCAAAAACATTTTCCAGCACTGCAAGCATATCCATCCGCTATTCGCACGTATTTAGAAAACGAGCTTGGTCCCGTGTCCGCGTTCCGCAATTGATGGATCGTTTAGCAAACACGTCTCCAATGTTAACTTGTACCAAGGAGACTTCCACTCCATTTATCGGGTAGAAATACATATCCTCCTTCTGCGTGGAGACTTCTTTGTAAAGCCCCCCTCGCTTCTAAATGGAATACAGAAGGGAGGGTATTGGGGCGTGTTTGCTTTTTGACATTTTTCATTTCTTTTTATAAGTTTGTTACGTGATGATCAATAAAGAGGTGAAGATGTTGAAAAAGTATAAAGGATATTTGATCGACTTAGACGGAACAATGTATCGAGGAACAGAATGTATCGCGGAAGCTCGTGATTTTGTAAAAGAGCTGTATCGAAAAGGCATTCCGTATTTATTTGTCACGAATAACTCTTCACGCACACCGGCACAAGTGGCGGAGAAATTGCAGTCATTCGGCGTTCCAGCAACAGAAGAACATGTGTTTACAACAAGCCAAGCGACAGCAAACTATATTTTTGAAAAAAAACCGGATGCTTCTGTTTATGTGATTGGCGAAGAAGGAATTCGCACAGCTCTTGAAGAAAAAGGATTTACTTTTGCGAAAGAAGACGCTGAATTTGTCGTGATGGGAATTGACAGAAGCATTACATATGAAAAACTTGCCATCGCTTGTTTAGCCGTTCGCAATGGCGCAACGTTTATTTCGACAAATGCCGATATTGCGATTCCGACAGAACGAGGATTGTTGCCGGGAAACGGTTCTCTCACGGCTGTTGTTGCTGTGTCGACCCAAGTGCAGCCTATTTTTATTGGAAAACCGGAAAAAATTATTATGGAACAAGCGCTAAAAGTGTTGGGAGTGCCGAGAGAGGAAACATTAATGATCGGCGATTACTACGATACCGATATTATGGCAGGAATGAATGCGGGAATGGACACGCTTCTTGTCCATACGGGAGTAACGACAAAAGAACTGTTGCAACGATATGAAAAACAGCCAACATATACGGCCGATTCACTAAAAGAATGGATGGATCGCATTTAAAAAACGCCGCTCTAACGAAGAGCGGCGTTTTTTTCTTTTCGCTAAAGCGCCGCTTACTCCACATTCGCCGCTCGATGGGCTAAGCGGCTTGAGGCAGCGGCAGCAATAGCGCCGACAATATCGTCTAAAAACGTATTGCACTTTCCTGTTGATTTATCATTTAAGTATTTCAAAATGCCTGGCTTTTGTTTATCAATATATCCATAATTGGTGAAACCGATGGAGCCGTATACGTTTACGATCGAAAGCGCTAAAATCTCGTCCACTCCATATAAACCTTCGTCACGCTGAATAATAGACTGCAACGGCTCATCTAATTTGCCTTCTTCTGCTAATTTATCAAGCTGGATGCCAGTGAGTATCGCGTTTTGTACTTCACGCTTGGCAATCACGCGGTTCACATTTTCAATACATTCTTCTAGTTTCAAATTTGGATGGTATTTCGATTGTAAATAATATACAAGTTCAGCGATGTCTTTGATTGTAACCCCGCGTTCTTCCAGCCATTGGCGGGCGGTTTGTTCAAGATTGTTCATAATTGGTTCTTTCATGGGCGTCACCTGTTTCTTTAAGGAGTTATTTTTTATTATATATGTTTATCATGGCATAAATGTGCCGTTTCTGTAAACTTTGATGCTTGCAAATATGGGAAAAAACAGATTTTTTTGCAAATGAATTCATATATTGCTTTTATAAGGAGGGAGAGAAGTGATGCAAGAATTTATTCGTCATGAATACGAAATTTCGGCAGAAAGAATGGGGAAAATTGGACGATATTATACATTTCTATACAAAAATCAATATTATACCGTTATTCCTGTACATGGGCGCACGGAAGCGGAAATAAAGGAATTGCAGAAAATGAGCCATTATTTGATATCGAAAGGAGATGTCACTGTCGCATCGTTTGTTCCAACCAAGTCAGGAGAGCTGGTTGCTTACAACGCCAGACAGCCCATTGTTATGGTTCGTACGTCCATTCCGCCATATGCAAGAAATATCTCGATTGGTCGGGAATTAGCGAAATTTCATCAGCGTGGCCGCACTTGTCCTATTTCGATTATTCATTGTCGGCGGATAGGCCAATGGAAAGAATTTTGGGGAACACGCCTTGATCAGATGGAGCAATTTTGGAGAAGAAAAATAGAGATGGGAATTACTACTATGTTTGATCGTCTTTTTATTGAATCATTTCCATATTATCTTGGTTTGGCGGAAAATGCGATTCAATATGTAGCGGATACGGAGTTAGATGAGGAGCCTGTCGGTATTGACTATGCAACTTTTTGCCATGAACGGTTGCCGGATGCAAAGTGGATAGAGGGAAAGGAGCATAAGTTAGCGACGGATTGGGTATATGATCATTGTGCAAGAGATTTGGCGGAGTGGGTTCGGCAAATATACACAAAAAGACAAAATGCTTCTGTGGAAAGAATCCGGCAATTTTTTCGAGACTATGAACAGGTCACCCCGTTATCGGCATTTGCCTGGCGCTTAATTTATGCACGGCTTCTTTTCCCGCTTCATTATTTTGAATGTGTGGAAGGGTATTATATATCAGAAGGAGAGAGAGAAAAACAAGCATATGAACAAACGTTACGTCATATTGTCAACCATTCCCGAGAGCATGAACAATTTCTCGCGTCATTTGTGGATATTGTCGGACTATCGAACCGCCAGCTTCATCTTCCGAAAATTGATTGGTTTTCTCACGTATCATAATAGCGGTGATCACGGAATCATCGTTTTTTTTATGATAATGGCGCAATTATGATAAGATAGAAAAAAATACATAAAAGAAGGTGGGCGTTATGGGTCGACCATATGTGTTTATTACAAGAAAGCTTCCCGATGATATTATCGCTCCGATCAAAGATATCGCCGAAGTAGCGATGTGGCCGCATGACGATATACCAGTTTCTCGCGATGTGTTAATCAATGAGGCGAAAAAAGCAGATGCGTTATTAACAATGGTATCGGATGTCATCGATCAAGAGGTATTAAAAGCGGGAAAATCGTTAAAAGTCGTTGCAAACATGGGGGTCGGATTTGACAATATCGATGTCCCGGCCGCGACAAAATATGGAATTGCTGTTTGCAATACTCCTGATGTACTAACAGATACAACCGCTGACTTAACGTTTGCCTTGTTGTTGGCAACCGCCCGCCGTATAGTGGAGGCAGCGCAATTTATCAAAGAAGGAAAATGGAAAAGCTGGAGTCCATTTTTATTAGCTGGTGTGGATGTCCATCACAAAACGATCGGTATTGTCGGCATGGGGAAAATCGGGCAGGCTGTTGCAAAACGGGCAGCCGGTTTTGATATGAATATTTTGTACCACAATCGTTCCCGCAACATAGAAGCAGAAAAGCAGCTTGGCGCGACATATTGCTCGTTTCAAGAGTTATTGGCAACCGCTGATTTTGTTGTTTGCTTAACGCCGTTAACCAATGAGACACGTCATATGTTTAACAGGGAAGCATTTCGCAAAATGAAACAATCCGCGATATTTATCAATGCGTCAAGAGGGGCGGTCGTTGATGAACAAGCTTTATATGATGCGCTTGTAAGCGGAGAAATTGCCGGAGCAGGATTAGATGTATTTGAACATGAACCGATTGACGCTTCCCATCCGTTATTGACATTAAAAAACGTTGTTGCATTGCCGCACATTGGAAGTGCAACGGGAGAAACACGTACAAAGATGATGGAATTAGCTAGCCGAAATATTATTGCCGTGTTGCAAGGAAAACAGCCTGAAACGCTTGTAAACAAAGAGTGGAATTCACGATAAAGCGGTCCTATGAAGCAGGGCTGCCTATTTTTTGTAAAAAATTATCCGAATTTACTTGATATTAAACGTTTTCAATATTTATTATAAAAATTAGTCATTTTAGTCATTGTAAAACAAAGCAATATCTTTTATAATGTCTACTATAGAAAAACAAATGTTTATTCAGGAGATACAGAAAGGCGGGGGAATATGGAAAAGCCAATCTTAGTTGGTTTATTAGGATTAGGTACTGTTGGGAGCGGTGTTGTAAAAATTATTGAAAATCATCAAGAACGGCTGATGCATCAAGTAGGTTGTCCGGTGCAAATCAAAAAAATTCTTGTAAGAGATATATATAAAAAACGGGACGTGCGCGTGGAACCATCGTTGTTGACAACAAATGTTACAGACGTCATTGATGATCCAGAAATCGATGTCATTATCGAAGTAATGGGGGGAATCGAGGAAACTCGTCAATATTTGCTTCGCGCATTGCGGCAAGGCAAGCATGTGGTGACGGCAAATAAAGATTTAATGGCATTGTATGGGTCAGAGTTGTTGGCAGTGGCAGTGGAAAATCACTGTGATTTATTTTATGAAGCAAGTGTTGCTGGAGGAATTCCGATTTTGCGCAGCCTTGTTGATGGTCTTGCTTCGGACCGCATTACGAAAATGATGGGGATTGTAAATGGAACAACAAACTATATTTTAACAAAAATGTGTAAATACGGTGCATCCTATGAAGAAGTATTGGCAGAAGCACAAGCGCTTGGATATGCGGAAGCAGATCCAACCGCGGATGTAGAAGGATTAGACGCAGCAAGAAAAATGGCTATTTTAGCCCGTCTCGGATTTTCCATGAACATTGATTTAGATGATGTTCAAGTAAAAGGAATAACGTCGATTACGGAAGAAGACCTTAACTACAGCAAACGTCTCGGTTACACGATGAAATTAATCGGCATTGCTAAGCGTGATGGAAATAAAGTAGAAGTAAGCGTCCAGCCGACATTGCTTCCTGATTCCCATCCGCTTGCGTCCGTTAATGATGAATACAACGCGGTATATGTGTATGGCGAAGCGGTCGGCGAGACGATGTTTTATGGACCTGGAGCGGGAAGTTTGCCAACAGCGACTGCTGTTGTTTCTGATTTAGTGGCCGTCATGAAAAATATGAGATTGGGAGTAAACGGATGCAATGCCGTTGCACCGCAGTACGAAAAGCAGCTAAAATCCGCATCAGAAATTTTTTCGAAATACTTTTTGCGTATTCATGTGAAAGATCAAGTTGGTGCGTTTGCGAAAATTACGGCACTATTTTCTGAACGCGGTGTTAGCTTCGAAAAAATTTTACAATTGCCTTTAAAAGAAGATGGGCTTGCGGAAATCGTAATCGTTACTCATCGTGCGTCACAAAAAGATTACGAGGACATTTTACAGCAATTGCGTGATTTAGAAATTGTTCATGAAGTAAAGAGCTCGTATCGCGTTGAAGGAGAGGGAAAATAATGACATGGAAAGGGCTGTTGCAGGCGTACGGCGAATTTTTGCCAATCAATGAAAATACCCCGATGCTTTCTTTAAACGAAGGAAATACACCGCTTATTCCGCTGCCACGGCTATCGGAAAAGCTTGATGTGGAATTGTACGTAAAAGTGGAAGGCGCAAATCCGACGGGATCGTTTAAAGACCGCGGCATGGTGATGGCGGTCGCAAAGGCGAAAGAAGCGGGCAGCCATACGATTATTTGCGCTTCGACAGGCAATACGTCCGCTTCTGCTGCGGCTTACGCGGCAAGAGCAGGGTTGCGTTGTATTGTCGTGATTCCAAATGGCAAAATTGCAATGGGAAAGTTAGCCCAGGCAGTTATGTACGGAGCAGAAATTTTTGCGATTGAGGGAAACTTTGATGAAGCGTTAAAAATGGTGCGCCGCCTTAGCGATATCGCCCCGATTACCCTTGTCAACTCGGTAAATCCATATCGTATCGAGGGGCAGAAAACAGCGGCATTCGAGATTTGCGACCAGCTTGGCAAAGCGCCGGATGTGCTTGCGATTCCGGTTGGCAATGCTGGAAATATTACCGCTTATTGGAAGGGATTTAAAGAGTATCATGCGGCGAAACAAACTGGTCTTCCGCAAATGCGCGGATTCGAGGCGGAGGGAGCGGCGGCGATTGTCCGCAATCAAGTGATTGAGCATCCAGAAACGATCGCGACGGCGATTCGTATTGGCAATCCAGCAAGCTGGGAAAAAGCGGTGCAAGCGGCAACGGAATCAAATGGAAAAATCGATGAAGTATCGGATGCGGAAATTTTAGAAGCGTATAAACTGCTTGCGCGGGAGGAAGGAATTTTTGCTGAACCTGCTTCTTGCGCATCCATTGCGGGAGTGATCAAGCAACGGAAGCGGAATGAAATTAGAAAGGGAAGCACCGTTGTGGCGGTGTTGACAGGAAATGGGCTGAAAGATCCGGCAATTGCGATGGAAACAGCGGAAATTGAACCAACCGTACTTCCGAATGATGAGGCGATTGTGTTTGAGCATATTCAAGGAGTTGTCCATCAATGAAAGAAGATGGGATGTTAAAAATCGTCGTCCCAGCAAGCACGGCGAATTTAGGTCCTGGTTTTGATTCGATTGGTCTCGCAGTATCCCGTTATTTGACGTTAGAAGTCAGGTTGGCGGATGAATGGAAATTTATTCCCCGATCTCCTGAAGTGGAAGCAATTCCGCCGGGAACAGACAATTTAATTTATCAAGTGGCGGCGCAAGTCGCTCAAACATACGGGCGTACGTTGCCGAGCTGTGCGGTCGATGTATATAGTGATATTCCATTTACGCGCGGCTTAGGAAGCAGTGCAGCAGCAGTGGTAGCGGGAATTGAGCTGGCCAATGAGCTTGCAGGTCTGTCGCTGACTTTAGAGCAAAAAATGAGGTTGGCCAGCTGTTATGAAGGGCATCCGGATAATGTCGGCGCTTCTTTATATGGAGGGCTTGTCATTGGCAGTCATCGCCAAGAAGAGACAAATATCGTTCATGTTCCAAACGTGCAATTCGATTTAGTCGCTGTCATCCCTTCGTATGAGTTAGAAACAAAAAAAGCCCGCAGCGTTTTGCCACAGCTGCTGGCGCGCGAAGAGGCCGTCGAGGCAAGTGCGGTCAGCAACGTATTAGTCGCGGCGTTATTAACGAAAAATTGGGAACTTGCCGGAAAAATGATGGCAGCTGATTTATTTCATCAGCCTTATCGTAAAGAACTTGTCCCGCAGCTATCGCTTGTAGAGACGTTGGCTGCGCGATACGGAGCGTTTGGGGCGGCATTAAGCGGGGCGGGTCCTACCGTTCTTGCTTTTGCCGAACCTGGAAAAGGAGAAAGCTTAAAAGAAAAATTGCTTCCGCACTTTCCAGATTGTGCGGTAGAATCCCTGAAGGTGGCACAAAAAGGCAGTCAAGTATATAAGCTGGCGCTTGAAAAATAACAGCGGTTTCCATTGGGAAACCGCTGTTATTTTTGGCATGAACCTCGTGATTAGAATACTTGTTCTACTTCGACAACGCCTGGTACTTCCTCTAAGAGTGCGCGTTCAATTCCGGCTTTTAATGTAATCGTTGAGCTTGGGCAGCTTCCGCATGCACCGAGCAAGCGTAATTTGACAACACCGTCTTCAACGTCGATTAATTCGCAGTCCCCGCCGTCACGAAGCAAAAACGGGCGCAGTTTATCCAAAACTTCTTGCACTTGTTCTTTGATTTCTTGATCCGTCATTTTTATCGACTCCTTTCTTTAAGTTTATTATAATCATGATAAAGAAAAAAATCTAATAATAAATTTTGTTTTTATGATATGAAAGGTGGAAATATATGACGCTGAAGCAAGTAGAAATATGCGTATATGGTGCCGATGTGATTTGTCCATCTTGTGTGCAATTGCCATCTTCCAAAGAAACATATGAATGGCTAGAAGCAGCTATTAAACGGAAATATCCAGACCAGCCGTTTTCCATTACGTATATTGATATTTTTAACCCACCAGAAGATGATGAGGAGAAAAAGGCGTTTGCCAAAAAAGTGATCGAAGAAGATTTATTTTACCCTGTTGTTGTGATTGAGGGTGCTATTGTCGGAGAAGGAAACCCAAAGCTAAAGGCGATTTATGCAGAAATGGAGAAGTATGGTTATCGATGATAAAAAGGGGGATCTTGGAACGAAGATCTCCCTTTTTTCATTAATAACCGTTGTGATATTTATACATCCATAATACTCCTGATTTTAACAATCTAGGGACTCTCCCGGTGATTGGACGATCAGCGAGAAGGCCGAATCCATGTTTTCTGCCGAGCGACCCGAGAATACCTTTTAATTTAATTGGCGGGAATTCGCTCGGTGGCTCTTCTCCTTTCCAACGTTTTTGTAATACTTGAACGATTTGCTCCGCTTGCCCTTCTGCAAGCTGCGCGCTTGGAGAGTGCGGCAAACTTGCGCAATCACCAACTACGTATACATTTTCATATCCAGGAATGTGATGTTGTTTCGTTAAAATAACACGGCCTTGTTTGTCTTTCTCTACTGGCAAGTTTCTGACGACACGGTTTGGCTGTATTCCCGCTGTCCATACAATGACATCGCAATGAACCGGATGATCGTGATTATAAAGAGTATGTTCTTCTACTTTTGTAATGTTAGAACCGCGAACGATTTCAATATCGTGTTGTTTAAACCAACTTTCCACATAGTTGCTGAGCCGTTTTGGAAACATTGGCAAAATTCGTTCTCCGCGATCAAACAGTTTGACGTGCAAATCAGGGCGGCTTTCGGCTAATTCACTTGCTAATTCAACGCCGCTTAGTCCCGCACCGACAATTCCGACAATAGCGCCAGGCGGTAAATTATTTAATGCTTCGTATGCCGCTCGCGCTTTCTCAATCGATTGAATGCTATGTGTAAATGTTTCAGCGCCTGGGACGCCGTGGTATTTATCTTCACATCCTAACCCAATCACTAAATCATCATACTGGATACTGCTTCCATCTTGCAATTGTACGTTTTGATGGTTGAGATCAATGTTTACGACCTCACCGAAACGGTAGGTAAGACGCGGATGTTCTGGAAATGGAACGCGAATATGATGATCGCTAATCGTTCCTGCTGCGAGTGCATAATACTCTGTTTTTAAACAATGATATGGAATACGGTCGACGAGTGTAATGTGAACATCTTCTGGTAAATGGTTTGGGAGGAGGCGAAGCAAAATTCGCATATTTCCGTATCCTCCACCGAGCAGCACAAGGTGTCTCATCGTAAAATACCCCTTTTATCGTTTTATAAAACGCAAAATGCCATAAAAAAGTATAACGAAATTGTGGCAAAATAACAACAATTTTTCGGAAAGCATTGACAAAGGAAGAAGATATAATGGCAAACGAAGTGTCTGAATTGACGTTTCTAAAAAAAACCGTTACGATGAAAAACAGTAGGAAGGTGAGAAAACGATGATTCAGCCAATGATTGAGTTTTGCATCAGCAATTTAGCGAGCGGATCGCAAAAAGCGTTAGAAATACTAGAAAAGGATCCTAATTTGGATATTATAGAATACAGCTGTTTAAGCTACTGCACTCGATGTGCGGAAACTCTTTTCGCTTTAGTCAATGGCGAAATCGTAACCGGAGATACTCCTGAACAGCTAGTAGAAAATATTTATCGTTATTTAGAGGAAAATCCGATGTTTTGAACGAAAGGAAGCGGCTATATCGATTAGCCGCTGTTTTTATTAACTATTTTTACCGTACATCGATCATTCTTTGAATATTATATGTATAGTATGTACTCGCTGTGACATAAAAAACGAGGATGTCCCATCAGACATCCTCTTTAAGGTGTATATTATGAAAAAACGGGGGATATTCTCATTGTGTCCCGTTTATTTTCGATTTATACTTATGTATAAAAAATTTTTTATTTCAAGGAGGAAATAATGAATAAATTTTCGTTTACAAAAATGCATGGGCTCGGCAATAGTTATATATATGTAAATATGTTTGAAGAAACAATTCCAGAATCATTATTATCGTCCTTAGCGGTGAAAGTATCCAACGTAAATACCGGAATCGGAGCGGATGGCATGATTCTCATTTGCCCGTCAGAAGTAGCTCCGGTAAAAATGCGGATTTTTAATAGCGACGGTTCTGAAGGGAAAAATTGCGGCAATGGCTTGCGTTGTGTCGCAAAATATGCATATGAGCATGGAATGGTAAAAGACCGATCCTTTTTTATTGAAACATTGTCCGGACTCGTGAAGGCAGAGGTTACCGTAGAAAATGGAGCCGTTACAAACGTTACCATTGATATGGGAAAGCCGCGTTTAAAGCGGAGCGAGATCCCGATGATTGGTCTGGATGCGGAACGAGTCGTTGCAGAACCGTTTGAAGTCGATGGAAAACAGTATGAAATTACAGCCGTTTCGATGGGAAACCCTCATGTCATTTTTTACGTGGATGATATCACAACAGCGCCGGTAACGACACTTGGTCCGATTGTGGAAAAGGACGAGCGGTTTCCTGAAGGGGTAAATGTCGAATTCGTCGAGGTGGTAAACGACCATGAACTCCATTTTCGCGTATGGGAGCGCGGCTCTGGAGTGACGCAAGCTTGCGGTACAGGGGCGTGTGCAGCTGTTGTTGCTTCCGTATTAAATGGAAAAACAGCGCGAAATAAAGAAACGGTCGTCCATTTGGCAGGCGGGGATTTAATCATTACATGGACAGATGAGGGAAATGTGCGGATGACAGGACCGGCGGAAACGATTTGTACAGGTGTGTATTACTATTAAATATTTGAGAAACATGTATGGAAAGCGATATACTATCCATAAGGAGGGATCGCAATGGCTGATATTATTACACTTACAGAAGCAGCTGCGTTTCAAATTAAAGACATGATGAAAGAACATGAGGAGGAAGGAGCATACCTTCGCATTGGAGTGAAAGGCGGCGGCTGCAGCGGTTTATCGTATGGAATGGGATTTGAACATGAACGTCATGAAGACGATCACGAATTTGAACAGCACGGAATTAAAATTCTAGTCGATAAAGAAAGCGCTCCTATTTTACAAGGAACGGTGATTGACTATAAACAATCGTTAATGGGAGGCGGCTTTACGATTAACAATCCGAATGCGATCGCCACATGCGGTTGCGGTTCATCGTTTAGAACAGCAACGAATGCAGGCACGCCGGAACAGTGCTAAACGGATAAACGTCGATATATGAACATTTTAGAAACGGGATATTATTCCGTTCCATCAAAGGCAAACATAAACGCATAGCCTCGCCGGGGGTTGATAATCATGCTAGAGAATCGGCGTGTCCGCAAGCGTGTACAAACTAATGACCCTAAAATTTGCGGAATAGGATTGTGAATAACGGCCTTCTTACCGATGAATATCGAATTTCGCCGGTAAGAAGGTTTTTTATTTGGCTTTAAGGCGAAAGAAGAAACGGGCGAATAGATGTGTAAACGATAAGCAATGCCAGAAGCTAGAACAACCTGGTAATCACTAGGAAACGAGTAGAGGGATTGCGAGTGAATATAAAGAAAGAGAACGACTAATCATATTTGGACTCCTTTTTTTATCTATTTACCGATGAACATTTGTGTCCAAATATTTCCGGTTTGCTCAAAACCTACTCCAATGTGAGTAAACTGTCTATTCAAAATGTTTGCTCTGTGGCCAGGGCTATTCATCCAAGCAGCAACAACCTCTTGTGGAGTACGTTGGCCTTTAGCAATGTTTTCCCCTGCTGCTTTGTAAGTAACGCCAGAATCCCTCATCATATCAAAAGGAGAACCATAAGTTGGACTTGTATGTGAGAAATAATGGTTTTGTTGCATATCTTGTGATTTCTTCTGTGCCACAGCACTTAGCTGAGCATCCACTTTTAAAGCAGGAAGACCTGCTCGAGCTCTTTCTCTGTTCGTTAATTCAATTACTTGTTGAGCATATTGACTGATTCCTGCAGAAGTTTGCGCTTGTTGCTGCTGAGTTGGCGTCTGTTGTTTAGGTTGAGTTTGTTGCCATTGTGTCGGCGTTTGCAGTTGATTCGGTGGTAGTGTGTATTGTCTTCTTTGTTGATTCAATTGTTGCTGAAGCCTTGCTTGCCACTCAGCTGCTTGTTTAGGGTCCACTTCAACGAATTTGTATTTTGCTTCTTGGATCAATACCGCTCTTGTATGAGGATATTTGTTGCTTGGTATTGATGTATACGAAGCGGAAATATTCATGTTTTTATTATCATTATTGTCATTACGGTCTTTATCCATTATGTTACACGCTGTAAGTCCCATTACTAGGGCAGAAACTGCGAAAAATCCAGTCACTTTCTTTATCAATTGTAACGCCTCCTAAAGGTATGATTTTTTACACCTTTAGTTTTTATATCTTTGACAGAAAGTAAAGATAGGAATAACTGTGACAAATGGAAAAGGGATGCTTTTGTCAATAAAGCATCCCTTTCGTTTGGCGGACATATCGGAAAATTAGAACAACGAAGTGGAATGAGCCGGCTGCATTCTCGCTGTTGGGTCGATATACGTTTTTGCGCTGCTGATTGCGATCGGCGCTTCGCCGAATCCGCAAGCAATGAGTTTTATTTTTCCTTCATATGTGCATATATCGCCAGCAGCGTAAACGCCAGGAATATTTGTTTCCATTTTGGAGTTAACCTTTATGGAGTTTTTCTCAATTTCAAGTCCCCAGTTTTTAATTGGCCCAAGCGAGGAAATAAAGCCATAGTTCACAATCAGTGCATCGATTTCAATCGTTTCGCGCAGACCGTCTTTCACATGTTCGATGACAACTTGGCGAATGCCCTTTTCGTCACCGATTAACTCCACAGGGACAAATGGAGTTTTCACATTGACTGTGGAATTCATCAATGTTTCCACACTATGTTCATGAGCGCGGAATTTATCGCGTCGATGTACAATCGTCACTTTTTCAGCGATTGGTTCTAGCATAAGCGACCAGTCCACAGCGGAATCTCCGCCGCCGCAAACGAGTACTTTTTGCCCTTTAAATTGATTTAAATCATTAATGAAGTAGTATAAATTTTTTCCTTCATATTGCGTTGCATTTTCTAATTCAAGGCGTCGAGGCTGGAAGGCGCCGTTTCCTGCGGTAATAACAACAGTTTTGGAATAATGTATTTCTTTGTTTGTCGTTAATTTAAATGTTCCATCTTCCAATTTTTCTAACATTTCCACTGATTGATCAAGACAAACAGTTGGTGAAAATTTCTCCATTTGTTCTTTTAAATGATCAATCAATTCTTGAGCGCGTACTTTAGGAAATCCAGCAACATCATATATGTATTTTTCAGGATAAAGAGCAGACAGTTGTCCTCCTAATTGCGGCAAGCTTTCGATAATTTTTACGCTCATCTGCCTTAATCCCCCGTAAAAAGCGGCAAACAGCCCGACCGGTCCGCCTCCTATAATGGTAACATCATATATTTTTTGGTCTTCTTTCATTATCAAAGATTCCTCCCCCACAAATAAAATTACCCTCACCATCTTATCATACCATAAAAGCCATTTGTTATTTATGGGGATTTTTGTAGCTAATAAAAATATAAAAAACGCTTGAAAAGATTGAAAAAAAGGGCTAATATGTTTTGTGGATGCATTGTTAATTTTTTGTGACAATTGTTTAACATTTTTTTGACGATTAACGTGAATAATTTCACAAACTTTGCCCGATAAAAATGTGCATGGCGGCAAAATCTATAAACAAAATTACAAAAAAATTAAAAAGGATGGAAGTGATTTAATTGAAAAAACCAAATGTCGTCATTTTAGGTGCTGGTTATGGCGGTTTAATGACAACAGTACGTTTGCAAGAGCTTGTTGGGATCAATGAGGCGAGCATTACACTCGTGAACAAAAACGACTACCATTATGAAACAACGTGGCTTCACGAAGCATCAGCCGGTACATTGCATCATGACCGAGTTCGTTATCCAATTAGCGATGTGATTGATCGCAATAAGGTAAAATTTGTGCAAGACACGGTTGTCAAAATACTTCCTGATGAAAAGAAAGTGTTAATGAAAAATGGCGAACTTACTTATGATTATTTAGTTATTGCTCTTGGATTTGAATCGGAGACGTTTGGAATTAAAGGGCTAAAAGAGTACGCTTTTTCTATTGCAAACGTGAATGCAGCGCGGCAAATTCGTGAACATATTGAGTATCAATTTGCTACGTATAGCACGGAAGAAGAAAAACGGGATGAACGTCTAACGATTGTCGTTGGTGGTGCTGGATTTACAGGTATTGAGTTTTTAGGCGAATTGGTAAACCGCGTTCCTGAATTATGCCGCGAGTATGATATTGACCCGCATAAAGTTCGTATTATTTGTGTAGAGGCAGCGCCGACAGCGCTTCCAGGTTTTGATCCGGAACTGGTTGAATATGCGGTTAACCAATTAGAGCGTAAAGGCGTTGAATTTAAAATCGGCACTGCCATTAAAGAATGTACACCAGAAGGAATTATCGTAGCGAAAGGAGACGACATCGAAGAGATTAAAGCAGGCACAGTCGTATGGGCCGCTGGTGTACGCGGAAGCCATGTAATCGATGAGTCTGGCTTTGAAGCGATGCGCGGTCGTATTAAAGTGGACCCATTCTTGCGCGTTCCAGGACACGAAGATATTTTTGTCGTTGGTGACTGTTCGTTAGTGATTAATGAAGAAACTAATCGTCCATATCCACCAACAGCACAAATCGCGATGCAAGAAGGAGAATTATGTGCGAAAAACCTTGCTGCGTTAATCCGTCAGCAAGGAGAATTGCAACCATTCCGACCAAATATTAAAGGAACGGTTTGTTCCCTTGGCCATGACGATGCTATTGGGGTTGTATTTGGCAAGAAAATGTGGGGAACAAAAGCAAGCTTTATGAAAAAAATGATCGACAACCGTGCTCTTTATTTAATTGGCGGTCCTTCACTTGTGATGAAAAAAGGAAAATTCAAGTTCTTCTAATAGACGGGCAAACTTCAATGTTTGCCCTTTTTTAACATTTATATTATATATATGGAAATAACTATTCTTTTTTTGGAAACAAAAAAAAGACTGATATTCGTACAAATGTAAATGTTTTTCACATATTCATGTTTGTGGGGAAGGTTGGAACATTTACAACAAATAAAAAAGGATGATGAAGATGGGAGAGAAACGCGGCAATGTATGGATTGCAGCGGCAGGATTAGTTGTTAATGAGGCGGATGAATGGCTTGTTGTAAAGAAAAAATATGGGGGATTGAAAGGAAAATGGTCGCTTCCAGCAGGATTTGTACAACCGGGGGAAATGATCGATGAAGCGGCAATTCGTGAAATTAAAGAAGAAACAGGAATTGATGCGGAAATTGTTGGATTTCTCGGAATGCGTACAGGGGTGATTCGCGGTGAAATTAGTGATAATATGGCGATATTTTTACTTCGTGCTCTTTCACATACGATTACTGTGCAAACCGATGAATTGTTCACGGCTGAATTTTTAAGCAAGCAAAGATTGCGAGAAGATCGACATACATCTCGGTTATTGCGATATTTATTGCAATTAGAACCATTTCACTATTTTCCGGCTCATGACGGACTCAATCCCGGGGAACCGTTTGGATACACAAAATATAGTTTATATTTCAAAAATTCGAAATATTAAGGAATATGAAGAAAACAGAAGCATGCCACTGATGTATCCGTTTACATCGCGATAAATGAGGAAAATCCCTCTTTTTCTTTTGAAAAAAATTTTGGTATATTATCAGAAAATTAGGAAAAATGGAGGGATAAATAATGAAACATACAGAACAAACGATATGTCCATATTGCGAAGGGAACGGATACGTACAACTTTTGCTAGGTGGCTCGGAAACTTGTTATGGATGTTCAGGAAAAGGAACCGAACAAAAGAAGTAAGCCGTTTCTGAAAATTGACTCCCTTTATCCAATTCAGTACACTTAAAAAGGGTGTACTGGAGGTGATTAGGGATGCAAATGAGCTTGCCTGTTGTACTAATTTCCATGCTTTTATTTTTTGTTTTATTTTTCGGCATTGGCTTTTTATTAAATATGTTGTTGCGTATGACTTGGATTATGACCATTTTATGCCCGTTTGTATTTATGTTTATTATCGATGATATTCCGTGGACGCAATATTTTACAGATCCACAAGCTTCTTTTATAGCGTTAAAGCGTAAAGTATTGTCGCTGGCTCCTGCTGATATTTTAATTTTATCTAGCGGATTTGCCGGTGCGCTTTGCGCTGGATTTGTCATTCGCACGTTGCGTGCGAAGGGATATCAAATGTTTTAAGGCTTTCATAATGATATGAAAGTCTTTTTTTTTTTTGCCTCACTTTTCTCACAATGAATATTTCTATTTTTTTGTGGAGATAAATAGAAATGTGAGAGGAGTGAGGAAATGGTTCTTCTAAAAAATATAATAAGAAGAATAACCATGTCATTATTGTTTGTAATGGCGCTACTAGCGACATTACAATCGATTTCAGGTGTCGAAGCGAAAACGATTTCTAACAGTTTGTATGATGCATCATTATTTTTCTACACAGATGACCATTTTTTTGACATATGGAATAAAGGACAATATGTTGCGATAGATAAACAGTGGAAGCGTTACGAGAAACAGAACAAACCGCAAATTTCTTCGAAAAAGGCCATTAATCAATCGCTTCGTCTTGAGGAAGCGTTTGATTGGTCAAAATATCCATCCATGGTTGTTGTGGCGACAGGATATACGGCAGGAGTAGAGTCAACAGGAAAAACACCAGATCATCCGGAATATGGGATTACCTATTCCGGGGTGCGTGTGAAACGAGACTTATATTCAACCATTGCTGCGGATTTAAATATATTCCCGATCGGTACGATTCTTTTTATCCCTGGATATGGATATGGGGTTGTGGCCGATAAAGGAGGAGCGATTAAAGGAAACCGCCTTGATTTGTATTATGATACGGTCGAGGATGTGTATAAATATTGGGGGAAAAAGAAAGTACAAGTGTATATTGTGAAAAAGGGCGATGGGAAGCTTTCCGAAGAAGAGTTAAAACGACTAAATGAAGATGAAACAATGCAAGTGTTTAGGCAACAGTATTTACAATCGAAAAGCTAAGGGCGGACAAAGACCGCCCTTTATTTTGTTAACAATGGATCAATCCCGTCATAAGGTGGAAAAACAGACGGATGCAACAAGGCGGCAAGTTTTTTTAGACCAAGCAAAAGCCGCGGAGAAGGACGGCAATATAACGATTCTTCGAGCAAGTAAATTCTCTCTGTAAGGATAGCGTCCACTTTCTCTGCATCAAGTCTATTTTTGACAGCATCTTTATTCATTTTTTTTGTCTGCACGCCAACCCAGACGAGGCAAATATGAGAAGGATTTCGCTTTATCACCTCATCCCAGTTGGTTTGCACGTTTGCTTGCTCGATATCGGCAAAAATATTCGTTGCCCCGGCTAGTTGGCTAATTTCTGTTAGCCAATTTGTTTTACCAGGTGTAAAAATCGGCCTTGGCCACCACTCCCAATACAGCCGCGCAGGATGCTTAATATTCGCGGACAGCTGGCGATATTTCTCTATAAACGAGTGATAGCGGCGAACGACGGCTTGTGCCGTTTCTTTTTGGCCAAGTGTTTCACCGAGACGGAGCAAATCATCTGCAATATCGTGCAATGAATTTGGCGCAAAAACGATGTGGGGAATGTTCCGTTTCTGCAGTTCTTGTACGTTTCGTTCCATACCTGGAACGCTTAAAGAAGCAAGCACTAAATCCGGTTTCATTGCTTCTACCTTTTCCATATCGATATTTAAGTCGGGACCGACTCTCGGGAGATGGCATACGGAAGATGGCCAATCGGAATGATTGTCTACGGCAATAAGGTGGTCGTGCATATCTAAATAAGCGAGCAATTCCGTGTTGCTTGGACAAAGCGAAATAAGTCTCATCGCACTTCTCCTTCCATTTGTCATTGGGGAACAATATGCTCCCTTCTTTTTTCATTCCACATGCGTATGCTGTTTCCTTGTGATATTTTGAAAAAAGGGGAGAAGATAAGATTGTCAACATTATCCACTGGAATTATGATGAGTTTGGAATGTCGAAATAGTCATTGTATTTCGATATAATGGAAAAAGAAACCGTATCGTAAGGAGAGATGATGAGATGTTTACCATTAAACAGCAGCTGTCCCTTGATACAACGCATGAAGTGCTAGTGGTTGGGATGTTTGAAAAAAATCAGCCGTTAGACGGAATTATTGCCGAATGTGATCGCCGCCTTGGCGGACAAGTATCGGTTTTGTTGAAAGAAGGGGATATTTCCGCCAAGAAAAAGCAAATTTCCAAAGTACATACTCTCAATCAAGCGGGAGTAAAACGACTTTATTTTGTCGGATTAGGAAAAGAAGAAGCGTTGACATTTGATTTATTGAGAGAAGCGTTTGGCAAGCTGTTTAAAACATTAAAACAAGCAAAACGAACGGAAGCGGCAATCGCTTTAGATACGTTTGTAACAAAAGATATTGACGCAAATGATGCGGCACATGCGCTTTCGGAAGCTTATTACCTTGCGACATACGAATTTCCTGGATATAAACAAAAAAAGAACGAACCAGAAAAGCGGATCGAATCAATTACGATTTACACAGAAGCCGATCAAGCAGAAATCGAAGCAAGCGTGTTTGTCGGCTCCGTATACGGAAAAGCGACAAACTCGGCGCGCACGTTGGTCAATACGCCTAGCAACTTATTAACCGCGGCAGATTTAGCGAATTACGCAGTGGAATTAGCAAACAAATATGAGTTTGAATATGAAATTCTGGAAAAAGACGATATGGAAAAGCTCGGAATGGGAGCGTTTCTCGCTGTGAACCAAGGCTCCAAAAATCCGCCAAAAATGATCGTCCTCAAATACCAAGGGAAAGAAACGTGGGAAAACGTCATCGGGCTTGTCGGAAAAGGAGTGACGTTTGATACTGGCGGCTACTCCCTTAAACCACGTGAAAGCATGGTCGATATGAAAACAGATATGGCTGGTGCGGCGGCAGTGCTTGGCACGATGGAAATTATCGGGGAGCTTCGCCCAGAACAAAATGTTGTTGCTGTCATTCCGGCTACTGACAATATGATTAGCGGTGAAGCGTTTAAACCGGACGATGTGATTACATCGATGAGCGGAAAAACGATTGAAGTAAAAAATACCGATGCAGAAGGCCGTCTTATTTTAGCAGATGCCATTACATATGCGAAACATCATGGCGCCAGCTATTTAATTGATGTCGCGACGCTAACGGGCGGTGTCATTGTAGCGCTTGGCGTTCATACAACGGGTGCGATGACCAATAACGAAGCGTTATTTGAGCAAGTGTTAGAAGCGTCTGCGGAAACAGGGGAGTTTATTTGGCGCTTGCCAATTACGGAAAAGGATAAGGAACGTGTACGCAGCAGTAAAATTGCAGACCTTAATAATTCACCAGGACGAGAAGGACATGCGATTATGGGCGGTGCGTTTCTCGGTGAATTTGCGGAAGATACACCGTGGGTTCATCTTGATATTGCGGGAACATCCGTTACTTCGAAAGAGCATGATCTCGGACCGTCTGGAGCTACTGGGGTAATGGTTCGCACGCTTGCGACGTTGGTGGAGCGATTCGAATAAGAATAATATGAAAAACGAAGCCGACTTGTATGGCTTCGTTTTCTTTTTGGAATGATATACTTAAAAAATATTTATAAAATGTTAAGGTAATGTAAATTTAGTGTAAATTTTTTATATGTTCATTGTAAATTCGACATTTATTGCTAAAATAGAACACGGTGGCCAAATTTCCATACGTTAAATAAATGGGGGTTTTCATATGATTTTTTCACCAAAAAAAGATGTCTTTTTTGATTTATTATTTACGATTTCCGAAAATGTGAAAGAAGCGGCGCAATATTTTGTCGAGTATAAAATCCGTAATGTCAGCGATTTGAAAGAATTTGCGCGTGTGATGAAAGAATATGAGCGCAAGGGCGACTCCTATATTCATGAGCTTGTTGTCGAATTAAATAAAACGTTTATTACGCCAATTGAGCGCGAAGACATTCACCAATTAGCAATGAAGATGGACGATGTGTTAGATGGGCTAGAACAATGTTCCGCCCGCTTCGAAATGTTTTCATTTACGGAAATTGATGATCATATGGTGCAATTTTTTAATAATATTTATCAAAGCACGATTGAAATTGTTAATGCACTTAAATTGTTGTCTCAGAAAAAGCTTCTCGATATGCGGACACATGCCATTAAAATTAAGGATTATGAGACAAAATGCGATGAAATTTTACGTGCTTCGATCAAAAATTTATTTGTAGAGCAAAAAGACCCGATTAAGATCATTCAATATAAAGAACTATATGAAATGTTAGAGGAAATTGCGGATAGTTGTGAGGATGTGGCGAATACGATTGAAACAATCATCATGCGTAACGCATAAAAGGGGACGTTGTTTTTATGGATATGATATTTTTACTTACGGCTCTTATTGTCATTTTTGCGTTGGCATTTGATTTTATTAACGGGTTTCATGATACTGCCAATGCCATTGCAACATCGGTATCAACAAGAGCATTAGCGCCACGACAAGCGATTATTTTAGCGGCGACAATGAACTTTATTGGCGCATTGACATTTACTGGTGTTGCAAAAACGATTACGAAAGATATTGTTGATCCATTCGCACTCGAGAACGGTTCCGTCGTCATTTTAGCGGCATTGACAGCAGCCATTGCGTGGAATTTAATTACGTGGTATTACGGAATTCCAAGCAGTTCTTCGCATGCGTTGATTGGTTCGGTTGCAGGCGCGGCGATTTCTGCAGCAGGGTTTGATATTTTGCATTATGAAGGATTTTTGAAAATTATGGAGTCTCTTGTGATTTCTCCTTTCCTTGCTTTGGGAGTCGGCTTTGTGATGATGACTCTATTCCGTTTCATATTTAAAAATGCCAATTTGTCACGCACGACAAAAGGGTTCCGTATGTTTCAGGTCGTGACAGCCTCGTTACAAGCATATACACACGGAACAAACGATGCCCAAAAAGCAATGGGGATTATCACAATGGCACTGATTGCCGCTGGCTATCATACATCGACAGATATTCCGGAATGGGTTAGAATCTCTGCAGCGACGGCCATGGGGCTTGGAACCGCAGTAGGTGGATGGAAAATTATTAAAACGGTTGGGGGAAAAATTATGAAAATCCGCCCAATCAACGGGGCGGCGGCAGATTTATCGTCCGCTCTGATCATTTTTGGCGCCACCACGATTCACTTGCCTGTTAGTACGACCCATGTTATTTCTTCCGCAATCATGGGGGTTGGTGCGGCACAACGCGTTAAAGGCGTTAAATGGGGTGTGGCGCAGCGCATTGTATTAACATGGATTATTACGTTGCCTGTTTCTGCACTTATTGCTGGATTTGTCTATCAAATCTTTAGATTGTTTTTTTAAAAAACGTGCATGGATTCACATGCACGTTTTTTTATGAAAAGTTTTTATGGGAGCGCTACTCTATGCCACGCGTTGATGGTATGAGGCGGATTTACGGACAGACATATAAATTCGCGGTGAAAGGATGCCAGCGATCACGGATAAAATAATGTCTTTTGGAAGCGGGACGATCATCCAACTCCATGCCAAAGCATAGGAAAATCCTTTAGGCGCTTCCGCCCAAAATTTATAAGCGATATACATCCAGTTGGTGCCGATCAGATAGTTAATGGCCATACCAGCGAGCGTAGCAGTGATAAATCGAACAACGGACGGATTTCCGTTTCCCCGTTCAATCATCCATCCTGTTACATAAGCAGCAAAAATGAACGATATAATAAATCCAAACGTTGGTCTGGCAACGCTGCCAAATCCTCCGCCAAACTGTGCAAACACAGGAGCGCCGAATAGCCCAATGAGCATATAAACAATCATTGCTACTGCTCCCAATCTTCGCCCTAAAATTGCGCCAGCAAGCACGCAAAAAAACGTTTGTAATGTAATCGGAACACCGCCGATAACTAGAAATGGCGCCCACGACGTAATATTTGCTCCAATTGCCATTAATGCTGCAAACATGCCGACTAATGTTAAGTCAATAGCTCGCCATTTTGGGCGTGTTTCTTTCATATGTAAACCCCCTTTTATTTATCGGTTAACAAAATCGTACCGAACAATGTTTTTTATGTCAACTATAATATTTTTTCAGTATGCACATAACAAATCATCTCAATGGAGACTTTATACAAAAGTTGGATTAACAGGCGGATACTGCCTTATCGGACTTATCGGATAGGATAAGGGAAATGAGGCATAAAACATGGTGGTGTTCCCCCTTATTAGTGAATAATCTATATTACTATATGTGCATTGCGGGAGAACGGAATGAAAAATGGAGGAGTTTTTTATTTTTTGCCAACCTTAGAGCAATGAAATGGGAGTTGTTTCGTCAATTATAACATGGTTAAGAGAAAATCGCGTCGCTTCATGAAGGGGCAAAAAGGGGAAACGTGTATCGCTGTTGGACAACCCCCATTGGTTTAGTCAATGAGAGCAAGTTGAATTGAACAAAAAAACATTCAAATGTTATCATAAAATAAAACGCAATTCATTCATAAGGAAAAACGTAAATAATATAGATATTATTCATGATAACGAACGACCATTTATGGAATGGGGAAAGATGAATGGTAGTGTATATCGACAACATGCAAGGTAGAATAGTTAGTCAGAAGCACATTTCACTATTTCTTATAATTAAAATAGGCATGTTTGCTGCATTGGCCTCACTTCAAATAGTTAGCAAAAGGTTATTGTATATAAAATATGGCGATGAGGCAGCTAAAGTAATATAAGTTAGGAGGATTAAGCGGTGTCGATGTTGCATTGGGCAATTATATCTCCATTTTTATTAGCTATTTTTGTTCCGTTTCTGTATAAGTATGTTCGCCCTATTCATACCGGTTTGTTTATTTTGCCTTTGCCTATCATCTTATTTATCTACTTTATTCAGTATATTTCGATTACAGAGAAATATGGCACACAAATAGAAACCGTACCTTGGATTCCCTCTCTAGGATTGGATTTTACTGCTTATGTAGACGGGTTAGGTTTATTATTCGCACTCTTAATTACAGGAATTGGTTCCCTTGTTATTTTATATTCGGTTTATTATTTATCAAAAGAAAAAGAAAAGCTTCATCATTTTTATGTATATTTGCTTTTATTTATGGGAGCGATGCTCGGCGTCGTTCTTTCCGATAATTTAATGGTGCTGTATTTGTTTTGGGAATTAACTTCGCTTTCTTCTTTCTTATTAATTGGCTATTGGAATGAGCGTGAACGCTCCCGTTACGGGGCGCAGAAATCGATGTTGATTACGATTTTTGGCGGACTTGCCTTGCTTGGGGGCTTTTTGCTGCTGTCCGTCATGGGAGGAACGTATAGCATACGCGAATTAGCTGCCCAATCTTCCGAGCTGGCAGGCCATTCGCTGTTTGTGCCGGCGTTATTGCTAATTTTGTTAGGGGCTTTTACAAAATCTGCGCAGTTTCCGTTTTATATTTGGCTTCCTGATGCCATGGAAGCGCCAACGCCAGTAAGTGCATACTTGCATTCCGCAACGATGGTGAAAGCAGGGATTTACTTAGTTGCGCGCTTAACGCCAATATTCGCCGTATCGCCGTTATGGATTTGGCTAGTTGGCGGAATAGGAATTTTGACACTGTTTTGGGCGTCGTTTCACGCTCCACGGCAGACGGATCTCAAAGGTATATTAGCGTATTCTACCGTTAGCCAGCTCGGCTTAATCATGTCGCTGCTTGGTGTTGGAGCGCTCTCGTTTCATTACGATACTATTGATGACAATATATATATAATCGCGACGGTGGCGGCAGTGTTCCATTTGATTAACCATGCGACGTTTAAAGGAAGCTTGTTTATGGTCGTAGGCATTGTTGACCATGAAACAGGGACGAGAGATGTTCGTCGTCTCGGCGGTTTAATGACGGTGATGCCAATCACATTTACAGTTGCGTTGATTGGTGCGCTATCGATGGCGGGAATGCCACCGTTTAATGGATTTTTAAGCAAAGAAATGTTTTTTACGGCAATGGTTCGGGTGCTGCAGGCGGACATTTTTTCGCTTGATACATGGGGAATTTTATTCCCGGTTATTGCATGGATTGCTAGCGTTTTTACGTTCTTGTACAGCTTTTTGTTACTCGGCAGAACGTTTTTCGGCTCCTATCAGCCTGAACAATTGCCGAAGAAACCGCACGAAGCGCCGTTAGGAATGCTTATTGCTCCGGTTGTTCTCGCGCTTCTCGTCATCGTATTTGGACTTTTCCCAAACATGTTGTCACATACGCTCATCGCTCCAGCTGCTGATGCGATTTTAACCGGTCCATTTCGCACGGAAGGATCGGCGCTGCACATTAGCCACTGGCACGGATGGACCATTGAGCTATGGATGACGATTAGCGTTATTGTACTTGGGACAATGTTGTACAAGACATTTCCAAGATGGAAAAGTCTATATCAAAAATTTCCGAAGCGTCTTTCTCTTAATCATCTGTATGACCGTATGGTAGATGGAATGGAGAGAGGATCGTACACGTTAACCGAAAGCTATATGACAGGCTATATCCGTACTTACTTTGTGTATATTCTCTCCGCTTTCATTGCGTTGCTCGCTTTCTCCATCTTGGTGAAAGGAAAATGGCATATTTCAACTGATCATCTGGCACCAGTAGGGGCTCATGAACTTGTATTATCACTAATTATCATCGCTGGAACCATCACTACTATCATGGCTAAATCACGTCTAACCGCCATTATTGCACTTGGTTCCGTCGGCTATACGGTCACTCTTTTCTTCGTATTGTTCCGTGCACCGGATTTAGCGTTGACGCAGTTAGTCATTGAAACGATTTCCGTCTCGCTATTTTTGCTTTGCTTTTATCACCTGCCACAGCTCAGCCGTCATGAAAAAGGGATTCGTTTTAGATTGGGAAATGCCCTCATTTCCATAGGGGTCGGAGTGATAGTTAGCTTGATCGCTTTACTTTCCTATAGCCAAAAAAATTTCGACACCATTGCCCAATATTATGTGGAAAATACGTATGAAAAAGCCGCGGGAAAAAATATGGTCAATGTCATTTTAGTTGATTTCCGGGGTTTTGATACGATGTTTGAAATATGTGTGCTCGGTATTGCAGCTTTGGGCATTTACGTGATGGTCAAACTACGAATGTCGAAAGGAGAGAAATAGTGAAAACGAACGACGTTATTTTGCGGACGTTGACCTGTGTCGTGACGTTTATTATCATCTTATTTTCCATTCATCTCTTTTTTGCGGGGCATTATCATCCAGGCGGGGGATTTATTGCCGGGCTAATGACTTCCGGCGCCATCGTGTTGTTGCTTTTGACGTTCGATATAAAGACAGTTCGATCAATGATTCCAGTTGATTATAAAATTTTAATCGGTGTTGGGCTTTTATTTGCTGTCGGTACGGGAATAGGGGGACTTGTTTTTAATGTCCCCTTTTTAACCCATGCTTACCATCACTTTCATCTCCCGCTGTTAGGCCAAACATCGCTGCATACCGCTGTTCTTTTCGACTTAGGCGTATATCTTGTCGTTATCGGAACTACGATGACCATTATTGAAACGATAGGAGAGAGCGATTAATGGAAATTGTCATGATTATTGTCATTGGCTGTTTGTTTGCCGGGGCTACTTATCTCATATTGAGTAAAAGTTTGCTCCGAATTATTATCGGAACCGGTTTACTAAGTCATGGAGCACATTTACTGTTGTTAACAATGGGGGGATTAAAGGCTGGGGCCCCGCCTCTATTAGAAGAACAGGCGAAACAATATGTGGATCCAATACCACAAGCGCTCATTTTGACAGCGATTGTGATCAGCTTTGGTGTAACTGCCTTTTTTCTAGTTCTCGCTTATCGTTCATATCAAGAGATTGGAACGGATAATATTGAAAAAATGAGGGGAAAGGAAGAAGATGATTAATTTACTGATATTGCCAATAATCATTCCATTAGTTACTGCTATTGTCCTAATTTTTTTCGCGAAGAATATTTCTGCTCAAAAAGCGATATCCGTTTTTGGAGCATTAGGAATGATATTCGCTAGCATCATGCTAGTACGCCGTGTTCATACGGAAGGAATACAAACGTTGGATATCGGAAACTGGCCTGCTCCATTCGGTATTACGCTTGTATCGGATATGCTGTCTGCCATGCTTGTATTGACGACAAGCATCATTGCGTTTGCCTGCTTGCTTTATTCTTTTGCCACCATTGGCCGCAGCCGCGAATCATTTTATTACTATTCGTTCTTCTATTTTTTGCTTGTTGGTATTAATGGTGCGTTTACAACCGGAGATATTTTTAACTTGTTTGTCTTTTACGAAGTGATGCTTATATCTTCGTATGTTCTTCTTGTATTGGGAGGAACGAAAATACAGTTGCGGGAAACGATTAAGTATATGCTCGTCAATGTTTTTTCATCCGCTCTATTCGTTATTGCTGTTGGATATTTATACGCTGTAACTGGAACGTTAAACATGGCCCACCTTTCTGTTCGTGTAGCCGAGGTGGAAAATCAGTCTATTTTAACGGTGATTGCTATTTTGTTTCTTATCGTTTTCGGGTTAAAAGGAGCGATTTTCCCGTTTTATTTCTGGCTTCCAGGGTCGTATTCCGCTCCGCCATCCGCTGTTTTGGCTCTTTTCGGCGGCCTTCTTACGAAAGTAGGAGTATATTCAATTTTACGTACATTTACTCTTATTTTTCATCATGATGTAGGTTATACGCACACTATTTTAGCATGGTTGTCCATTGGAACAATTGTTGTCGGAGTCATCGGGGCAATTGCTTATCGTGATTTGCGGCAAATCGTTATTTATAACATTATTGCGGCGGTCGGTGTCATGACGTTTGGGATTTCACTGATGACGAACGAAAGTTTGGAAGGTACTGTCTTTTATTTACTGCAAGATATGGTGATGAAAACAACGATGTTTTTGATTATTGGAGCGATTGCGTATGTTACGGGAACGAATCAGTTGAATCAATTTAGTGGATTAATGAAAACCTATCCGCTGTTAGGATGGATGGTGTTTCTTTCTGCTCTCGCGCTTGCAGGCATCCCGCCGTTCAGCGGCTTTATAGGAAAAACGCTTATTGTTCGCTCCAGTTTTGCTGACGGCCAGCTTCTTTCTGCTCTCGTTATTTTGCTGTCGAGTTTGTTCGTGCTCTATTCTATTATGAAAATTTTTGTTTATGGATGTTGGGGCGAACAAAAAGGATATGAAGCAAAAGAAATTCGCACACTTTATATTCCTATCGCTATGTTGCTAGGATTGACGGTTTTATATGGAGTCGGAATTGAATTTGTTCGTCCGTTCGTGTCACAAGCCATATCGGTGCTAGCGGATCCAGCGATTTATATCGAGTCGGTGTTAAAGGAGTAGAGACGAATGGCATTACAAATATTGCTGAATGTTTTATTAGCATTTGTCTGGATGTTTCTTTCCGCTTCGTTTAATGCTTCCACCTTCATTGTCGGGTACATTCTTGGTTTACTGATTATTTTCATGTTAAGAAGATATTTTCACTCTCGTTTCTATGTCATCCCTTTTCTTGTGATATGCAAGCTTATTCTTATCTTTTTGAAAGAACTGTTGTTGTCGAATATTGCTGTCCTAAAAGTGATATTAGCTCCGTCAATGAATATTCAACCGTGTATTTTCGCGCTGCCGCTTGAGGTAAAAAAAGACTGGGGAATCACGGTGCTATCTAACCTAATTACATTAACTCCCGGAACGCTCGTTGTAGATGTGTCGGAAGACCGTAATACGCTTTATGTCCACGCACTTGATGCTCCTAATGTCGAGGAGACGATTAAACAAATAAAAGAATCGTTTGAAAAGACGATTCTGGAGGTGAGCAAATGACGGTTATTTTTAATATTGCGCTTGTTATCCTGTCCATTGCCATGTTTTGTTTTCTTTATCGGGTTGTGAAAGGGCCGAGCGTTGCTGACCGAGTGATTGCACTTGATGCAATGGGAATTTGTTTGGCAGGAATTGTAGCGATTTTCTCCATCATATTAGAAACGAGTGCGTTTCTTGAAGTGATTTTGTTAATTGGTATTTTAGCTTTCCTTGGAACGGTGGCGTTTGCAAAATTTTTACAGAAAGGTGTGATCATCGAACGTGAAAGGGATCGCTGATGCAGTTGTTATTTTCTTCGTGGTTGTTGGTGCTATTTTAGTGTTAATTTCAGCTATCGGAGCGATTCGGCTGCCAGATGTGTATACAAGAAGCCATGCTATCAGTAAAAGCACCACACTTGGGATTATGTTTATTTTACTTGGCACGTGTTTTCATTTTTTCATCCAAGAAGGTCATTTTAATTCCCGTCTTTTATTAGGAGTTGTCTTCATTTTTATGACCTCTCCAGTTGCAGCGCATTTTATCAGCCGTGCCGCTTATTATTCCGGGGTTGAACTATGGGAAAGAACCGTTCGGGACGATCTCCGCAATCAAAAGGAATAAAGGCGGCTCTCTCAATGGCAAGCGAATAGGCTTAATAAAGGCGCACTTGCACTGTTTCATCACAGGGGGCTGTAAAAAAGTCCCTTTTTTTCTTTTTGAAGAAATATCCGTTTCGTTGAAACGAATCAAGAAGAAGCCCTTTAATAAAAATCACTGAAGATAATAAACCTGTTCCGTTTAAGTACGAATAGGCTTGCTTGGAGTACAAATGCTTCATAAATTGCTAGAAGTAAGATTTGGATAGTAAATCGCTAGTTTATTCATCATAATTTTCCTACTTCCCCATTAATTATATAACTTATGCCCCACTTTTATATATCTCGTATATATCAGGCTTACGCCCTTTTTTTATATTTTCTGAAAAAGGGAAATAAAATATCGTTTCCCCGTGATATAATAGTAGTAACGATCGTTCGTTACTCTATGAAGCAAGAAAGGAGGGAAAAGGTATGTCCGCAGCACAACAATATTTATTCCTTGATTTTGAATTTACGATGCCAGAGACGAAGACGGAACCAAGACGATTTTTTCCGGAAATTATTGAAGTCGGGCTTGTCGTAGTTGTTGATGACCGAGTATGTGACCAATTTTCATCTTACGTGAAACCAATGCGATTTCCCGTGCTTACAGATCGGTGCAAATCATTTTTAAATATTACGCAAGAGCAAGTAGATCAAGGAATGAGTTTTCATGAACTAGTTGCGCTGTTGCATCAATACGATCGTTCGAGGCCAAGCACGGTGGTTACGTGGGGAAGCATGGATATGAAAGTGTTACGGGAAAACTGTATGAATGCTAATTTGCCATTTCCATTTACAGGAGAGCACCGCGATTTAGCGATGGAATATAAATTGTTTTTTGGCGACAAAAATCAGACGGGACTGCGAAAAGCGATCCAAGAATATGGAAATGAAGGAGTCGGGAAAGCGCATTGTGCTTTAGACGATGCTTTTACCACTTATAACATTTTTCGATTGGTGGAAAATGACAAAAAATATTTAGCAAAGACAAAGCCGCCAACGATTGGGGAACGGATTGATTTCACTCAGCTAAGAAAAAAGTTTGCTCTTTAAAGGTCGCTTTTTTGGCGGATTTTTCGCTTGGTTTATGATAATATAATAATTGATGTATCATTTTATGCGTGAGAGGTTGTCGAACGATGATCATTCCATATATATTAAACTGGACTTTTTTATATTTTCCTGAAGATAAACGAGAGTACATTCCAGCTGCCATCACATGTACGATTTTTCTTATTGCCGCAATTTTAACGATGCGGCTGATCATAAAAATTTCGAAACGTCAGGAAGAAAAGGCAAAGGAATTAGAAGAACAATTAAAGAAAGACAATATTGTTCATAATGAAAAATGATGGTTTAATTGTTTTCCCCTTTGGCAATACTATATGTAAAAAGGTGTTGCTGGAGGGGTTTTGTGTTTCAAAAGTTAGGTTTGTTACTGGCGGTGTTTTTATTTGCCGCCGGTTGTAAAAAGGAAAACGTGACGAATTTAGAAGTTAATATGATTAATAGTGCCGGTGATTCGATCGGTACGATAAAACTATCAGAACAAGCGAAAGGCGTTAAATTGAAACTGGATTTGGAGGGACTTCCGCCTGGTGAGCACGCGATTCACATTCATGAAAAAGGAGTTTGCAAAAAGCCGGACTTTCAATCGGCTGGAAGCCACTACAATCCAGATGGAAAGAAACATGGATTGCTTCATCCAGAAGGGGCTCATGCTGGGGACTTGCCTAATATTATCGTAAAAGAGGACGGAACGGTAAACGTGGAATTGACAGCGCCAAATGTGACGCTGAAAGAAGGACGGAAAGGTTCGCTGTTGACAAAAGACGGGACGGCGATTGTCATCCATGAAAGAAAAGATGATGGGATGACACAGCCGGCTGGAGATGCTGGTGGACGAATTGCATGTGGTGAAATTAAAAAATAGATAAAAAGGCTCTACCTTGTGTAAAGGAAAGAGCCTTTTCTTATTTTTTAAAATCTCGTTCGTTGTTCGAAGATGAAAGCTATTGCAACGCAACTGATAGGCGGAAAAGAGCATCTTCTAACGTTTTTCGCGGGCAAGCAACATTCATGCGAATAAATCCTCTCCCTTCTTCTCCGAATTTGCTTCCAAATTCTACAGCAATCTTCCCTTTCTCTAAAAGAAGCTGCCTTAGTTGTTGTTCTGTCACATCTAGTTGCCGGCAATCGATCCACACGAGATATGTCGCTTCAGGGCGAATGACACGAAGTTTTGGCAAGTTTGCTTCTATGTAAGAACATAAGTAATCAATATTTTCTTGTAAATATCGCAATAATGCATCGAGCCATTCCTGACCGTGCCGGTAAGCTGCTTCGGTGCCGGCAACCGCGAAGGTGTTGAGTGTAAAAAAGCCTTGCCGTTGTTGTACTTTGTTAAATTGCCGTTTTAATGTTTCGTTTGGAATAATCGCAGCGGCCGCTTGCAGTCCGGCAAGGTTAAATGTTTTCGTCGGAGCGATGCATGTGACGCTGTTTTCCGCAAATGCCGGATCAATCGAAGCGAACGGAACATGTCGGTGCGGCAGAAATGTCAAATCGGCGTGAATTTCGTCGGAAACGACGATGACGTTATGTTTGATGCATAATTCCCCTATTTTCGTTAATTCCTCATATGTCCAAACACGACCTCCAGGGTTATGAGGGCTGCATAACAGCAATAATTTGGCACCTTGAATTTTTTTCTCGAAATCTTCCCAATCGATTTCATAGCGGTTTTCTGCAAGTCGCAAAGGGCTTGTTACAAGCGTGCGCTGATGTTTTTTAACAAGCTGAAACAGCGGAGGATATACAGGCGTAAAGACGACGATGCGGTCATTTTGTTCCGTAAACGCTTCGATGGCATTGGCAATCTCCGGCACTACACCAGTAGAAAACGAAAGCCAGGATGGTTCAATCTCCCATTGATGCCGCAACTTGAGCCAATTCTTTATGGCGTCTTTTAGCGAATTGGGAATGACTGTATATCCGAAAATACCGTGTGCAATTCGTTCATGCAGCGCTTTTATGACGGCTTGAGGGGCTGGAAAATCCATATCCGCTACCCACAATGGCAGCACGTCTTTCGCTCCAAAAACGCGCTCTGTATCATCCCATTTCAGGGAGTGGGTATTGCGGCGGTCGATGACATCGTCAAACGAATACATAAAATGCGTCCTCTCCCTTCTTTTTTTAAGGATTATCGCTTATAATTTTTGTATGCTCAACATTTTTGCTTGGAAGGTGTGGACAGACGATGGATGCGCAACAAATACAGAGCGTTTTTGTTCCATATTGTATGCTTCGTAATAAAGCTGAATATTATTTAACTGGATTGTTTGCGCACTTGGTTGCGATGTTGCCATCGTTCGCCACCTCTCATAATTTATTGTAGCATAGTTGTATTATTTGCCATTTTTTCGTGCAAATTGATAGAATTTATGTGAAAATGTTTATCGGGGGGATGGAGAGTGAAACTGACCGAAAAAGAAATAGAAATTATCGAAATATTAGAAAAAGACGCGCGTATTCCGATCGAAACGCTGGCAAAAATGGTATCGTTATCCGTGAAAGAAACAGAAGCGATCATGAAAAAACTTGAGGAAATGAAAGTGATTGTGCAGTACGCGGCGCTTGTCGACTGGCGAAAAGTAGACGGACATGAAGGAGTTACGGCGATGATTGATGTCAAAGTAACGCCAAAACGAGGAGTAGGGTTTGATGAAGTGGCGGAGCGCATTTATCGTTTTCCAGAAGTAAAATCCGTTTATTTAATGTCAGGAGCGTATGATTTATCCGTTGTCATTGAAGGGCGTTCTATGTCGGAAGTGGCGCAATTCGTTTCTGAAAAATTATCAACGTTAGATTCCGTCATTTCGACGACGACTCATTTTATATTGAAAAAATATAAACATGACGGTACGGTGTTTGACCAAGGAGATCAAGATCGTCGCATCGTGATGGCGCCATGATGCAACGAACAAAGAAATCCTATTTGTCGGAAACAGTCGCTCGTCTGAAGCCGTCAGGAATTCGCCGTTTTTTTGATCTTGCTTCCAGCATGGAAGGAGTTATTTCTCTAGGGGTGGGCGAGCCTGACTTTGTCACATCATGGAACATACGTGAAGCATGTATTTTGTCGCTTGAGCAAGGATATACATCATATACGGCAAACGCTGGACTTTTAGAGCTTCGTCAAGAAATTGCCGCTTATTTAGCCCGAAAATTCCATATTGAATACGATCCCGAAACAGAAATTCTTGTCACGGTCGGCGCAAGCCAAGCAATTGATTTAGCACTGCGGGCGACGGTGAATCCTGGGGATGAAGTGATCGTTGTTGAGCCTAGCTTTGTTGCTTATGAATCGCTTGTTACGTTGGCAGGAGGAGTGCCTGTTCCGGTAGAAACAAATGGGGATGACCATTTCAAGCTTCGTGCAGATCAAATCGAGCGGGTTATTACCGATCGAACAAAAGCGCTCATCATCTGTTCACCAAACAATCCGACAGGGACGGTGCTCCATAAAGAAGAGCTAGAAGCAATTGCGCAAATCGCAAAAAAACATGATTTGCTTATTATTTCGGACGAAATTTATGCAGAGCTGACGTATGACGATTCATACATAAGCTTTGCGGCGGTAGATGGAATGCGGGAGCGGACCATTTTGATTTCTGGTTTTTCGAAAGGATTTGCCATGACGGGCTGGAGGCTTGGATTTACTGCGGCGCCTGCGGAAATTTTACAAGCGATGTTAAAAATTCATCAATATGCGATGATGTGTGCGCCGACGATGGTGCAATACGGTGCGATTGAAGCGTTAAGAAACGGAGAGCAAGATGTCGAATATATGAGAAAAAGCTATCGGCGCCGCCGCAACTATTTTGTGCAATCGTTAAATGAAATTGGGCTTAGCTGTCATATGCCTGGCGGAGCGTTTTATGCATTTCCGTCTATTCAATCGACTGGGCTGACATCCGAACAATTTGCAGAGAAATTGTTGTTGGAGGAAAAAGTTGCGGTCGTACCTGGAAACGTATTTGGCGCAAGCGGGGAAGGATATATTCGCTGTTCTTACGCTTCCTCAATGGAACAGCTGCAAGAAGCGATCAAACGAATGAAACGCTTTTTAGATCGATTGTAGCCATGAATGTTCTGCCATTCCATCATTGGGATGGCAGAACATATTTTTCTATTGGACAAAAATTATGTTATAATATAAAAACACATATTCAATTAGGAAAATAGGAGTGTTTTGTTTGTCTCATATTGAAGTAGGGAGTATCGTGAAAGGAAAGGTTACTGGCATTCAACCGTACGGCGTCTTTGTGGAACTAGACGAAGAGACGCAAGGACTTGTTCACATTTCGGAAATTTCTCATGAGTTTGTCAAAAACATTAAAGATTACGTCAATGTTGGTGATGAAATAATCGTAAAAGTATTGTCCATCGATCCACAAACAAAACGGGTCAGCCTGTCCATGAGAGCGGTGGAAGAAAGACAAGGAAAAAAGAGAAAACGGCACATGAAAGTGAAAATGCCGTTAAACCCAGGGTTTAACACATTAAAGGAAAAGCTGCAGGAATGGATCGAACAATCGAAAAAAGAAGACCTATCCAAGTAAAACACCCACCCTTTTACAAGGTGAGTGTTTTACTTTTTTATGTCCGGGAAGTTTTTGGTTCTGTGCGCCCTAGCTCTTCTGCAGGCTTAAAAAGAAGCGCAAGGTTAATGAGTCCGGCAATACCAATGAGTCCATAAATGACGCGTGATAATGCGGAATCTTGCCCGCCGAATATAGCTGCTACTAAATCAAATTGAAAAAAAACCGATTAATCCCCAGTTAATAGCGCCGATAATCGTAAGAAATAGTGCAATACGCTGAAGTGCGCTCATCGGTAAGTTCCTCCTTAAAATTTTTCAATCGTTCGCTTATAGAATGCATAATACTCACGGAAAATATGCATAGTTTGTGAAAAAAATTAATTACTTTACATCCAAAGGAAGCAGCCTCCATAATAGAGACAAAGGAGGGATGGATACATATGCAAAATTTTACTTTTCGAAACCCAACGAAGTTGATTTTTGGAAAGGGGCAAATTGAGCAGCTGAAAGAGGAAATACCTCGTTATGGAAAAAAGATACTGCTTGTCTATGGCGGCGGCAGCATTAAACGGAACGGATTGTATGATGAAGTCATTCGTCTATTGAATGAATTGAACGTGGAAGTAACAGAACTTCCAGGTGTGGAGCCGAATCCGCGCTTGTCAACGGTACGAAAAGGTGTGGAAATTTGTAAAAAAGAAGGAATCGAGTTTTTGCTTGCCGTTGGCGGGGGAAGTGTGATTGACTGTACGAAAGCGATTGCTGCGGGTGCGAAATATGATGGCGATCCGTGGGATTTCATCACAAAGAAAGTAAAGGTTTCAGAAGCGCTTCCGTTTGGAACTGTATTGACGCTTGCGGCAACCGGTTCGGAAATGAATTCTGGTTCGGTGATTACGAACTGGGAGACGAAAGAAAAATATGGTTGGAGCAGCCCGGCAACGTTCCCGCAATTTTCAATTCTTGATCCGACATATACGCTAACCGTTCCAAAGGATCATACGGTTTACGGAATCGTCGATATGATGTCCCATGTGCTGGAACAATATTTCCATCATACAACGAATACTCCGCTTCAAGACCGGATGTGTGAAGCGGTATTGCGCACAGTAATGGAAGCGGCGCCGAAACTAGTCAACGACTTACAAAATTATGAGCTGCGGGAAACGATTTTATACTGCGGCACCATTGCCCTCAATGGCTTTTTACAAATGGGAGTGCGCGGCGATTGGGCGACACATAACATTGAACATGCGGTTTCGGCTGTTTATGATATTCCGCACGCTGGGGGGCTTGCGATTTTATTTCCAAACTGGATGAAACATGTGCTTGATGAAAATGTTAGCCGGTTTGCACAATTAGCCGTTCGCGTTTTTGGTGTAAATCCAGAAGGAAAATCGGAGCGGGACACAGCGTTAGAAGGAATTGAAAAACTGCGCGAATTTTGGTCGAGCATCGGAGCGCCATCACGGCTTGCGGATTACGGAATTGGTGAAGAAAGTTTGGAATTAATTGCCGATAAGGCGATGGCGAATGGTGAGTTTGGGAAGTTCAAAGAATTAAATCGAGACGATGTGCTTGCGATTTTACGTGCATCATTGTAATTGGGAAAAGAGGCAGCAGCGGCTGCCTCTTTTATTTTGTTTATGGCCATGAAATGTTCAAAATGAATTCGTTTACACGATAGGGCGCGACTTGATTCCTTCTGATTGTTTCGTTAAAGTGTAAAAAGGGAAAACATTTTTGTTTGGAGGATCGAGCGTATGACACATATTCGTTTCGACTATTCAAAAGCATTATCGTTCTTTGGCGAACATGAGCTTACATATTTGCGCGATGCGGTGAAAGTTGCTCACCATTCCCTTCATGAAAAAACCGGAGTGGGCAATGATTTTTTAGGCTGGCTTGATTTGCCGGTGAATTATGACAAAGAAGAATTTGCCCGCATTCAAAAAGCGGCCGCAAAAATTCAAGCGGATTCCGACGTATTATTAGTCATCGGAATCGGCGGTTCGTATTTGGGAGCGCGTGCAGCGATCGAAATGCTTCATCATTCATTTTATAATGCGCTTCCGAAAGAAAAGCGAAATACGCCGCAAATCATTTTCGTCGGCAACAACATTAGTTCGACATACATGAAAGAAGTAATGGACTTACTTGAAGGAAAAGATTTCTCGATTAACGTTATTTCTAAATCGGGAACAACGACAGAACCAGCTATTGCGTTCCGTATTTTCCGTAAGCTTTTGGAAGAAAAATACGGGAAAGAAGAAGCGCGCAAACGTATTTATGCGACAACAGACCGGGCGCGCGGCGCATTAAAAACACTTGCGACGGCGGAAGGATATGAAACGTTTATCATTCCGGACGATGTCGGCGGCCGTTATTCTGTATTAACTGCGGTAGGGCTTCTTCCGATCGCGGTAAGCGGCGCAAACATCGAAGAAATGATGAAAGGGGCGGCGCAAGCGCGCGAAGACTTTAGCAGTTCAGAACTCGAAGAAAACGCTGCTTATCAATATGCGGCGATTCGGAACATTTTGTATAACAAAGGAAAAACAATTGAACTGCTCATTAACTATGAACCTGCGCTGCAATATTTTGCGGAATGGTGGAAACAGCTGTTTGGCGAAAGTGAAGGGAAAGATCAAAAAGGGATTTTCCCTGCATCGGCCAACTTCTCGACTGACCTTCATTCATTAGGGCAATATATCCAAGAAGGACGCCGCGATTTGTTTGAAACGGTATTGAAAGTCGAAAAACCGCGCCATGATTTAGTTATTGAAGCAGAAGAAAACGATTTAGATGGACTGAACTATTTGGCAGGAAAAACGGTTGATTTTGTCAATACGAAGGCGTTTGAAGGAACGCTTCTTGCCCATACGGATGGCGGAGTGCCGAATTTAGTGATTACCCTTCCGGAACTAAATGAATATACGTTTGGCTATCTCGTCTATTTCTTTGAAAAAGCGTGTGCGATGAGCGGTTACTTGTTAGGGGTAAATCCATTTGACCAGCCAGGGGTAGAAGCGTATAAAGTCAACATGTTTGCGCTTTTAGGCAAACCTGGATATGAAGAGAAAAAAGCAGAACTTGAAAAGCGATTAAAATAATAAGAAGGGCTTTCCTTATGGAGAGCCCTTTTTTCATGGCATAAATAATCGTTTTGGAAATATGAAGTTGTAATTCCTCTTTATTCTAGTTTTTTGCGCTTTATTTTGGCAATCGGGAGCAATAATACAAGAAATACACGGTGTCATTAAGTAGTGTTTTCCATACATGAACTTGCTTCTCTAACGCACATTAATAAATGCTCGAAAAGAAAATTTTTTCGAGCGCAAGGGAAATCCGAAAAGAGGAGTGTACAGATCATGAACCGTCTATTTAATTTTGGGAGTAATAGAGGAATGTGGAATCAGTTATTGCGCTTAACAGGACGCCGAAGCAATAACAACGCCATATGGACTATATTGGGGCTGGGAATTGCCGCAGCTGCTTTCAGCATGAGAAGGAGACGCAACGCTTATTATATGACGCCAAATCCGATTCAGCGGGCGATGCGTGGCATAAACAGCTTTATGAATCAAAGAAGAATGCCAAATTTAGCGACCATGGAATTTTCTAAAGAAATAGCGGAAAAGCCAAAAAGCCTTCCAATGAATAGCCACTCCCAACAACAAAAATAACTTGGCGCGGTTCGTCATCCTCCTGATGTTTTATAATACCTCTGATGTGATCTCTTCTGTGCAGACAGCGGCAAAAACAACTGCGCTGTCGAACAGTTTACAGAAATACCATGATATAGCCGCTGATCAACAACAGCCCTTCCCGCAAACGGAAGGGCTGTTGATTTTTTGTTTTTAGCATTTTGCAGATTAGCGGTCGATGACATTGGCAATCGGGAAACATTATTTTCGAAGGGATGAGTAGAATGAAATTTTTTTAAATTATCGCTAAATAGGGAAACATAGATGAAAAAGGAGGGTGTTTGCGATGATTGAAATTCCTTCACGATTAGAAGGAAAGACGTTTCCGTTATATAAGCTGGAGCAGTTGTTAAAACCGCTTGGTTATACGATTGGTGGAAATTGGGATTATGATCATGGTTCGTTCGATTATAAAATTGACGATGAAGCAGGATATCAATTTTTGCGCGTTCCGTTTGAAGCAATTGACGGGCAGCTCGATTCCCATGGAACAACCGTCAAGCTCGGCAGGCCATTTTTATTGTCCCATAAGTATCAAATAGGGATTGATGACCACGCCGATGGCGGCAATCTTGGCGCAGCTTTTAACCAATTTGCGGAGCCGCAAGACCCTGATGCGACGTTTCCGGAAAAATATATTGACATTGGAAAAGCGCTTGTCAAAGATTTAGAAAGCCAACTGCTTGATTAAGTCATGATCACGAACAAACGGTCTCCCTTTTCGATCAAAAAATGTGGAGAAGGATTTATATATCCTTCTTCTCCCCTCATTATACCGATTAAAATTATTTGTTTGTCTAATAATATTTGGCTGATTTCAAAAAATGTTTTTCCGATGAATAATCCTTCCGCATCGATAAGCTGTAGTTTTCTATTATGAAGTTGATGAAGCAACTCTTCCGTCGCTTTCGATACCCCTGGCGACTGAAGGCTGTTTGCCATCGCAAAGCTTGACAGCAAATTGGTCTGAATGACTTCATCGGCGCCAGCCCGTTTTGCGTTATTCACTTGCTGTTCTGTTAAAATTTCAACGATCGCATATATACAAGGATTAAGTCCTTTGGCCGCCAACAATGTTAAAATCGAATCTTTATCTGCTTCTGCTTCATTTTTATGCTGATCGGCTGTAATTAAAATCATTTGCGCTTCGGCAATGTTCGCTTTATGAAGCACATCATCGTAACTGGCATTTCCTTTAATAAAATGAACATTTTTATAGGAAACCGGAAGTTCCTGTAAAGTCGCATCGATAATCACGCATCGAAGCGATGAGTGATATTTCGTTAATTTTGCTATTACCTCGCGCGCCCGTTCATTCCAACCGACAATGATGATATGCCCTTTCTGCATGTAACGCAGTTGTCCGCTCGATAACATAGACTCTTTTGCCGCAGCGGCTGCGGATAATGTAGCGAAATAAGTGGTGATGACTCCCGTTCCTAACAAAATGAGGGAAATGGCGATGATTTTCCCGGCAAACGTCTTCGGCACCATATCGCCATAACCGATCGTCGCGGTTGTCACAATGGCCCACCATATTCCATCGAATACATTGCGAAATGTAGATGGTTCAACGAAATGAATCAATGTTCCGAAAAAGACGATCATTATACTTCCAACTAACAACAATCGTACCAAAACAGGAAGGCGTAAATACGATATTAGTACATCCCAGTTTTTCATTGGTTTCCTCCAAATATAGATCGTTTTACATAGCTAGTCTTTACCGTTTTGCACATTTTTTTACATAAAAATTCCTCCCTGTTTCATACTACATCATGATAATTACAACAAGGAGTATGTCATTTTGAACGATAATTATGGTATTCTTTTCTGCAGAGGTATATTATTCCATAAGGTGGAGATACGATGATTCGAAATGCAAACAGAGAAGATTTACCAGCAATCGTTCAGATATACAATGAAACGATTCCGACAAGAATGGTAACAGCAGATCTCGAACCAGTGACTGTTGAGAGCAGGGAAGCATGGTTTTTCGCGCACGATCCGCATACGCGCCCGATCTGGGTTGTGGAGCTGGACGGTCATGTGTGCGCATGGCTTAGTTTTCAGTCGTTTTATGGGCGGCCGGCATATCGTCATACAGCGGAAATTAGCATTTATATTTCCGAGGCATATCGGGGAAGAGGAATTGGCACACAGCTTCTTCAAAAAGCGATTGAGGAAGCGCCTAGTTTGGAGATAAAAACCCTTTTAGGGTTTATTTTTGCGCATAATGAGCCAAGCTTGCGGCTTTTTGCCCGCTTTGGCTTTGAAACATGGGGGCATTTCCCGAAGGTTGCGGAGCTAGAAGGGATCGAACGGGATTTGATCATTGTTGGCAAAAGAATTGTATAGAATACGGTGGGATTGGACAATTGTAATAAAGAAATACACCGTAGAAAGAGGGAAATGTATGGATGTGATGCCGGTTCGCTTATTTACGATTCAAGACGGGGAAGGATTTGTCGCTGATGCGTTTCAATGTCCGGTAACAGGCAATTTAATTTATAAGTCATCAGGAACCCCTTCGGTGATTGCTTATAACGACTTGACGGAAGAGCAAATAGAGAGGTTAGAGAAATATGGCTTTAAGCGGCTAAATGGCGCTTCTTTCTCCACAGCGGCTCATTTGTCCGAGCAGTCGGTGATTGAAGAGTTGCTGCCGGAGCAGTAACAGGTCCCGGTAGTCATTATAAAACAAAAGGAGCTAGTTGTTAGCTCCTTTTGTTTTGTTCGTTCGGGCGGGACGCTGCATATAGCCGTATCTATTATTTGCGGGCGAAAGCGTAAATAATGATAATCGCAACTGCGCCAATAAGCAAGTAAAGGAATGAATTTGTTTTGTCGGACTCTGCATCGTGCTGTTTTTGCTGATCATCGTGCTGCGCTTCATTTTCTTGTGCCGGTGAGTTTGGTGCGGGTGTTGTTTTTTTGCTTTCCGTTTTTTCTTCCGCTGTTTGCTGCTGACGGGAGGAATCAGGTTTTTGCGCGGATGAACGGCCATACATTCCCGCGCCGTTTCGTTTCGCCTCCGCCATGGCGTCGCGGATTCGACCTTCGTATTTATAATCCCCGTAATCGTAAAAGTCTTCGACCAGTCCTGCTTTGGTCACTTCTTCCTGAAGCAATTTGTCTCCTACCCACACCCAAGCGAGCAAGCGATGATACTTATCAAACAGCGTGCTGCCGTCAGTTTCCAATGTGATGTTTCCTTGTTTTAAGAGGGAACAAGTAAATCGGCTTGCTTCCTTTCCATACGGCTCGACTTCGATTGTACTTTCCGGCGTATCGATGAATAGAAAGCGGGTTGTATATTCGCGGCCATTGACGATAAACTTTGCTGTATCTCCATCAATGCACTCTACTAATGTTGCAGGATATTTTTTTCCTAATCGCAATGTGGCCGATGAACTTGATTTCGTTGCAGGGACTCCGCCCAGCGTATGCCCTTCTAGGTCAATTTTATCCACCGTCAGCTGTCGGGTGCACTTGGCATTGCTATTGTATTTTTTGACTAATTGGACAAGCTCTGCTTTATTTTTGGCCTGCATGGCAAGCGCTGTCGGTTCATGCAGCAAGTATACGCAGTCTGAATTGCGGAAATGTCCGCCTAGTTCGTCAAGAGTTCCTGGATGGGCGAAGCTGCTGGTTGGAAAAAAGAGAATGAATAAAGCTGCTGCCAGCAAATTTGCTAATTTTCTCATCTGCTTATACCTCCTTCAATATGAGTCAACGCGCAATTTTTATATATGATCGTCCTTTTGTAATGTAAAAAAGAAAGCCCTTGCCATGCAAGGGATCGGCTGGTCGATTTTGCAGACAAGCTGATTCATGATGTTTGCCGGGTGCTTTTTTATTGGCTGTTTTCTAAAAGATTATTGCTAAATAAAAATGACCCCCTATCTAGATAAAAAGGAAAAACCCTTGCCACGCAAGGGTTTCTCGAATGGAGCATACCGGGTTCGAACCGGTGACCTTCGCGCTGCCAGCACGACGCTCTCCCAACTGAGCTAATGCCCCATTTTCACGGAATATTATTGTCCGTTTTTATTATATATACGCCTTTTTTGAAATGCAATACAATTTTATCTAATTTTTGTTTAGAAGGATTAGGCGCTTTCTATATCGATATGGACGATCGAATCAATGGTGCGAATGGCATAGTAGACGTCGGCGGCGGCGCGTTTTTGGTCAACAGATGCTTTTAGTTTAATTAAATGATGGTTGTCGTCTAAGTCTTTAATACGCATTGTCTTAATATCGATATTTTGCAATTTGAGTTTGTGAATTACGTCGGCAATATTTTTTGCATCCGCAACGGTGATTTGTAGAAGAATTTCTTTTTCTCGCAATTGTTTTGGTCCAAAAAAACTGATTATAACAGGAATTAGCTCAACACTCACAATTAATAGCGCAACGCCAAATGCAGATTCTAAATAGAATCCGGCGCCGACTGCGATGCCGATGCCAGCCGCTCCCCAAATGATCGCAGCGGTTGTCAGCCCAGAAATACTATCGTTGCCGCGTCGTAAAATGACTCCTGCCCCGAGAAATCCGACTCCTGAGACAATTTGAGCGGCAAGGCGGAGTGGATCCATCGTAATATGATTTTTTAGAGGAAATACATAAGCAGATTCAATCGATACAATGGTTAATAAGCAGCTGGAAATAGAAATTACTAAACATGTCTTTAAACCAACGGGTTTGCGTTTTAATTCTCTCTCTAATCCGATAATCATTCCTAATATAGCTGATATTCCTAGTTTGATAAAAGGATCGAAGTTCATATATGATCACCTCTTCTGTTTGTATGATGGTATAATCATGATAAAACGTTTTAAGGGGGATGGACAATGAAATCATCAAGTTTATGGAAACCATACTTTGCATTGTTTGTCGGGGTAATCTCCGTATCTACTTCCGCCATTCTTGTGAAATGGGCGCATGCTCCTGCCTCCGTCATTGCATTTTATCGTTTGTTTTTTACTGTGCTATTCATGACACCACTTTTTGTGAAATATGTTTCCGAATTAAAAATGATCTCGAAACGAGAATGGATATTTTCCATCATCTCTGGTGTGCTCTTAGCGTTTCATTTTATTCTTTGGTTTGAGTCATTAAACTATACTTCTGTAACGAGTTCGGTTGTACTTGTAACGTTACAACCGTTGTTTGCATTTATTGGCGGATATGTCTTTTTTAAAGAACGATTGACAGCAGGAGCGTTTCTTAGCGCATTATTAGCTATTGTTGGAAGCATTATCATTAGTTGGGGTGACTTCCGAATTAGCGGTAAAGCATTATTTGGTGATATACTAGCGCTTTTGGCATGTGCAATGGTAACAGGGTATTGGCTGTTTGGTCAAGAGTTACGAAAACGCCTGTCATTAATGACATATACATATATTGTATACGGAATTAGTTCTTTGACGCTCTTTCTTTATGTGCTTGCTTTTCAATTTCCGTTGTTTTCATATAGAAAAATAGATTGGATTTGCTTTATTTTGCTGGCGATTGTGCCGACGTTGCTCGGACATTCACTGATGAACTGGTCGGTAAAATGGGTAAGTGCTGCAACCATTTCGATGAGCATTTTATTTGAGCCAGTCGGTGCAACAATATTAGCTTACTTTTTGCTTGGAGAGATCATTCAACCGTCCCAATTGATGGGGGGGATTTTCATTTTAACAGGAATCGGAACATATTTGTGGGGAGAAAATCGAAAAGGGTCGCTACCAATACAAGAAAGTAGCTGACCCAAGCGTCCCGGTAATGAAATATTTCTTGTTAATGGGAAGACGATAGCCTCCGGGGGTGCTAGAAAACTGAGATAAATAAATAAAATCGACTCTTGTCGTTTGCGGAAGCAAGTAGGCTGATTTTGTAGCATCTTTTTTCCTTTTTTTATTTAAAGCGGCGATGATTTCTTCTGACGTTTTAATCCCGATTCCATGCCCGTAATGCAAGTCGTTTCCTAAATAGATCGTATTTTCTCCCTGCCACTGCGGCGTTTGCGGATCGAATTCAGGGTTTTTAAAATAAAGACAGTCGCCTGGGAGATAGTCTTCTCCCTTTTTTGTTTTTACTCCTAAGTCTTGATCGACATGCCAATCGTATAATAAGAGATTGGAAAACAGCCTATTAAATGTCTGTTTATCTATAACATCTAATATAGCCTTGTAAAATACGATAACGATGGCGGTAGCGCACTCAAAGGCGTATAAATGGCTGTTTATGAAAATATCGTTTATCGCATCTGAGGGAAGCACGCCTTCTTTTAATTGGAAACCTCCCAACTCATTTTTTATCCAAAATTGCTCATTGCATTTTGAAAGACGAAAAATAGCAAACCTTACTTTGCTTTTTGCGAGCGAGATGGCCGTATCGATAATGCGATCGCGCAAAATAATTTCAAACAAAAGTTGATGTTCGTTTTTATATACGTAGGTTTCTGGTGATTTTAATAATGCTTCAAATATTTTTTCTTGCTTTTTTGAAAGAGAAGAATGCGCGAGAAAGTCGTTATACACAATCGTATCTTGAATTTTAATCATATTTTCCTCCTTAACAACAAGTTATTCACATGTTATTCACAAATTATCCACATTATTAACATGAGAGGAGATCGGCTCATTTAGTAAATTCAAAGTAAGATGTTTTGTTTTTTATCGAACGAATCGATGAAAAACGGCAATATTATTTAATTTATATGTATGAGATATGTGTAATTATTATGTTTATAAAGCGGTGTATAGTTGATTTGTAATAAATAATTCGGTTAAAGTTGTAATCGTAAACAGTTGAAATGAGAATGTCCAATTCCGATTGTTGTGAAAAAGTTAATTGCGCTATTTAAATAAATTTGAAGGAACAAAAAAATATAAAAAAGGGGTTGCATTTTTTAGATTAAGGTGTTATATTAAATAGCGTCGCTAATGAATTAATTGAACAATCTTGATAACGAAAAAATTAGTTGACAATAAAAAAACGCTGTGATATTATTAAGAAGCTGTTTTGAGTAGCAAATGTTCTTTGAAAACTGAACAAAACGAAGCGTCCACATAGAAAAGCGAAGGCGACTGATTAGCCCCGGCAGGCGCTGGAGGGCTCGCGAGGAGGCTGTTGCCGCCACAGCGAGACCGAAGCGGCTCGAGGGGCTAGGAGCCGAAGCTGGACAATAAGAAAAGCTGAAGCGCTGCGATCAGCTCTCGAAGCCAAATGTTCTTCACCCGCTGAAGTGCTTGCACTTCGAGGGGGAAGGTTATTTGGCACAAGAGAGCTAGGCGCTGAAGCTGAAAAGAAGCCAATCAACTTTCTTTTTGGAGAGTTTGATCCTGGCTCAGGACGAACGCTGGCGGCGTGCCTAATACATGCAAGTCGAGCGGACCGAACGGAAGCTTGCTTCTGTTCGGTTAGCGGCGGACGGGTGAGTAACACGTGGGTAACCTGCCCGTAAGACCGGGATAACTCCGGGAAACCGGGGCTAATACCGGATAACACCGAAGACCGCATGGTCTTTGGTTGAAAGGTGGCTTTTGCTACCACTTACGGATGGGCCCGCGGCGCATTAGCTAGTTGGTGAGGTAACGGCTCACCAAGGCGACGATGCGTAGCCGGCCTGAGAGGGTGACCGGCCACACTGGGACTGAGACACGGCCCAGACTCCTACGGGAGGCAGCAGTAGGGAATCTTCCGCAATGGACGAAAGTCTGACGGAGCGACGCCGCGTGAGCGAAGAAGGTCTTCGGATCGTAAAGCTCTGTTGTTAGGGAAGAAGAAGTACCGTTCGAATAGGGCGGTACGGTGACGGTACCTAACGAGAAAGCCCCGGCTAACTACGTGCCAGCAGCCGCGGTAATACGTAGGGGGCGAGCGTTGTCCGGAATTATTGGGCGTAAAGCGCGCGCAGGCGGTCCCTTAAGTCTGATGTGAAAGCCCACGGCTCAACCGTGGAGGGTCATTGGAAACTGGGGGACTTGAGTGCAGAAGAGGAGAGCGGAATTCCACGTGTAGCGGTGAAATGCGTAGAGATGTGGAGGAACACCAGTGGCGAAGGCGGCTCTCTGGTCTGTAACTGACGCTGAGGCGCGAAAGCGTGGGGAGCAAACAGGATTAGATACCCTGGTAGTCCACGCCGTAAACGATGAGTGCTAAGTGTTAGAGGGGTTTTCCCTTTAGTGCTGTAGCTAACGCGTTAAGCACTCCGCCTGGGGAGTACGGCCGCAAGGCTGAAACTCAAAGGAATTGACGGGGGCCCGCACAAGCGGTGGAGCATGTGGTTTAATTCGAAGCAACGCGAAGAACCTTACCAGGTCTTGACATCCCCTGACAACCCTGGAGACAGGGCGTTCCCCCTTCGGGGGGACAGGGTGACAGGTGGTGCATGGTTGTCGTCAGCTCGTGTCGTGAGATGTTGGGTTAAGTCCCGCAACGAGCGCAACCCTCGCCCCTAGTTGCCAGCATTCAGTTGGGCACTCTAGGGGGACTGCCGGCTAAAAGTCGGAGGAAGGTGGGGATGACGTCAAATCATCATGCCCCTTATGACCTGGGCTACACACGTGCTACAATGGGCGGTACAAAGGGCTGCGAACCCGCGAGGGGGAGCGAATCCCAAAAAGCCGCTCTCAGTTCGGATTGCAGGCTGCAACTCGCCTGCATGAAGCCGGAATCGCTAGTAATCGCGGATCAGCATGCCGCGGTGAATACGTTCCCGGGCCTTGTACACACCGCCCGTCACACCACGAGAGCTTGCAACACCCGAAGTCGGTGAGGTAACCCGTAAGGGAGCCAGCCGCCGAAGGTGGGGCAAGTGATTGGGGTGAAGTCGTAACAAGGTAGCCGTACCGGAAGGTGCGGCTGGATCACCTCCTTTCTAAGGATGATACGAAAAGCGGAAGCGCCGCGATCAGCTCTCGAAGCCAAATGTTCTTCACCCGCAGAAGTGCTTGCACTTCGAGGGGGAAGGTTATTTGGCACAAGAGAGCTAGGCGCTGGAGCTAGACAGTACGAAAAGCGAAGGCGACTGCCCTTATGGGCTAGTCGGAAGTGGACGCTTCGGGTTTGTTCAGTTTTGAGGGAACATGTTTAATGTTCTTTCAAAACAGAGGCTTTGTGTCAGAAGCAGTCTTGTTCCTGCGTCTACAAGCAGGTTCGAGGGAGTTAGGTTCCTCGGCACAAAGCTGCAAAGAAGCGAACTCAAAGTAGTAGCTTCGTTCCTTGAAAACTAGATAACCGAGAAGAAAAGCGGAGGCGCCGCGGTTAGTCCCGATAGGTGCTGGAGGGCCTGCGAGGAGGCTATTGCTGCCACAGCAGGACCGAAGCGACCGTGAGGGGCTAGGCGCCGAAGCTAGACAGTGGAAGAAGCCGAGAAGCGAAGGCGGCAAGCATGAAGCTGTTTTCGCATGGTTAAGTTAGAAAGGGCGCACGGTGGATGCCTTGGCACTAGGAGCCGATGAAGGACGGGGCAAACGCCGAAACGCTTCGGGGAGCTGTAAGCAAGCGTTGATCCGGAGATGTCCGAATGGGGAAACCCACTGCCCGTAATGGGGCAGTATCCATACCTGAATCCATAGGGTATGGAGGGCACACCCGGGGAACTGAAACATCTAAGTACCCGGAGGAGAAGAAAGCAACCGCGATTCCCTGAGTAGCGGCGAGCGAAACGGGAACAGCCCAAACCAAGAGGCTTGCCTCTTGGGGTTGTAGGACCACTCACATGGGAGTTACAAAGGAACGGGGTAGACGAAGCGGTCTGGAAAGGCCCGCCAGAGAAGGTGACAGCCCTGTAGTCGAAACTTCGTTCCCTCCCGAGTGGATCCTGAGTACGGCGGGACACGGGGAATCCCGTCGGAAGCAGGGAGGACCATCTCCCAAGGCTAAATACTCCCTAGTGACCGATAGTGAACCAGTACCGTGAGGGAAAGGTGAAAAGCACCCCGGAAGGGGAGTGAAAGAGAACCTGAAACCGTGTGCCTACAAGTAGTCAGAGCCCGTTCATGGGTGATGGCGTGCCTTTTGTAGAATGAACCGGCGAGTTACGATGACGTGCGAGGTTAAGTCGAAGAGACGGAGCCGCAGCGAAAGCGAGTCTGAATAGGGCGTTAAGTACGTTGTCGTAGACCCGAAACCAGGTGATCTACCCATGTCCAGGGTGAAGGTAGGGTAACACCTACTGGAGGCCCGAACCCACGTACGTTGAAAAGTGCGGGGATGAGGTGTGGGTAGGGGTGAAATGCCAATCGAACCTGGAGATAGCTGGTTCTCCCCGAAATAGCTTTAGGGCTAGCCTCAAGGGAAGAGTCTTGGAGGTAGAGCACTGATTGAGCTAGGGGCCCTCATCGGGTTACCGAACTCAGTCAAACTCCGAATGCCAACGACTTATCCTTGGGAGTCAGACTACGAGTGATAAGATCCGTGGTCGAGAGGGAAACAGCCCAGACCACCAGCTAAGGTCCCAAAGTGCACGTTAAGTGGAAAAGGATGTGGAGTTGCCCAGACAACCAGGATGTTGGCTTAGAAGCAGCCATCATTTAAAGAGTGCGTAATAGCTCACTGGTCGAGTGACTCTGCGCCGAAAATGTACCGGGGCTAAACGTGCCACCGAAGCTGTGGGATGACCGTTGGTCATCGGTAGGGGAGCGTTCTAAGCGCGCCGAAGCGGGACCGGAAGGACTCGTGGAGCGCTTAGAAGTGAGAATGCCGGTGTGAGTAGCGAAAACAGAGGTGAGAATCCTCTGCACCGAAAGCCTAAGGTTTCCTGAGGAAGGTTCGTCCGCTCAGGGTTAGTCGGGACCTAAGCCGAGGCCGAAAGGCGTAGGTGATGGGCAACAGGTTGAGATTCCTGTACCACCTCCTCACCGTTTGAGCAATGGGGGGACGCAGGAAGGTAGGGCGAGCAGGCTGCTGGAATAGCCTGTCCAAGCGGTTAGGCTGCCAGATAGGCAAATCCGTCTGGCGCAAAGGCTGAGCCGTGATGGCGAAGGGACCATCGGTCCCGAAGTCCCCGATCCTACACTGCCAAGAAAAGCCTCTAGCGAGGTGAGAGGTGCCCGTACCGCAAACCGACACAGGTAGGCGAGGAGAGAATCCTAAGGTGCGCGGGAGAACTCTCGTTAAGGAACTCGGCAAAATGACCCCGTAACTTCGGGAGAAGGGGTGCTCTCTTGGGTGATGAGCCCGAGAGAGCCGCAGTGAAAAGGCCCAAGCGACTGTTTACCAAAAACACAGGTCTCTGCGAAGCCGAAAGGCGAAGTATAGGGGCTGACACCTGCCCGGTGCTGGAAGGTTAAGGGGAGCGCTTAAGCCGCAAGGCTGAAGGTGCGAACCGAAGCCCCAGTAAACGGCGGCCGTAACTATAACGGTCCTAAGGTAGCGAAATTCCTTGTCGGGTAAGTTCCGACCCGCACGAAAGGTGTAACGACTTGGGCACTGTCTCAACGAGAGACCCGGTGAAATCATACTACCTGTGAAGATGCAGGTTACCCGCGACAGGACGGAAAGACCCCGTGGAGCTTTACTGCAGCCTGATATGGAATTTTGGTATCGCTTGTACAGGATAGGTGGGAGCCTGAGAAGCCGGAGCGCCAGCTTCGGTGGAGGCGCCGGTGGGATACCACCCTGGCGGTATTGAAATTCTAACCCGCACCCCTTATCGGGGTGGGAGACAGTGTCAGGTGGGCAGTTTGACTGGGGCGGTCGCCTCCCAAAAGGTAACGGAGGCGCCCAAAGGTTCCCTCAGAATGGTTGGAAATCATTCGTAGAGTGCAAAGGCACAAGGGAGCTTGACTGCGAGACGGACAGGTCGAGCAGGGACGAAAGTCGGGCTTAGTGATCCGGTGGTTCCGTATGGAAGGGCCATCGCTCAACGGATAAAAGCTACCCCGGGGATAACAGGCTGATCTCCCCCAAGAGTCCACATCGACGGGGAGGTTTGGCACCTCGATGTCGGCTCATCGCATCCTGGGGCTGTAGTCGGTCCCAAGGGTTGGGCTGTTCGCCCATTAAAGCGGTACGCGAGCTGGGTTCAGAACGTCGTGAGACAGTTCGGTCCCTATCCGTCGCGGGCGCAGGAAATTTGAGAGGAGCTGTCCTTAGTACGAGAGGACCGGGATGGACGCACCGCTGGTGTACCAGTTGTCCCGCCAGGGGCACCGCTGGGTAGCTATGTGCGGAAGGGATAAGCGCTGAAAGCATCTAAGCGTGAAGCCCCCCTCAAGATGAGATTTCCCATCGCGTCAAGCGAGTAAGATCCCTCGAAGATGACGAGGTCGATAGGTCCGAGGTGGAAGCGTGGCGACACGTGGAGCTGACGGATACTAATCGATCGAGGACTTAACCAAGCGGAAAAGCGGAGGACGCTAGGAGCTAGACAACAGAAAAGCGTAGGCCGCCTATGCAAAACGGCTTCTTCCAAACAGACGGTTATCTAGTTTTGAGGGAATGAAATAAATAAAAAAACTCTTGACATGGTAATATTGGTCATTATAATAATATTTGTCCAATCAATGAAAAAGTTTATAACAATTTATTATATAACTCCTTCATATTATTCCGCAGTAGCTCAGTGGTAGAGCAATCGGCTGTTAACCGATTGGTCGCAGGTTCGAATCCTGCCTGCGGAGCCATCTTGGAGAGCTGTCCGAGTGGTCGAAGGAGCACGATTGGAAATCGTGTAGGCGCGAATAGCGCCTCAAGGGTTCGAATCCCTTGCTCTCCGCCACTAATTTTGTTACTATGGCCCGTTGGTCAAGTGGTTAAGACACCGCCCTTTCACGGCGGTAACACGGGTTCGAATCCCGTACGGGTCACTTTCTTTTTGTGGAGGATTAGCTCAGCTGGGAGAGCACTTGCCTTACAAGCAAGGGGTCGGCGGTTCGATCCCGTCATCCTCCACCATGATCGTCGCGGGGTGGAGCAGTCCGGTAGCTCGTCGGGCTCATAACCCGAAGGTCGCAGGTTCAAATCCTGCCCCCGCAACCAATATTGGTCCCGTAGTGTAGTGGTTAACATGCCTGCCTGTCACGCAGGAGATCGCGGGTTCGAGTCCCGTCGGGACCGCCACAATGGAATTAATGCTAATTAAAAAAATGGCTCGGTAGCGACGAGCGATACTTCCATGAATATGCTGCGAGTTGTCCCGACGCATCTAACATCGCTGAATGAGTTAGAAGAGGAAGGGACACGACAACACAGAATTTAAATTAGGATAATAAAATGGCTCGGTAGCTCAGTCGGTAGAGCAAAGGACTGAAAATCCTTGTGTCGGCGGTTCGATTCCGTCCCGAGCCACCATTTACTCTTTAAATAAGTTTGAAGTTTTTCTGGCTGATGTGCCGACTTAGCTCAACTGGTAGAGACGAGCTTAAGCTTCTATGAATTTGCTCCGAGTTGTCCCGACACATCTAACATCATTGAATAAGCTAGCAGAGGAAGGGACGCAAAAATCTAAGGGTATATCAATGTTTCTTATGCCGACTTAGCTCAATTGGTAGAGCAACTGAATCGTAATCAGTAGGTTGCGGGTTCAAGTCCTGCAGTCGGCACCATGGTTACGGAGGGGTAGCGAAGTGGCCAAACGCGGCGGACTGTAAATCCGCTCCCTTTGGGTTCGGCGGTTCGAATCCGTCCCCCTCCATTTTATACTAGGGGCATAGTTTAATGGTAGAACAGAGGTCTCCAAAACCTCCGGTGTGGGTTCGATTCCTACTGCCCCTGCCATAAAATAAATATGTATGGCGACTATGGCGAAGTGGTTAACGCACCAGATTGTGGCTCTGGCATGCGTGGGTTCGATTCCCACTAGTCGCCCTTCCTTCTATTTTTTTGGGGTATAGCCAAGCGGTAAGGCAACGGACTTTGACTCCGTGATGCGTTGGTTCGAATCCAGCTACCCCAGCCATGGTCACGATGCGGAAGTAGTTCAGTGGTAGAACACCACCTTGCCAAGGTGGGGGTCGCGGGTTCGAGTCCCGTCTTCCGCTTCCCTGCGGCGGCATAGCCAAGTGGTAAGGCAGAGGTCTGCAAAACCTTTATCCCCGGTTCGAATCCGGGTGCCGCCTCCATATATGGCAGAGCCGGGGTGGCGGAATTGGCAGACGCACAGGACTTAAAATCCTGGGGTAGGTAACTACCGTGCCGGTTCGAGTCCGGCCCTCGGCATGAAATAAACAGTTGACTTTATATTATTTGTAATGTAAAATTATATACGTCTTTACGCCGATGTGGCGGAATTGGCAGACGCGCACGACTCAAAATCGTGTGGGCTTTGCCCGTGTGGGTTCGACTCCCACCATCGGCATCGAAAATAGGGAGAAGGTTTTAGGATCAAGGGTTCTCACGAATGTGAGAACCCTTTCTTTATTTTTACCGAATACGTTCGAGAAAAGAAAATCGTGTGCGTACAATCGTGTTCGGTGAGGTGAAATGGAAAGTGGGAAGAATAGAAAATGAGAGAGAATTGCAGAGAAAGAGCAAGAGAGGAAGAAGAGGAGAGTTGAGTCGTGAGGAGTTGTTGCTAATATCTGATGACAACACAGAAATTGAATACACATTTGAGGAATTGTTAGAGATATTTATTGAGGATTGCGAATTGAGGAATTTAAGGGAACATACGATTAAATATTATCGCAGTGAGTTAAACGCATTTGTAAAACTGCTGAAAGAGCAAGAAATCGAGTTGCGTGTAAGTGAATGGACAGGAGAAACCATTAAGCGAAATGTCATTATGTACATGAAAGAAAAAGGTCTTAAGACAGTCAGTATCAATTCCCGTTTGAGGGCTTTAAGGGCGTTTTTTAACTTTTTGGAAGGACGAAATCTCATAAAAAGCAATCCGATGAAAGACATCAATTGCTGAGGGATAGAAAAAGGATTGTAGAAACATTTGATAACCAGCAGATAAAGGCGTTATTTAAAGCATGCGACCTTCGCACGTTTGTAGGTTTAAGGGATTATACGATTATGATGTTGTTGTTGGAAACAGGGGTTCGAGTAAATGAATTAGTAAGTATAAAAACAACGGATATTATTTGGGAGCAAAAAGTCATCCGCATTCGAAACACAAAAGGTCGCTTCGAACGTTTTGTTCCTATTCAAGATACACTGTTGTATTGTCACTACGATAGTGAACCATATTTAGGTAAATCCAGCTATAAAAATGACGTACAAACTGACATCAGTTTCAGTTTTGGTACGTCATTTATTACTTTTATAACAATATTTATCTGAATTTTTATTAAAATTTTGCTGCTTTTTAGAAGAATGATGTCTATCTAATGTAAATACATTTAATAATTTTCCTCTTTTTTTGATTTTCTAAATAAAAATCTAAATACTAGAAAAACTAAAGCGACAGAAACAAAAATAATAAGAACTGAAGAAGCCTGAAAAAAGAAATCACCAATTCCCATTTTCTATTCCCCCCATTTCTTGATTTAATTTACAATACATAAAGATTATAACATATTGAATTTAATTAATCGTTAATTTTTCTGATAAATCGATGATGTATAAAAGTTTGTGTAAAGCATTTTGCTAGAACAAAAGAAAAAAGGTAGGGTATTCTCTGATTTGGACCACAACACATTCCAGAGAAAGGAGAACCCTACCTATGTCTAAAAGTATACCGAATGTCGACTGGGCAAATCAACTGGAAAGTGTCATTCGTCAGTTTGTAAAGGAAAAATTAGAACTGATCATGCGGGAAGAAATCAAGAATTTCCTCGAAATAGAACACGATGTAATAAATTTAAAATATATTTCGAGTTGTTAACTCTGTAAAAAAGAATAAGGACACAAGAATTATAGCCCCTATTTTCATATTTACGATTAAGTATCAAAATTGGTGCAATAAATATATGCTATCTCCCATGGGAGAACGGAAATTCTTCTTTAATCTGTGGTGCCGCGAAGCGATGGGCTAATGGGACAGTTTAGTTGAAAAAGGGGAGAATTGTACAAGGAGACAGAATATTACAAGTAAAAAGCTTTCGGGGGAAGTGTGAAGATGAAAATTGAAGATATATATAATGATTTACCAACAGTCGAAACTGAAGGACTTTAGAAATTATTTGCAATTGACAATATCAACTGTAATCATTATTATTACAGTTAGGAGGAAGGTTCATTATGAATAGCGATTTTTCGATTGCCGTTCACTGCGTCGCTTACCTGGCCCAAAAGCAAAGCCAACGAGTGACCAGTGAAGACATTGCCCAAAGTGTTTCTGTCCACCCAGCAAGATTAAGGAAAATTTTGAGCATATTAAGGAAAGAAAATATTATTACTTCTAAAGAAGGGGCAAAAGGCGGATTCTCTTTAAACGATTCACCAGAACATATTACGTTAGACAAAATATTTAAAATCACTAGTGAGGAAACGCTTGTACCGAAATGCCCTGATTCCAATGAGAATTGTCCAATAGGCAGAAACCTATCAAATATACTCATTCGCGTTTTTCACAATGCGGAAGAACACTTTTTAAATTATTTAAAAGGTGTAACGATCAAAGATATCATTGATGAAATCAATAGTAGTTAGGTTTTCATGCCTGAAACAAAAGTACGACTAATGCTTTTATGTTAGTTGTGCTCCATCAATTTTTTTTAAACATAACTGTAACAAAAAATATTTCAGTTTAAGAAGGTGAATAAGGTTGAAGAAAAAACGGGTTGTCGTTGGAATGTCGGGTGGGGTTGATTCCTCTGTGGCAGCCTACCTTTTAAAACAAGAGGGGTATGACGTAATCGGTGTATTTATGAAAAATTGGGATGACACTAATGACGATGGTGTATGTACAGCAACGGAAGATTACGAAGATGTTAAGAGAGTTGCCAATCAACTCGGGATTCCTTATTACAGTGTGAACTTCGAAAAAGAATATTGGGATCGTGTGTTTACGTACTTTATAGATGAGTTGAAACGGGGGCGAACACCAAATCCAGATGTTTTATGCAATACAGAAATTAAGTTTAAAGCGTTTGTTGACTACGCTCTTTCACTAGATGCTGATTATATCGCGACAGGCCATTACGCAAGAATCAACAGAGAAAATGGCCAAATCGCCTTATTGCGTGGAAAAGATCCCAATAAAGATCAAACGTATTTTCTTAGCCAATTAACAGCAGAGCATTTGTCAAAAGTCCTGTTTCCTATTGGAGAATTAACGAAAGATGAAGTACGAAAAATCGCTCAAGAATTGAACCTTGTTAACGCCAATAAAAAAGATAGTACAGGAATCTGTTTTATTGGAGAAAGAAATTTCAAAAACTTTTTAAAGAATTATTTGCCGGCACAGCCCGGAGAAATTCGTTCTCTAGATGGAGAAGTGCTAGGTACTCATGATGGGTTGATGTACTATACGATTGGCCAACGAAAAGGACTTGGAATCGGTGGAAAAGGAACAGGGGAACCTTGGTATGTCGTCGATAAAGATTTAGAAAACAACGTTTTACTCGTCGCTCAAGGTAAAAATCATCCTGCTCTGTTTTCTACCGGTCTTATTGCATCGAACATTAGCTTTATTAACGGGGATGTTCGTCCACGTACATTTGCATGTACAGCTAAATTCAGATACCGTCAAGAAGATCAGAAAGTAACCGTTCATATTCGTCCGAATGGAACGGCTTTTGTGGAATTCGAAAAACCAGTTAAAGCCGTTACTCCAGGACAAGTAGCGGTATTTTATGACAATGATGTTTGTCTTGGCAGTGCGATTATTGACGAAGTGATAAAAATGGATGCTTCAACTGCCACTGCGGCATCTTAAAACAATACACTATTTGACTATAGAATGACACCCTGTATGCACGCTATCTTGTCAGGAATAATAAGTGCTGTGATAAGGAATAAATCTCGGGGAATTTTATCGGCTATCATACAAAGAGTAACTACAAAACATCATACTGAATCATCTTTAAGATATTTTATGTTTTGATGGAACGTTTTTCTAGATACAACGAAATTAAAAAATAATTGGAAGGTAGATGTGAAATGGAAAAATTTAAAAATCACAAAGGGTATTCACGCATGTATCAAGAAAACAAACTAACTTTAGGATTGTTCTTTCCGATTGAATCGTATATGGGCGATGTCCCTGAGATGAATATAGAAAAACAAATGAAGTTAGCCAAACGAGCAGAAGAACTCAATTTCGCTTCATTATTTGTGAGAGATGTACCGTTGCGCGATCCTAATTTCGGGGATGTCGGGCAAATATATGACCCGTTTACGTATTTAGGGTATGTTGCTGCCAACACAGAAAAGATTGCCTTGGGAACGGGAAGTATTATTTTAACATTGCGCCATCCTCTTCATGTCGCAAAAGCGGCGGCTTCTGTAGACAGATTATCTGGTGAAAGACTTATTCTCGGTGTCGCAACAGGTGACCGTCCAATCGAGTTTCCAGCATTCTCTGTGAATCCAGAAGATCGGAGCGAATTATTCCGAGAAGCAATTGGTGTCATGAAAAAAGCATGGAAAGAGCATTTTCCTGTCATTGACTCTTTACGAGTGCATATGACAAATGGAGATCTTTTGCCAAAACCGAAATTGTCAGACATACCAGTAATGGTGACAGGTCACAGTGGACAGTCTCCTGAATGGATTGCTGAACATAGTGATGGCTGGATTTACTATCCACGTGCACTCAAATTTCAAAGAGCATTAATCGAGAATTGGCGTTCGTTAACAGAGGAATTTAAGCCATTTACCCAATCGCTTTATGTTGATTTGGCGGAAGACCCATATCATGTACCAATACCGATTCATCTTGGATTCCGTACGGGCCGCGTTTTCCTTATCGAATTTCTTGAAGCTTTACGAGATGCAGGTGTGAACCATGTCATCATCAACTTAAAATATGGCCAACGCCCAGTAGAAGAAGTGATCGAAGAATTAGGTGAATTTGTGCTTCCACACTTTCCGGCTTTATCATGATGAGGACAATCCATTTGGTTGATAACCTTTAAAGACGTAAATATAAGAAAGGGAGGATGCGTATGAAAGTTTTGGTCATTGGTGCCAACGGAAAAGTAGGCCAACATGTGGTGAGCATGCTTCATGCGCATGAGCGGCACACCGTTCGTGCAATGGTTCGAAAACAAGAGCAATTGGAGGCTTTTCAGAAAAAAGGAATTGAAGCGGTACTCGCTGATCTTGAAGGTACTGTCGATGAAATTGCCGAAGCAGCCAAAGGCTGTGACGCGATCGTATTCTCTGCCGGTTCAGGTGGACACACAGGAGCGGATAAGACATTGCTTGTCGATTTAGACGGTGCCGTAAAAGCGATGGAAGCTGCAGAAAAAGTCGGAATTAAACGATTTGTCATGGTGAGCTCATTCCAGGCCCACAACCGTGAGAACTGGCCAGAAAACCTCAAACCTTATTATGTCGCTAAACATTATGCTGACCGTATGTTAATGAATAGTGGTTTAAATTATACGATTATTCGTCCTGGATATCTTCTTAATGAAAAAGGCACAGGGTTGGTTACTGTAGCAGAAAACTTAAATGTCGGGAGCATTCCACGTGAAGATGTAGCAAGAACAATCGTTCAATCTCTTGATGAACCAAATACGTATAAAAAAGCATTCGATTTAATGTCGGGGGATACAGAGATTGCGGAAGCATTGAAATCACTGTAATGAAGCATTCATCCGAAGGGAGAATTTAGAAACATGGCTTACAAATTTTATGCAATGGATTTTGCTTTTTATAACTCCATGGGCATTTATAGCTTTGAAGCTCGGTGTGAAATGCTAAAAGAGATCGGCTATGATGCGACCCATTTATCCGTCTGGCACGGAGAACGGTGGAGAGATGTAGAGAAGCTGAAAAACGTTAAGGAGAAATATGGACTGGATGTCGCTGGCGTGTACGTTGTGTTAGACCTTTCATTAGGTGAGGACCATCCAAGAAATACGGGTATTTTAAAAATGCTGGAGATCATGGAAGGATGCTCCACGGTCGAGCTGGCGATTCAATCTGTCGGACATCATATACGCCCTTCAGACCCTAAAGGGGACGACATCGCTGTGAAGTGGCTGGAAAAAGCACTGAAGATTGCGGAACGAAGAAACATTAATATCTTACTTTACACACACTTATCATTCTGGGTTGAACGCCATGAAGATGCAGTAAGACTTTGCAAGCGTCTCAATCATCCTAATCTCGGCATTGTATTTTGCGGCTACCATTGGTACGCAGTCGATGGAACAAACCTATTAGGTACGCTTAGAGCGGTATCCCCTTACTTAAAACAAGTAAACATTTCTGGCAGCCGCCGAGATCCTCACGGTTTTGGGGGAGTGGCGACAATCGAGCCTTTGGATGTCGGGGAGTTAGATAATTTTGCGTTGCTTGGACAGCTTAAAAAGATGGGCTATAATGGGATGATTGGCTACCAAGGTTGGGGTGAAGGAGGCGACGCTTACAGCAAGCTAAGCCGTTCACTCAAAGCGTTCCGCGATATGGAGCGTAGACTTGAGGCACACCCACATTGGGCGGATTTAAGATTAACTCCATAATCATTCCTTCATCCGCTCCTTTGATTGATTCGTTTAAAGGATACAGGTTGGCTAAATAATAATACCTGTCAAATAGATACGTATAAAAGAGTGAACCTTATGCGGCAAGAGTTCGGCATTCCACCGGACTCTTGCCGTATTTTGTTTATATTCGTTTTTCGTTATAGTTGGATAAAGATGAGATGAATAAGGGATACATAACAGATATCAGCTTCATCGAATTGAAGCTCCAATCATGATTCTAATGATAAATTTTAGGTTCATCACCAAATTTTGTGATTTAGTGACAAAAAAGAGAAAGCACTGACGAGATCCTGGCAATAATGTTAGCGGTGAAATAAACATTAGGGAGGTCTCGTAAGTGCTTTCTATATCACTAGGATTGCCAGAATTTAAAGTGATTAAACACGAACTTCTTTCCTATGGTTATGCGATTCATGTAGAGAAAACAGAGACACAGGAACGTTGCCCTCATTGTGGGTTTGCCACTTCCTCTGTCCACGACAGACGGACAAGAAAAGTACGGGATTTGGCGATTTTCCATCAACCGGTGTACTTGTTCGTAAAGGTAAAGCGCTATCGGTGCTGGAATTGTTCCCAAGTGTTTTCCGCCTCTTTGGAATCGATTCCACCCAATCAACACTACACCAATCGATTTTGTGAGTACTTGTATGAACTTTGCGAAGGCTCCACCATTCAAGAGGTTAGCCGAAAGCACCGCATCCCATATACAACATTGGAACGCATTTATTACTCCATCGCATCGAAAAAAGCAAAAGAGCGCCAAACAGCAACGGAGGCATCTTTTCAGGAAGGGATGGTGCTTAGCTTAGATGAAATCGCGGTAAAAAAGGGACATCAGTATGAAACCGTATTTATGCAGTCATTTTCACTTCAGAACGTACTGAAGATGATAACGGTTACGGTCAAATGGCAGAAAAAATGGTAGAGTTAACTTCCCAGCAACCAGGTTTTCTGGGGGCAGAAAGTGTTCGGGATGAATCTGGACTAGGAATTACTGTTTCTTATTGGAATTCATTGTTTTAACGCAGGAGACCCCCACTTCAACGAATGAAATGAGCAAGTGGGGGAGGAATGCGCCTTCCTCCTTTCTTTTGAGTAAAGCATATCACTAAATTATACCCGTAGTGCTAGTTGAGCGCTAAAGCTCAACTAGCACCACGGGTAGTAGAGATCTTTCACTATGTCGTAAATAAAGGAAAAAATCAATCGCCGTGCTAGGTGGTCTTTTTGGGCCAGATCGTCCAGTTTTATCGAAGTTTCGGTATAGCGCCGAGGTGGGAGAGGTTCATGTATCGTATGCATTTCAAGGGACGATTTTTGCCGGATGGGATGGAAAAACAACCTTTTACCTTTATCATGAAGACAACAGCTAGCATAACGAATACAATTTAATAAAAAAGATGAATGTAAAGGAGGCGGGCAGAATGAAAGTGTCTTTGGATATTGACAGCGATTACGATGAGACAATCGTGACCATTCACTGTAAGGAAGTAGATGACACGATTAAAGAAATTCTTGATTTTTTAAAAGGGATGGAGACGGAATTTATTGTCGGAAAAAATGGTGATATGCATTATATATTAAAGCCAAATGAGATCCATTTTTTTCGTGCTCATGGGGATAGCATCGAGGCGGTGACAGCCGAGGGAACATTTAAATTGAAGGAAAAGCTGTATGAGCTCGAAAAATTGCTTCCCTCTAACAAGTTTGTTCGCATTTCTAAGTCGGTCATTGTAAATCTCTATGAGTTGAGCCGGTTTGAAGCATCGTTCAATGGCACTCTATGCGTTTATTTTAAATCAGGAGTGAAAGAGTACGTTTCTCGACGTTATGTTCATGCCATCAAAAAAGCATTAAAAATGAATAGGGGGAAAAAAGAATGAAAAAATTCTTATACAGAAGCATCATCGGGATATTGATCGGTTCCTTTATCGCAGTAGTGGTAACTAGCTCTATCATCTATTTCGGTCATTTCCCTGTCATTAATGGTGAAGAATTTATAAAAAACTCATTTGGGAGCATATTTTGTGGATGGTTTTTTGCCGTATCTTCGCTTTATTTTGAATTAGAATCGCTCCGTCTGTCGCAACAAACGGCATTGCACTTTGTTACAGTAATTGTTTTATATTTTATCCTGTCCTTGGGAATTGGGTGGATCCCGTTTGATTTGAAAAACATCCTTATTTCAGCAGCTATATTTATTGTAGTCTATTTAGTTATATGGGGTTGCTACTATTTATATTTCAAAAACTTAGCAAATCAAATGAATGAAGATTTAGAGAAAATATAAATAAATATCCCCTTCAGTCAGGATCGGATTTTCACAGTTTGGTCCTTTGTTTGCTGATGCGGATAAAAAAACATTAATAATAAAAGTGAAATAGGAGAGGAGTTGAAATGAACAATGGCAAACAAGCAAATGACTGCAGATGAAATTTTGGAAGCGATCCAAAAAATGAGCAATGAAGAACGTTGGAAATTGCTTGATAAGATGTACGACCTGTATTATTCCAAAGAGCATTTGATAATAAAAGCAAAACGTAAATATTTAGAAGAGGACGACTATTGACGAGCAAGCCTAAGCTAATTGCCTAGGCTTTTCTTTTTTTTGTTCATTATGAAATTTATTACATTAATGTTATATATTTTACAATATTAAATCATTTTGCTTTCATTTATACTAAACTCGTATATTTATATTATTTTACTATGGGGGTTATTTTATGAAAAAATTGATTCCTTTTGCTGTTGCGGCATCCCTTGCCATCGCAACATTGCCTGCTTCTGCTTTTGCGATTGAATCCAATGATCCTGAGCTCCAAAGCTATCTAAACGAGATCGGTATGACCCAGGAAGAGCTGAAAGAATATTTAGACTACGATGGCTACACATTAGAAGATTTTCAAGATGTCGATGAGCTTCGCAGCGAGCTTGGCGATGTATTGACAGAAGAAAATTTACAACAATTGCTTGAAGATTATGGCTTAACGAAAGAGGAATTAAAACAACTTCTTATCGATAACGGTGAACTAGAACCAAACGAAGAAATTACGGAAGTGTTTAAGTTTTATAACGACTTAGAGGAATACGTCGAGTTTGAACGATTATATTTAACACCGATTAACGAAGAAACGCTTGCCGATTTCTTGCAAGAACATGATATGACGAAAGAACAATTACTCGCGCTTCTTAACAGCCATCATGAATCGTTAGAAGATTACAGTTCCATTGGCGAATTGGCTGATGTGGTGGATTATTATCAAAACTTAACTCCGCTTACGGAAGAAACATTGAACGAACTTTTAGACGAGCTTGGACTTACTCGACAACAATTGGAAAAGTTGCTTGCGGAAAATAACGATTCGTTAGACAACTATACGACAGTGGAAGAACTAGCAGAAGCCATTGTCGATTATATGCTTCCTGACTTAGATGAACTTGGCCTAACGGACGCTGAACTCGAAAAATTGTATAATCATTTCGAATCACTGAATATGGAAGATCCGCAATTCGCGAGTAAAATGGAAGAACTTAGCAAACGGATGGAAGCTATTAGTTCGTACGACTTTGAAAGTGTAAAAGAATTGTCTCCGGCACAAATAGCGGAAATTGCGGATGTGATGAATGACATGCTTGACGCTTTCCAATTAGACGTGAAATTTTATTTGACGAAAAACGGGGAGAAAAAGCCATTAAGCCTATCCACGCTGCTAACGATGGAATCAACGAACGGCTATGACCTCTTTATCGAAATTTATAACAAACAAGGGGAACTGCTTGCCGACTTTATATTGACAGCCGACATGTTTAACTCTGATTTATTTGATGGCGTAGGCGAAGATTTAGAGAAAACGGGAAAAGTTGTGGAGATAGGGAAAAAGATTGAGAAAATTGAGGAAAAAGTAAAACAAAAACCGGTAAAAAGAACGGTAAAAGGAGCAAAACTTCCAAAAACGGCTTCTCCGTACGTATCGAATATGCTTATGGGGGTTGGATTCATCGCTATAGGAGCGTTCCTATTCCGGATAAGAAAAATATTAGGAGCGAAATAAATGAAAATGCAGCGAATCGTTCGCTTTCTTGGCATTAGCTTGATGGCGGTTGGCTTCGTTCTCGTCTTGCTCAACGGCTACAAATATGAAAAAGGAATCAATGCCGAAAAACCGGCGCCAAAGGGAACAGCAACGAAAGCGTCCTCTACACCGTCAAAGACTGCTGCAGCGATTTACCTGCGCCAACCGACGAAAGTAGGAGAAAACATTGGCGAGCTCATCATTCCGAAGCTGAACGCCAGTCTTCCAATTTATCATGGCACCAATGAAGAGGAATTAGAAAAAGGAGTCGGGCATTACGCTGGAAGCGTCCTGCCGGGGGAGCCGGACAACTGTGTGCTTGCAGGACATCGTGACACCGTCTTTCGCAAACTGGGCGAGGTAGGAAAAGGAGATTTGCTGATTGTTAAAACGGTTGCTGGAGAGTTTACCTACAAAGTCCGTAAAGTGCGAATTGTAGACGCCGATGACAGAACCGTGATTGTGCCAAAACCAAAAGCCACATTAACCGTATCTACGTGCTATCCATTCAACTACATCGGCGCAGCACCGAAGCGGTATATCCTTGTCGCTAACTTAGTGGAGGCAAGGAATTGATGTCTTATCCCTTTATCTCTATCAAATGTGAGTCGAAAATCCTTTCACATGAAAAAACCCCACAGAGTTTCTGTGGGGTTTTTTAGTTGGTATCATTTGCCTCGAAGGTTTATTTGACTTACATTTTTGTTTTCGTTTTCTGAAGCAAAAACTCTTTTCCATAGCTGCCGTGATCGTGAATCATCGCATGCTCAACCTGGATGGTCGTATGTTTGATTCCGTATTTTTTGTTTAGCATCTCGTTAATGGCCAAGATGACACAAAACGGCTGGATATGCTCGCTGATAAATACGTGTGCGGTTAATGAATAGTGGTCGGTGGAAACGGCCCATAAGTGCATGTCGTGTACATCTTCGACTCCTTCGACTTGGCGGATGTCCTCTCTAATCTGGTCGAGATGAAACTGATCAGGCACCGCTTCCATTAAAATGAGATACGATTCGCGAATAATTTTTGCCCCGCCTGTGAAGATGATGGCAGCAATAATAATGCTGATAAGCGGGTCAAAAAAATAAAAACCAGTAAAATAAATAAGTATTGCTGAAATAATGACACCGATGGAGCTAAGAAGATCTCCGATAAAATGCCATAAGGCGCTTTTAATATTTAAGTTTTCCTCTTCTTTTGTACTTCGGCTAAGGACAATGGTCAATATGAGATTCACAATGAAACCAATCGAGGAAATAGTCAGCATTAAGCGAAAATCGATTGGTTCGGGAGAAATGAATCGTTTAATCCCTTCCCAAAAAATCCAAATGGAAATAATAGCCAACGTAAGACCGTTTAAAAAGGACGTAATAATTTCAAATCGCAAATAGCCGAACGTAAATCGATGATTTGGCGGACGCGTGGCAAGGTAAAGAGCGATCATGCTAAGCCCAAGCGCCAATACGTCAGATGCCATATGGGCAGAGTCGGAAAGCAAAGCCAAGGAATTAGATAATAGTCCTCCAATAATTTCCACAATCGTAAAAAACAATGTTAAACCAAGAGTGATCCAAAGCGTTTTTTTGGATTGATTTTGCGTTTTTACATGAGGAAGATGGCGATAATCGTATTGGATTGGTGACATGGCACACCTCTACTTTATAATAATTATTAGTTTATATATATTATAATATAATCATCTAAAATTGTGCAAAAAAAATTTTTCGGCTCGTTTTGTTGGAAAATATCAAAAAATAGAAAATTTTTTCTCAAGGAATTTATACACCGTTGTGGAATATAAGTATCAACAGCAAGAAAATTTAGGAAAGGACGCGATGCAGATTGATCTCCGTCAGTCCCACTGATTTAGAAATTTATTTATTTCATGAAGGCAGCTTATATAAAAGTTATGAATTGTTTGGTGCACATGTGATAAAGAAAAACGGCATGGTTGGAACTCGATTTTGTGTGTGGGCTCCGCATGCGCGGGAAGTGCGGTTAGTCGGCAGTTTTAATGAATGGAACGGAACTAATTTTAACCTGATGAAAGCAAATGATCAAGGCGTATGGATGATTTTTATTCCCGAAAACTTAGAAGGGCATTTATATAAATATGAGATTAAAACTAGCGATGGGAATGTCCTGCTCAAATCGGATCCATATGCGTTTTACTCCGAATTGCGCCCCCATACTGCCTCCATTGTCTACAACATAAAAGGATATCAATGGAATGACCAAGCATGGCGACGAAAGAAGCGGCAAAAACGAATTTATGATCAGCCTTTATTTATTTATGAGCTCCACTTTGGTTCATGGAAAAAGAAGGAGGATGGCAGTTTTTATACATATCAAGAGATGGCGGATGAGCTAATCCCTTATGTTCTTGAACATGGCTTTACTCATATTGAATTGCTTCCGCTTGTCGAGCATCCGCTCGACCGCTCTTGGGGATACCAAGGAACAGGTTATTATTCAGCAACAAGCCGTTACGGGACACCGCATGATTTGATGCATTTTATTGACCGCTGCCACCAAGCGGGAATCGGTGTGATTATCGATTGGGTTCCTGGCCATTTTTGCAAAGATGCCCATGGGCTATATATGTTTGACGGCGCTCCTACCTATGAATATGCCAACATGCAAGACCGAGAAAATTACGTGTGGGGAACGGCGAATTTTGATCTTGGCAGGCCGGAAGTTCGCAGTTTTTTAATTTCCAATGCGTTATTTTGGATGGAATATTTCCATGTGGATGGATTTCGAGTGGACGCAGTAGCAAATATGCTATATTGGCCAAATAGTGATGTACTGCATAAGAATCCGTATGCTGTGCAGTTTCTGCAAAAATTAAATGAAACCGTATTTGCGTATGACCCAAGCATTTTAATGATTGCCGAAGATTCGACAGACTGGCCGCGCGTCACTGCCCCAACGTACGACGGAGGGTTGGGATTTAACTATAAATGGAACATGGGATGGATGAACGATATTTTAACTTATATGGAAACTGCCCCAGAGCAGCGAAAATATGTGCACAATAAAGTAACCTTTTCCCTTTTGTACGCGTATTCAGAAAATTTCATTTTACCTTTTTCCCACGACGAAGTCGTGCATGGAAAGAAATCATTATTAAATAAAATGCCGGGGACATATGAGGAAAAGTTTGCGCAACTAAGGTTGCTGTATGGATATTTGTTGACACATCCCGGTAAGAAGTTATTGTTTATGGGCGGTGAATTTGCTCAATTTGATGAATGGAAAGATTTAGAGCAGCTTGATTGGGTGCTTTTTAATTTTGATCTGCATCGGAATATGAATATTTATGTGAAACAATTATTGAAATGTTATAAGCGCCATAAACCTCTTTATGAGCTAGATCATTCTCCAGATGGGTTTGAGTGGATTGATGTTCATAATGCTGAACAATGCATTTTCTCATTTATTCGCAGGGGAAAAAAAGAAAACGATTTACTTGTTATTGTTTGCAACTTCACCAATAAAGTGTACTACGATTATAAAGTTGGCGTACCGCTGTTTGCTGCATATCGAGAAATAATCAATAGCGATGCAGTCGAGTTCGGGGGATGGGGGAATATCAATGCGAAGCCGATTGCAGCGGTCAAAGAGCCGTTTCATGGAAAACCGTATCACATTCGGATGACGATTCCGCCGTTTGGCATTTCTATTTTAAGACCAGTAAAAAAACGAGGGGAGAGAAACATTAATGGTAAAGAAAAAGTGCATCGCCATGTTATTGGCAGGAGGGCAAGGTAGCCGTCTATGCTCATTGACGGAAAACATTGCAAAGCCAGCGGTTCCATTTGGCGGAAAATATCGAATTATTGATTTTACATTGAGCAACTGCACAAATTCCGGCATCGATGCGGTCGGGGTATTAACGCAATATCAGCCGCTTTTATTACACTCTTATATCGGTATTGGCAGCGCTTGGGATTTAGACAGGAAAAATGGCGGTGTCACCGTTCTCCCTCCTTATTCCGTATCGTCTGGTGTGAAATGGTATGAAGGAACGGCAAACGCCGTTTATCAAAATATCAATTACATTGAACAATATGATCCGGATTACGTGCTTGTGTTATCGGGCGACCATATTTATAAAATGGATTATCGAAAAATGTTGGATTATCATATTGCGAAACAAGCGGATGTAACCATTTCTGTTATTGAAGTGCCTTGGGCAGAGGCAAGCCGGTTCGGCATTATGAATACCAATGAACAAATGGAAATTATTGAATTTGAAGAAAAACCGGCGAATCCGAAAAACAACCTTGCTTCGATGGGTATTTATATGTTTAACTGGCCGCTTTTAAAAGAATATTTGCAAATAGACAACGCAAATCCACATTCCAGCCACGACTTTGGAAAAGATGTGATTCCGTTATTGCTTCGGGAGAAGAAGCGGCTTGTTGCCTATCCATTTAAAGGCTATTGGAAAGATGTTGGAACGGTACAAAGTTTATGGGAGGCCAATATGGATTTATTGGACGAAGAAAATGAATTAAATTTATTTGACCATTCATGGCGGATTTATTCTGTCAATCCAAATCAGCCGCCACAATACATTTCCAATGAGGCCGTCGTCATTAATTCGCTTGTGAACGAGGGATGCATGGTGGAAGGGAATGTCGAGCATTCCGTATTATTTCAAGGGGTTCATGTCGGGAAAGGAGCAATCGTGAAAGATTGCGTCATTATGCCAGATGCGGTGATTGGCGAGGGGGTATATATCGAAAGAGCGATCGTGCCGCCGGACGTAGAGATTCCGCCACATTCAGTTATTTGCTCCGATGATATTCTTCTTGTTACAAAGGAATGGTTAACAGAACGGAAAATGGAAGATATTCGGAAAGGATGAGCAACAGTGAATAATAAATGGATGCTGGGAGTTATTGACGCAACAACGTATATCGAGCCGCTTCAACCGTTAACATTGCACCGCTCTGTTGCAGCCGTGCCGTTTGCGGGGAGATATCGATTAATCGATTTTGTATTGTCGAGTATGGTTCATTCGGGAATTGAGAGTGTGGCGATTTTTCCAAAATATCAATACCGCTCATTAATGGATCATTTAGGATCAGGTAAAAATTGGGATTTAAACCGAAAACGGGACGGACTGTTTTTCTTCCCATCTCCAGATTTATCGATTCCAATGCATCACGTTGGAGCATTCGCCCATTTTGAACAACATATTGACTATTTTTTGCGCAGCAGACAAAAATATGCCGTTATTTGCAATAGTTATACGATTTGCAATATCGATTATGAAGCGGTGTTAGAGCGCCATATTGCAAACGAATGTGATATTACCGAAGTTCGTTATCAAGGGCGTTCGCTTGAAATGTTTGTGTTAGAGACATCATTGTTGCTCGATTTAATCGCTAATCACCGAAATACCGGCTATTACAGTATTGTAGATATTGTTCGCGACCATCGCCATTCCTTAAAAATTTGTGACTATGAACACGACGGATACGCAGCTGTTATTGATTCGATTGAAAGTTATTTTCGGCATAGTATGGAATTGCTAAATAAAGATGTTTGGCAGCAGTTGTTTATCCAGTCACGTCCGATTTATACGAAAGTGAAAGATGAACCGCCAACGAAATATACAGAAAAAGCGGTCGTGAAAAATTCGATGATTGCCAATGGATGCATTATCGAAGGCCATGTGGAAAACAGCATCATTTTTCGTTCCGTGAAAATTGGAAAAGGAACGGTCATAAAAAATAGCATTATTATGCAAAAAAGCCAAATTGGCGAACATTGTGAACTAGATTGTGTCATTGTTGACAAAGATGCGAAAGTAGAAAATAACGTTTCTTTGCGTGGAACGGAACGGGTTCCATTTGTGATTCGTAAAGGAACAGTACAAGGAGAGTTGATCAGCTCGTGAATGTATTATTTGTCGTGTCGGAATGCGTACCGTTTGTTAAGTCGGGAGGATTAGCGGACGTTGCCGGAGCGTTGCCGAAACAATTGCGAAAATTAGGGACAGACGTTCGAGTAATCATGCCAAAATATGAAACAATCCCGGAAAACTATAAAAAAGAAATGAAAAAAATTGCCAAGCTTGTGGTAAGAGTTGGATGGAGACGGCAATATTGCGGAATTGAAATGATGGAGTACGAAGGAGTTATTTATTATTTTGTGGACAATGAATACTACTTTAAACGCCATCAGTTATACGGACATTATGATGATGGAGAACGGTTTTCGTATTTTTGCCGCGCTGTTTTAGACGCGCTTCCTGTGATTCCGTTTCGTCCAGATATTATTCATTGCCACGATTGGCATACCGGCATGATCCCTTTTTTATTGCGCGAAGAATATCGAAAAAATTCATTTTATGAACGAATCCGCACCGTGTTTACGATTCATAATTTACAGTTTCAAGGAATTTTTCCACGCGAAATTTTAGGAGATTTATTGAATTTAAGTGACCGTTATTTTACGATTGAGTATTTAGAGTTTTATGGGAATGTGAGCTTTATGAAGGGAGCGCTTGTTTCTGCCGATATTATTACAACGGTCAGTCCGACATACAAAGAAGAAATTCAGACGGAATATTACGGAGAGCGGCTCGATGGTCTATTACGGGCGCGCCAGCGTGATTTAATCGGAATTTTAAACGGTATCGACGATGAAATGTATAATCCGAAAAAGGATCCATTTATTGCGGTGCCATACGATATACAGACTATTGCCAGAAAACAAATAAATAAACGCGCGCTTCAACAATATTTTGGTTTATCGATAAGGGAAGACGTCCCGGTCATTGCGATGGTAACCCGTTTGACAGAGCAAAAAGGGATGGATTTAGTCAAGTGCGTTTTCCATGAAATTATTGCCGAAGATGTTCAATTCATTTTGCTAGGGACGGGTGACAAAAAGTTTGAGCAATTTTTCTATGATATGGCGGCAACGTATCCAGATAAAGCAAAAGTGTGTATCGGCTTTAACGAAGAGTTAGCACATAAAATTTACGCGGGAGCTGATCTATTTTTAATGCCATCTAAATTTGAACCGTGCGGTCTCAGCCAAATGATTGCTCTTCGATACGGAACGATTCCGATTGTGCGGGAAACGGGAGGATTAAACGATACGGTACAATCGTATAATGAGTTTACGGGAGAAGGGAATGGGTTTAGTTTTACGAACTTCAATGCCCATGATATGTTATATACCATTCGCCGCGCGCTTACGTTTTATAAGGAAAAACAAATATGGGAAAAGCTAATGAAAGAAGCAATGAGCCGTGATTATAGCTGGGGGCAATCAGCGTTTAAGTATAACCGAGTATATGCAGATTTAATGGCTGGGAGTGAACATCATGTTCTCGAATAAAGAAGAATTTAAAAAAACGTTTTTAAAACGGCTTGAGATGCTGTGCGGCAAACGGTTTGAAGAATCAACACTGCGTGATCAATATAATACATTAGGAAACATGGTTCGTGAATATATTAGCCAAAACTGGATTCAGACGAATGAGCGAAATCGTGCGCGAAAGCAGAAGCAAGTATATTATTTGTCGATTGAATTTTTGTTAGGACGCCTCCTTGGCAGCAATTTGCTTAACCTTGGCATTCGCAATGTCGTGGAAGAAGGGCTGAACGATTTAGGAATTCGCTTGGATGACATGGAAGAAGTCGAGGCGGATGCGGGGCTAGGCAATGGCGGTCTTGGCCGCCTTGCTGCTTGTTTTTTAGATTCGCTTGCTTCTCTTGATTTGCCTGGTCACGGTTGTGGAATTCGCTATAAACATGGGCTTTTTGACCAAAAAATTGTTGATGGATATCAAGTCGAGCTGCCAGAACAATGGCTGCGCCACGGAAATGTATGGGAAATTAGAAAAGAGGAATTAGCGGTTGAAGTGAATTTTTGGGGAAAAGTGGAAATATCCAACCAAAACGGCCGTCTGACATTCCGCCATATTGACAGTGAGAAAGTAATGGCGGTTCCATATGATATGCCAGTCATCGGTTATGATACGAAAACAGTGAATACGCTGCGGCTTTGGAGCGCAGAACCAGCAAAAACCTTTCCGCCTCATAAAAGCGTGATGCAATACAAACGGGAAACAGAGGCGATTTCAGAATTTTTATATCCTGATGATACCCATGACGAAGGGAAAATTTTGCGATTAAAACAACAATATTTTCTTGTTGCTGCAAGCGTTGGCAGCATTGTTCGCGCTCATCGCCGCCAGCATGGGCACTTGTACGAGCTGCATAAGTATGTGGCGATTCATGTGAATGATACTCATCCGGTTTTGGCGATTCCGGAACTGATGAGGATTTTACTAGATGAAGAGGGAATGAGCTGGGAAGATGCTTGGCATATTACGACAAATACGATTTCTTATACGAACCATACGACATTATCAGAGGCGTTGGAGAAATGGCCAATTCATATTTTCCAGCCGCTGCTGCCGCGCATTTACATGATTGTGGAGGAGATTAATGAGCGATTTTGCCGCGAACTTTGGAATCATTATCCCGGCGATTGGAAGCGAATTGAAGAGATGGCGATTATCGCGCACGGTCTTGTGAAAATGGCGCATTTAGCGATTGTTGGCAGCCATAGTGTGAACGGAGTGGCAAAATTGCATTCGGAAATTTTAAAGAAGCGGGAAATGAAGCGGTTTTACGAGTTCCAGCCGCAAAAATTTAATAACAAGACGAATGGAGTGACGCACCGGCGTTGGCTGTTAAAGGCGAATCCCGAGCTTTCTTCGTTAATTACAAAGGCGATCGGCACCAGTTGGATAAAAGAACCGCAAGCGTTAATTCATTTAAAGCCATATGCTTTTGATTCGTCGTTTCTGCAGGAACTCGCAAACGTCAAGCAACAGCGCAAAGCGAAATTAGCGAAGCGCATTTATGAAAAGACGGGGATCGTCGTGAATGAATCATCGATTTTTGACGTACAAGTAAAACGGCTCCATGCTTATAAGCGGCAATTGTTAAATGTTCTCCACATTATGTATCTGTATAACCGCCTGAAAGAAGATTCGAGCTTTTCGATTTATCCGCGCACATTTATTTTTGGCGCCAAAGCTTCCCCTGGATACTATTATGCAAAACGGATTATTAAGCTCATTCATTCTGTCGCTGAAAAAGTGAACAATGATAAAAAGACAAACGAACAATTAAAAATGATTTTTCTAGAAAATTATCGCGTTTCACTAGCGGAAGAAATTTTTCCAGCGGCGGATGTAAGCGAGCAAATTTCAACGGCAAGTAAAGAAGCATCTGGCACCGGCAATATGAAATTTATGATGAATGGAGCGATTACGCTTGGAACGCTAGATGGAGCGAATATTGAAATATTGGAGGCGGTCGGAGAAGAAAATATATTCATCTTTGGGCTTACTGCAGAAGAAGTGTTAAACTACTATCAAAATGGCGGATACCGCTCGCACGAATATTATCATCACGATAAACGGATTAAGCAGGTCGTCGATCAGTTAGTCAACGGATTTTTTCCAGATGTCCATGACCATTTTGAGCCGATTTATGATTCGCTTTTAACACAAAACGATGAATATTTTGTGCTGCGTGATTTTGCATTATATGTGGAAACACAAGAAAAAGTAGAAGAGGCGTATAGGCAGCGTGAACGATGGCTGAAAATGAGCGCGATTAACATTGCTCATTCTGGTTGTTTTTCCAGTGACCGGACGGTTCAGGAGTATGCAAATGAAATATGGAATATTCATCCGTTGAATAAATAAAAAAAGAGAGGTTTTTCGCCTCTCTCTTAATCATCTCCATCGAACCAATCGCCAATGCTGCCGAGAACGCTTCCTTCTCCGACAGATCGGCCTCCCGAGCTTGGAGCAGAGGCAATAATTCGATCAGCAAGCCGGCTGAATGGAAGCGACTGCACCCAAACGGTTCCCGGGCCTGTTAATGTTGCAAAAAACAATCCTTCGCCGCTAAAAAAGGCGGTTTTAATTTTGCCTACATATTCGATGTCATAATCGACCTCTTTTGTCATTGCAACTAAACAGCCGGTATCGATGCGCAATTTCTCACCAGGCTCTAGCTGGCGCTTGTAAATGGTTCCGCCTGCATGTAAAAAGGCAAGGCCGTCTCCTTCGAGTTTTTGCATAATAAATCCTTCTCCACCGAAAAAGCCAGTGCCAAGTTTACGTTGAAAATCGATGCCGACGGAAACGCCTTTCGCCGCACAAAGGAAGGAATCTTTTTGGCAAATCACTTTGCCGCCAAGTTCGCTCAAATCCACTGGAATAATTTTCCCTGGATATGGAGCGGCAAACGAGACGCGGCGTTTTTCTGCGCTGTTGTTTGTAAATACGGTCATAAATAAGCTTTCGCCTGTCAACAGTCGTTTTCCCGCTCCAACTAATTTGTTGAAAAACCCTTTTCCAGAATCAGTGCCATCTCCAAAGATCGTCTCCATCGTAATGCCATCTTCCATCATCATCATGCCGCCAGCTTCCGCGATGACGCTCTCTTGGGGATCTAATTCAATTTCAACAAATTGCATATCGTCTCCATATAGCCTGTAGTCGATTTCATGGGCATTCATTGTCTTCACCTCAATATCATTGTTTCTTTGGTACATATTCTCTATACGAGTTTAGATCCCTTTTTGTTTCAAAAAAAGACCATCATTGTCGATGGTCTTCTTTTTCTGTATAAGGGTCTTTTTCATATGCTGGCAAATCGCCAATATTGGACATAATTCCTTCATCATCCAAAATATTTTCCAACTGTTCGTGTTCTCTTGTTGGATATACTTTCACATTTTTTCCGTATAAATCTACCGCTGCAAAATTTTCTAAATCCTCAACATAACCGACATTTTCTTCTGATTCCGCATATACTTCCCCATAATAGTCGACATTTTTCCCTAAATCGGAAGGAGTATCGGATGTGCCATAACGGGCTACTTCTTGCCACGCATCTTCCGCGTCATATGCTACTGATTCGTTGCGGTCATCGAAATCAAATTTTCCAAATGGAGGAATCAACACTCCTTCTTCGAGCGGCCGCTTTTGAGAAACCGTTTGATCGGAACTATGTTCCTTACAAAACGTTGTTGTCGGCAATGCTTCGAGCCGTTCGTACGGAATTGGCTTTCCGCAAACTTCGCATGTGCCGTACGTGCCGTTTCGAATGGCCTCCAGTGCATGTTCAATTTCCTTTAATTCTCGTTCTGTATGTTCGTTTAGCGCCAAATCTTTTTCGCGTTCGTATAGCTCCGTTGCTTCATCCGCCGGATGGTTGTCAAAGCTAGAGAGCTCGCCGACCGAGTCATGGGCATGGCTTCGTTCTTTGCCAAAATGGTCATTATGACGTAAACGTTCTTCAATATCTTGTTTTGCCTTAAGAAGCTGCATCTGGAAGGCAGATAACTGTTTGTGTGTTAACATATTTCATAACTCCTTCCTAAAAATAAACCGTTTATCTTGTAGTATGAACGAAAAATAAAAAAAAACACGGTTCATTCAGACCGTGTTACAACCAATAGCTAATAAGCAAACCAATTGCCAATAGAAAGCCAAACTGTGTATTCGTTTGTGCTGTTGCTTTCATTGCCGGCATCATTTCAATCGGCTTTGTTTTGCCGATAAATCCTTTCGTCGCTGTAATCGCTTTTGGCACGCTGAAAAAGACGAGCAACGTCCAGACGGAAACAAGGTGGAAAAGGACTAAGCCAATCATCCAAATAAACGATATGGCAAACATGCCGGCAAGAATGCGAATCGCATTGTTTCGTCCGACTAAAATTGCTAATGTTTTTCGCCCGTTCTCTTTGTCTCCATCGAGATCGCGAATGTTGTTTGCCAGCAAAATCGCTCCGACTAAAATGGCAATCGGAACAGAAATCAAAATCGCTGTCTTTGTCACTTCTCCAGTTTGAATGAAAAAGGAAATTAAAATGATAACTAGTCCCATAAAAAATCCGGCAGCAAGCTCCCCAAACGGGGTATACGCAATTGGTACAGGACCGCCTGTATAGAAATATCCAGCCGCCATACAAATGGAACCAATCAGTGCAAGCCACCAGCTGCTATTCACGCAAATATAGACACCGATTAGCATTGCGATGGCGAAAAGGAAAATAGCTAAATATAAAACTGCTTTTGGATGGATTCCTTCGCGGACAATTGCCCCGCCAATCCCTACGGATTCCGGTGAGTCAAGCCCGCGTTTAAAGTCATAATATTCGTTAAACATATTTGTTGCTGCTTGAATGAACAAAGAAGCTACAAGCATTGCGATAAATAGCGAAATGCGAATATTTGTTTCGTGAAATGCTAGTGCTGTGCCAATAGAAACAGGAACAAATGCGGCAGTCAATGTATGCGGACGCGTTAACCTCCACCAAACACGCCAATCGCGGCGGCGATTGACCGGCGGAAAACGACGATCTGTTTGCAATGAAGATTGCATAATCATACCCCTCATATTCGGATAAAATATAAAGTAATGCTTTACAAACGTTCACAATAAGTGTAGGAAAACGGTTATAAGGTGTCAACCCCTTTAGAATAGATAAATTATTTCCTATTATATATAATGGAAAATAGAAAATAAGTAATAAAACAAGAAAGCGGGATTACAGTGGCGATTTTATACCAGCATAAAATTCAAGAACAATTGCATTTCATCGGAAAAAAAGCGAATCGTCCGTTTATTAGCTGGAGCGAGGAAATTGATCATGTAGATCCGGTTTATTTTTTTTCATTAGGACAAGCCTGTTCCTTTCGTCAGCGGTTTTATTGGTCTGATCGCACGAACGAAACTGTCTATGTAGGACTGGGCTGCACATATATCATTGAAACCGAAGAAAAAGAACAACGGTTTCGCACAGTAGAGACAGAGTGGAAGCGATGGATGGAACAAACAGCTTCTTATTCGAACGGAACAGATGCAGTTCCTATTATATTTGGGGGTTTTTCATTTGATCCATTCAAGCCTAGGACAGAGAAATGGCGCGCTTTTCCTCATGCAAAAATGATAGTGCCGACGGTTCTTTTATCGCTCAAAAATGGAAAAGCAACATTAACGGTGACGATGTGTTCCGGACAGAATGAAGAAATAATAAAAAAAATAGGAATGTTGATTCGGTTATTATATCAGGAACAAAAACAGCAAACATCTTCATTGCCGCCATTAATAACATATAAGGAAGTGCAAAAAGAAGAGTGGATTGATGCGGTCAAAAAAACAATCGAGAATATTCGCAAAGGAAAATTCGATAAAGTAGTGCTGGCGAGAGAAGCGCGTTTATCGTTTGCTGATGCGATCGATCCAAGCGTCGTTTTGCAGCAATTGCGTGAACAACAGCCATTTAGCTATATTTTTGCATTTGAACAAGAAGGGCAATGTTTTATTGGCGCTTCTCCGGAACAGCTTGTGAAGAAGGAAAAAGATACATGTTATTCTATTTGTTTAGCTGGGTCAATACGCCGCGGAAAAACACTTCAAGAAGATGAACAGCTCGGGAAATGGCTAATGAATGATGAGAAAAACCTTCGTGAACATCAATTTGTTGTTCAGATGATTAAAGAAGCGATAGAAGCGGTTTGCAAGCGTGTACAAATCCCATCTTCACCGCAACTGTTAAAATTACAGCATATTCAACATTTATATACGCCTGTGATCGGGGAAAAGTGCCGCGCCGCTTCTGTTTTATCGATCGTAGAACAAATGCATCCGACGCCGGCGCTTGGCGGAACACCGCGAGAAAAGGCGATCAAAGAAATTCGGGAAGCCGAACCATTAGACAGGGGATGGTATGCGGCACCAATCGGATGGATGGATGCAGAAGGAAACGGAGAATTTGCCGTAGCCATTCGTTCGGGGCTTTTACAGGGAAAAGAAGCGTCCATTTTTGCAGGTTGCGGTGTAGTCGGCGATTCTGACCCGATGAGTGAATATGAAGAAACGAAAGTGAAATTTACCCCGATGTTATCGGCGCTGGGAGTGGAGCGAGATGAATGAAGCACTAACATTATATATAGCAGCTTTTGTGGATGAGTTAGCGAAAATCGGCGTGCAAGATGTGGTGGTTAGCCCAGGATCGCGTTCGACACCGCTTGCCATTATGATGGCAGAACATCCGGCGATGCGCGTACATATAAACATTGATGAGCGCTCCGCCGCATTTTTTGCTCTCGGCATGGCGAAAGCAAAACGGCATCCTATCGCTCTTCTTTGTACGTCAGGAACGGCGGTTGCGAACTATTTTCCAGCGGTGGTGGAAGCTTATTATTCGCGTGTGCCTCTTATCGTCATTACGGCAGATCGCCCGCATGAATTACGGGATGTCGGGGCGCCGCAAGCAATTGACCAGCTGAACATATATGGAAGATATGCCAAATGGTTTGTAGAAATGGCGCTGCCAGAAAAGTCGACAGACATGCTCCGCTATGCGCGGACGATGGCAGCAAGAGCGGCAGGGGTAGCAATCAGCGCTCCGGCAGGCCCTGTTCATCTAAATTTTCCGTTGCGTGAGCCGCTTGTGCCGATCGTTCATGAAGAAACGTGGGAACAAATCGAAGCGAAAGAGCCGTCTTATACGACGGTCATTCCGGGGAAAATGACGATCGGCATGGAACAAATTCAGGAGTTATACAATGAACTTTCTTCGGCTGAAAAAGGGCTGATCGTTTGCGGACAAATCGATCAGCCAGCGTTTGCTGAGGCGGTCACGAAGCTAGCGGAAATGCTCGATTATCCTATTTTAGCGGATCCGCTTTCTCAACTGCGCAGCGGAACACATGCAAAAGAGTATATTATTGACAGTTATGACGCGATATTAAAAGATGAAACGATTGCAGCTTCATTAGTTCCGGATGTCGTTATTCGTTTCGGCGCCATGCCGGTTTCTAAGCCGCTATTTCTTTTGCTGAAACGATATCCATCCATTAAACAAATCGTTGTGGATGGAGAAGGCGGATGGCGGGAACCGACATTAATGGCATCGTACATGGTGTATTGCGATGAGGTTGAATTTTGCCGCCGACTTATCGATATTGGGGCGTCGAAGCAGAGCAAAAGTCAATGGTCAACGACGTGGAAAATGATCAACGATATCGCAAAATCTGTACTTCTTGAAGCAACGATGGAAGAGGAATTATTCGAAGGAAAAGTGTTTACGGAACTTTCGCAATTGCTTCCGGACGGTGCTACCTTATTTGTTGGCAATAGTATGCCGATTCGCGATACGGATACATTTTTCTTTACAAACGACAAGCAAATACGCATTTTGGCGAACCGTGGCGCAAATGGGATTGACGGCGTTGTGTCAAGCGCGCTAGGAGCCAGTGCTGTTACCGAACCGCTTGTGCTTGTCATTGGCGATCTTTCCTTTTATCATGATTTGAATGGGCTATTAGCCGCAAAAATGCATGGACTACACGCGACGATCATCGTTCTTAATAATAACGGCGGCGGAATTTTCTCGTTTTTGCCGCAAGCGAAACACAAAAAACATTTTGAAATGTTGTTTGGCACGCCAACAGATTTGCAATTTGAGCATGCTGTCCGCATGTATGAAGGAAATTACCAGAAAATCAAGACATGGGATGAATTTCGCCATTATGTTACACAATCATTGACAACAGATGGCCTTCACGTGATGGAAGTATGCACGTCAAGAGAAAATAATGTAAGAAAACATCGTCTTTTGTGGGAAAAGGTTTCCCAGGAAATAGCGGAATTTCTCGAAAAAGGGAGAATGGTATGAATATTTTCGTCAACGGGGTTTCCTATCATGTTGAACGATACGGAGATGGAGAACCGCTTTTACTGTTGCACGGATTTACTGGCAGCGTTGAAACGTGGAAACCTTTTCTCCCATATTGGCGTGATTATCAGCTCGTTCTTGTTGATATTATCGGGCACGGCCTTACCGATTCGCCAAATGATCCAGCTCGATATGAGATGGAAAAAGCAGCTGCTGATCTGGACGAAATATTGCGGTATTTTCATTTGCAAGATGCACATGTGTTAGGATATTCCATGGGCGGGCGTCTTGCGCTGACGTTTGCAATTCTTTATCCTCATCGTGTTCGGACATTGATATTAGAAAGCAGTTCTCCGGGATTAAAAACGATGCAGGAAAGACGGGAACGAATGAAAAGAGATGAAGCGTTAGCGGAAGAAATAGAGCAATATGGCGTTACAGCATTTGTCGAAAAGTGGGAAAACATGCCGCTTTTCGCATCCCAAAAGCGCTTGCCTCTTAGCGTGCAGCAGCAAATCCGTAATGAACGGCTAAACAATAATGCGCTTGGATTAGCAAATAGTTTGCGCGGGATGGGGACTGGAAGACAGCCTTCCTTTTGGAATCGTTTATCCAAAGTAAACGTACCGACTTTGCTTTTGTGTGGAGAATGGGATCAAAAATTTTGCCGTATCGCTGAAGAGATGAAAGAATATCTTCCTAATTGTGAAATGATAAAAGTTCCCGAAGCAGGTCATGCAATTCATGTGGAACAACGAGAAATTTTTGCTAAAATAGTAAGTAGGTTTATAACAAGGAGGAGAGTATAATGGCTATCGAATGGGTAAAGGAACGCGAGTATGAGGATATTATATACGAAACGTACAATGGGATTGCGAAAATTACGATTAACCGTCCAGAAGTACATAACGCGTTCCGTCCAAAAACTGTCGAGGAATTAATCGATGCATTTTCTTATGCGCGCGATGACGCAAATATCGGTGTTATTATTTTAACAGGTGCAGGCGGAAAAGCGTTTTGTTCCGGTGGGGACCAAAAAGTGCGCGGCCACGGAGGATACGTCGGTGAAGATCAAATCCCGCGGCTAAATGTGTTAGATTTGCAACGATTAATTCGTATCATTCCAAAACCTGTTATTGCCATGGTGGCCGGTTATGCCATTGGCGGCGGTCATGTATTGCATGTTGTTTGTGATTTAACGATTGCCGCAGATAACGCGATTTTTGGACAAACTGGTCCAAAAGTAGGAAGTTTCGATGGTGGATATGGTGCAGGCTATTTAGCGCGTATTGTTGGTCACAAAAAAGCGCGTGAAATTTGGTATTTATGCCGTCAATATACCGCGCAAGAAGCATTAGAAATGGGACTTGTCAATAAAGTGGTGCCATTAGAGCAATTGGAAGAAGAAACAGTAAAATGGGCGCAGGAAATTTTAGAGAAAAGCCCAACGGCGATTCGCTTCTTAAAAGCGGCATTTAACGCTGATTCTGACGGTTTAGCTGGTATTCAACAGCTTGCCGGTGATGCAACGTTGCTATTCTATACAACCGATGAGGCAAAAGAAGGACGAGATGCATTTAAAGAAAAACGCAAACCAAACTTTAAACAATTCCCACGTTTTCCATAAGAAAAGCGGAAGGCGCCTGCTTATCGGCGATACGCGCTGGAGGACCCGCGAGGAGGCTGTTGCCGCCACAGCGGGGCCGAAGCGTCGCGAGCCGATGGCGCCTGGAGCTAGACAAATAAGAAAAGCGGAAGGCGCCTCTATTTCGCCTAAAGGCTGCCCACATCCTGTGGGCAACGGCGAAATGTCGCCATCCCTGGCTCCGCGATACGCGCTGGAGGACTCGCGAGGAGGCTCAGACCAAACAAAGTTTGGTCTTGCGTGGGTTGCTCAGAGAAGTTAACTCAATGTGTTGCCGCCGCAGCAATAAGAAAAGCGGAAGGCGGGTTTTTCCAAAGCAGCTTGGTGAGTTCCATCAAGCTGTTTCTTTTATTGGGAAAAGGAGAGTGTCATCATGCAAACATCGATTCCAAATTGGCTTATGCAGCGGGCGTTTTTAACTCCTGAACGTATTGCGGTTTACGACGGGCAAGGAAAAAAAACGTTTATGGAGCTCCATGAGTCTGTGATGAAGCGGGCACGTCAACTTGCAAACACCGGGGTGCGTAAAGGAGATATTGTCGCTGTTTTCATGAAAAACAGTGTGGCGATGATCGAATGCATTCATGCCCTTCATTATATTGGCGCGATTGTTTTGCTGCAAAATACACGTTTAACTTCGCATGAGCTTGCATGGCAATTAAAAGACAGCGGAGCGGTATACGTAATTGCCGATGATGAGTTGGCGGACCGTATAGAAGGAAACATTCGTGTTATTACCATGAGTGAATTGTCCGCATTGCCTGAGGAAAATGTTGAGTTTCAGCAATATTATCATTTCGATGACATCGCTACGATTATGTATACATCAGGGACAACAGGAAAGCCAAAAGGAGTGCTGCAAACATACGAAAATCATTGGTGGAGCGCTATTGGTTCGGTGTTAAATTTAGGATTGAATGAAAATGACTGCTGGCTTGCGGCTGTGCCGTTTTTTCACATCAGCGGTTTGTCGATTATGATGAGAAGCGTTATATATGGCATGAGCATGTATGTGATGCGCGCTTTCGATGCGAAAAAAGCAAATGAGCTCATTATCGGCGGAAAAGTTACGATTATGTCTGTTGTCAGTGCAATGTTGCAAAAAATGATCGCTGACCTTGGCGAAAGACGATATCCTGAGACATTTCGCTGCATGCTGCTTGGCGGCGGGCCTGCTCCGAAACCGCTGTTAGAAGTGTGTAAAGCAAAAGGAATTCCTGTCTATCAAACGTATGGCATGACGGAAACCGCATCGCAAATTGCCACCCTTGCGCCGGAATATAGTTTAACCAAACTCGGTTCTGCAGGAAAACCATTGTTTCCATCACAGCTTCGCATTGAAAAGGACGGTCAAGTTGCTCGTCCGTATGAACCAGGAGAAATTGTTGTAAAAGGGCCAAATGTCACGAAGGGATATTTGCATCGTCCGGATGCAACGGCGAAAGCGATTCGCGGCGGCTGGTTTTATACGGGAGATATCGGATATATAGATGAAGATGGATTTCTTTATGTATTAGACCGTCGTTCTGACCTTATCATTTCCGGTGGAGAAAACGTTTATCCGGCTGAAATTGAAGCGGTGCTTCTTTCACATGAATCGGTAGAGGAAGCAGGGGTAATAGGAATCGATGATGAAACATGGGGACAGGTGCCGTGTGCGTTTGTGAAACGAAAACGCGGTTATTCTGTCACCGTCGAACAGTTAAAACAGTTTTGCCAAGCCCATTTAGCGAAATATAAAATTCCAAAACAAATCTATTTTGTCGATGAACTGCCGCGCAACGCTTCACAGAAATTATTGCGCCATCAGTTAAAGCAGCTCATTCCAAACAATGAAAACGGGGCTTTATAATTAAGCCCCGTTTTTTAAATCTCATCGTCATCCATTAAACCTAATTCCATAATGCGATAGGAAATTAGTCTCTCCACTTCTGGCGGCAGGTCATCCAATGATCCAAATTCATATTGCCATAAATTTGTAAATGAGTCGACGTAGATCGGAAATGTTATTGGATTTGATCGTTTTACTTCTTCTTTCAATGCTTTAATTAAACTGTCCTTTTTCATCTCAGCACGTCGCCTCTCTTTGCTAAACTATGTAGGCGCTGCGCCTCTGGCGCTAAAACGCGCCAAAGGCTTCGGGTTTTTCTTCTTTACATTTCACTTGAAGGGACGAATGTTTTGCAATCGGTTTCAGTGGAATCAGACGCCATTTTCCCCGTATGGCTTACAACGTAAATCGATTCCGCTCTGCAGCGGTTTCCTTCTGCCCAATAATAGCAGTTTTTCACTTCACAAAGTACATCTTTTGCCATAATAAACTCCCCCCATTGTAAAAAATGAGTTACACGTTTAGTTTGGCTTTTTGAAAAAAAGTTATGAAGGAAACAATAAGTGATTTTTATTGAAAATATTTATCATTGACATAGAAAATCATTCTCAATTAGAATAAAAATAAGAAGAGACAAATGCAGGGGGAATGGCGATGACATCTTTATTAGTGGTAGGTGCAGATCATTTAGGAAATATTACAGATAAACTAATCGATTCAGGATTTCGAGAAATTATCCATCTTGATGGTCGAAAAGTGAATATGGTGAAACGCGACATTCCGGAACATGTGGATATTGTTTTCGTCATGACCGATTACGTTAATCATAATTTAGCAAAAACAATTAAGCAAAAAGCGAAAAGTAAAGAAAAGCCAATTTATTTTGTTAAGCGTTCCTGGAGCTCGATTCATTCTGTTATTCAAAAAATAGAAAAAACGAAATAACGGAGGTACATAGCGATGAAAGCGATCATTCGCCATGAAGGAGACCGAACATGGCAGCAAGACGTGAAAAATGTGATACGCAGCGTGATGATTGAATATTATCATGCCGCTCCATCATTACGATCTCCCTTTTACATGTTAAAACTTATGGAAACATATCGACAGCTGCTTCATCCCCATTTATTTGAGTCACCAATTCATTATTACACCGTTTTAGCAAAAATCACCGATCATTTACTTCAATTTTTTACCTCTTCCGAAGAAGTGCAACGGTCTCCATTTCTTTTGTTTGAACAAGCAGTCTATCGGCATTGGAAAAGATATCAAAAAACGCATGTGGATATTGATTTTGCTTATAAAGATGCCGGAACGTACACGGTCCGAAAGCTGTTGTTGGAAGACAATCAACGTCTTGTTCAGCATTATACACAAATGGCTCCGGTTGCTTGTCGACAAACGTTTGGTTTTTTCCCAAAAAGGATCGAGTTTTGGTCTGTTCTTACGGGGAAACGGACGGTTGAAATGATCGATATTCAACCACCTTATATTGGTTACAAAAAATAGTTTACGTTTAAAGCACACGAAGCCTGGAAATAAAATGAGAAGCCCTAACACACAATGAATGGATAAATCATCCATCAAAAAACGCCCCAAAAAAACCGTCTGTCTCAGAGAATGGGACAGACGGTAACTTTCATTGAAGCGCTTTTTGAAGCACTCGAATATTTTCTTCCATAATGGAAAAATAATCTTTATTTGCTTTTATATCTTCGGAAGTTAGTGATTCTAAGTTGTGCAGCCGGAGTGAGTCAGCTCCAATCTCGTTTTTTACAATTTCAGTAATTTTGGACGTTGTATTTTGCTCAAAAATGACATATTTAATGTGATGTTGTTTGGCTGTTTTAACGATTTTAGCTAATTCTTTCTGAGAAGGCTCATTCGTTGGCGAAAGCCCGGAAACGCTCAGCTGTTTAATGCCATAGCGTTCTTCCCAGTATCCGTATGCAGCATGTGCAACGAGAATTTCTTTTTTCGGAGCTTTCTTTACGACTGTTTGAAATTGTTGGTCAAGATGTTCTAATTTTGCTTTCAATGATTCAAAGTTTTTTGTAAATATTTCTTTCTTCTCTGGCTTTAGTTCGATGAGCAAATCGCGAATATGTTCAGCCATTGTAATAGAGCGTACTGGATCAAGCCATACGTGCGGGTCTTTATCGCCGTGATGCTCGTGTTCATGCTCGTGCGCATGCTCTTCATGTGCGGAGTCTAACAGTTTGATCCCTTCAGCAGCAGCGAGAAAATGAACCTGTTCATTCTCTAATGTTTCTTTTATTTTATCAGCAAAGCTTTCCATCCCTTGTCCAATATAAATAAACGCATCCGCATCCGCCAACTGTTTCATCGTTTTTGTCGTTGGCTCAAAGGTATGTGCCTCGACGCCCGGAGGATAAATGCTTTTCACGTTAACATAGTCGCCCCCGATTTTTTTCGTAAAATCTTCAAGTGGATAAACGGTCGTATAAATCGTTAAAACGTCTTTTGCTTTTTCAGTCTGTTCGTGATTTTTTTCAGCATTGCAACCGTACAAAAAAGCAGAGACGACAAGTAAAAGGGATAAAATCAATGATTTTGTTTTCATGTTAAGCCCCTTCCTAGTAAATGTGTTTAACAAGCAAACTTCTTTGTTATTACATCGTAATAATTACGATTTAACAAAGCTAATCATACAAAAAAATATCCAAAACGGCAACGGTTATTTTGGCGTCATTAAAAATTTTTTAGAGGCCGAAAGTCTTGCGATGAAACGAGGAGGAAGCAGACAGGAGATATCACTAACATCGATGATAAGTGGTTAAAATAGTTTTCATTAGAACCGAACGAGAAAGGTTCAGGCATACTAATGCTGCCCGATAGCTTTCTCGTTCGAGTATATTGCTGACAAAAAATCGCTGCTTACGATTTGCCGTTTTCCTGCTTCTCGGGAACGGGGTCGAATCCACCGGGATGAAACGGGTGGCACTTTAAAATTCGCTTTATTGTCAGCCATCCGCCTTTAATGGCGCCAAACCGTTTCACCGCTTCTAGACCATAGTGCGAGCAGGTTGGATAAAACCGGCATGTCGGCGGCTTTAACGGAGAAATGAAAATTTGGTAAAAACGGATGAAGGAAATCAATAATTTTTTCACCACTTCCCATACACCCAATCAATAAATGATTTCGTTAATAATGTATCATAAATGTGAAACAAATACGTATATTGTGTCTCGCAACTAATGATGTAAAAAAGATGAAAAAAATCGGATTTCAGTGTATGATGAAAAGAGAAAATGAAGTAGGAGTGATTTGTATGCCTTCAGTAGAAAGCTTTGAATTGGACCACTGCGCTGTGAAAGCGCCGTATGTGAGACATTGTGGTGTTCATAAAGTCGGAAGCGATGGAGTTGTGAATAAATTCGATATTCGTTTTTGCCAGCCGAACAAACAGGCGATGAAGCCAGATGCGATTCATACGCTGGAACATTTATTAGCTTACACCATTCGTAAACATGCGGAAAAGTATGATCACTTTGATATTATTGATATTTCGCCGATGGGCTGCCAAACAGGATTTTATCTTGTTGTGAGCGGATCGCCGACAGTGGATGAAATCATTGATTTGCTTGAGGAAACGATGAAAGATGCGCTAAACGCGACTGAAGTCCCAGCAGCGACAGAGCGGCAATGCGGGCAAGCGAAGCTGCACGACCTCGAAGGGGCAAAGCGGCTCATGCGTTTCTGGCTAGAGCATGATAAAGAGGAGTTAAAGAAAGTATTTGGATAAAGTGGAAAGGCTATCATTATATTGATGATAACCTTATTCATTTTGCGAATGATCCTTTTCAGAAGGCGGGTCGATTGTGTGTTTGTACTTATATGCTTTTGATGTAGCAATCAAGGTTAAAGCAAGAATGAGCGCAGCAATGATCAGTGATGCCACTAAAGTCAAATACATCGCTAATTCACCTTTTTTCTTTCCATTGTAACACATTATCATCGTATTGGTGAGATGACACTTTGCACGAATGGATAAATAACAGGCACAATTTTGGTGATTATTGGTAATGAATATGTGTTAGGTAATAGCAAATAATATAGTTTGATTATGAATATATCTCAAGGTTATCCAATTGTACACATTCATATTAGAGGAGGAATGAGGATATGTCCAAACAATTAACAGACATTGTAAACAAGCAAATTGCCAACTGGAGTGTCCTTTACATTAAGCTCCATAATTATCATTGGTATGTCAAAGGTCCGCAATTTTTTACGCTTCATGAGAAATTTGAACAATTGTACAATGAGGCAGCGTTACATATTGACGAGTTGGCGGAACGTCTTCTCGCGCTTGGCGGAGCGCCGGTCGCTACGATGAAAGAATGTCTTGAACAATCATCCGTAAAAGAAGCGACTGGGCAAGAAACAGCGGAACAAATGGTCGCAACCATTGTGAGCGATTTTGAAACAATGATCGGAGAATTAAAAGAAGGAATGCAAGTTGCCGAGGAAGTCGGAGATGAAACAACAGGCGATATGTTGCTTGGGATTCATCAAAGCTTAGAAAAACATGTATGGATGTTAAAATCGTTTCTTGACCGATAAAATGAATCACTCCTTCGATGACGAAGGAGTGATTTTTTTGTAGGAGGTTGTCTATGCCTCTTTCCTCCTTTGCGCATATCATAATAATGCTTATTCACAGGAGGAGAGAGGATGCAAAAGTATGCGTCGATGTTTGGCATTTCGTTAGTTGGGTCGTTCGTTTCATTTCTAATTGGAAGCATGGACTCATTGGTAATGATTTTACTTTGTTTTGTGATAGCAGACTATGTAACAGGACTGATCGCTAGCGCTATTGAAGGAAGATTGTCAAGTCAAGTCGGATTTCGCGGCATTGTCCGTAAGCTGCTTATTTTTGTTTTAGTGGCTGTTTCCCATTTATTAGAGATCGCGATTGGCTGGAACAATCATTTTATTCGTGATGCGATTATCTTTTTTTATATCACAAATGAATTCATCTCCATTGTTGAAAATGCAGGAAGAGCAGGTGTTCCGATTCCATCCTTTTTAAGGAAAGCGATCGAACTTTTTAAAGACGAGATAAACTAATTTTTAGCATAATTTTTTTCCATTCATCCACACTAAACATAAAGAAAGTGATCATAAGGAGATGACAAGTGTGGCGGAACAGCAAAAAAAAACCTATTATGTGTCGATCGCGACGGGAGAAATTTCGCAAGTAAAAACCGCTTCCCCTTGGGATTTTCAAATTGAAGCTACAGATGACGAAATTATTCAATTGCGTGAGTACTTTGATCAAAACTATTCTACAGATTGGCAAGCGTTTTGGCGCGCTCACGTTCCATATGTTCAATATCATTATGATCGTCAAAACGATGCTTATGATGAAACGCTAACGAAAATTTATCAACTCATTTATAAGCTTGGCAACGAAGAAGCAAAGGAACATATTCGTTCGCTTGGCATTCTCTCGGAGGAGACAAAAGATAAATGAGCTGCCAACCATGTTGGCGGCTTTTTTTGTTATGTCATTTGTCAGTATAATAAATAGAGAGAAAAATGGAATGAGGGTATGGAATCATGTATACGTTTTTGGATTACTACGGGAATCGTGTTTGGTTATCGTTTGCTGATCATCCATTTTCCCCATCCCCCGGCCATGTGTGGATGGTCTGCCGCTATCAAGGGCAATGGTTGTTGACGAATCATTCACAGCGAGGATTAGAGTTCCCAGGCGGGAAAGTGGAAAAGGGAGAAACGCCGGAACAAGCTGCGGTTCGTGAAGTGAAAGAAGAAACGGGGGGAATTGTCGGTTCGTTAACGTATATTGGCCAATATAAAGTAGAACCGTCCATCATAAAAAATATATACTTTGCGGAAATTGCAGCGATGGTTAAGCAGCCTTCTTATTTAGAAACAAACGGTCCGGTGTTGTTTCCGGAGTTGCCGGAACATATTCGGTCGGACGATCGGTTCAGCTTTATTATGAAAGATGATGTGCTGCGCTTAGTGTTAGAAGAAATAAAGAGACGTTCTTTATAACGCGGTGAACGTCTCTAGCGATGTTTCATTAATTTTTTTTCAATGATGCTGACAGCTTGATACATAATGGTCGATAAAAGCGCAATGACAAGCAGGCTCATTAAGACAAGCGTAAAGTTAAAAACTTGGAACCCGTAAATAATCATATAGCCAAGCCCTTGTTTCGAGACAAGAAATTCGCCGGTAATGACTCCGACCCACGATAAACCGACATTGACTTTTAACGTAGAAATAATGGTAGGAAACGATGACGGCAATACCGCTTCTTTGAAGCATTGGTAGCGGGTAGCGCCGAATGTTTTTAGCACTTTGAGATAGTTGGCATCCACTTCTTGAAAGGCAGAATAAACGACGATCGTCGTGATGATGACAGAGATAATGACTCCCATTGCGATAATCGAAGTAAATCCCGGACCGAGCGCGACGATGAGAATGGGAGCGAGCGCTACTTTTGGCATGGCATTAAATACGACTAAATATGGATCGAGCGTTTTCGATAGGCGCGGAAACCACCATAGGAGAGCGCCCAAGCATGCGCCTGCCAACGTGCCGATAATAAATCCTAATACGGTTTCAAACAACGTGACGAGCGTATGGGTAATAAGAGAGTGATCCGCAATCTTTTGAGCAAATAAGTTCCAAATCGCTGACGGAGAGCTGAACAAAAGCGGGTCGACCCAGTTATATCTGCTTGCCGCCTCCCATAGCAGGAAAAAGGAGACAAAGATAATGAACTGAAAAAAGCGGATGAACCGCTTTTCTTTTTTCAATGTGGCGATGTACTGCTGATGAAGAGAACGAACGTGTTCATTTGTTTGTTTCAAGTTGATCAAGCTCCTTCCAAATGGATTGGAATAGCGAGGAAAATTGCGGGTGCTGACGTGCCGCAAATGGAGATAAACGGCGCAATTCATCGGGAACAATAAAGATGCGCGCGATTCGCCCTGGTTTTGCGGAAAACAGAAAAATACGGTCGCTCATCGCAATCGCTTCACTGATATCATGTGTAACAAGAAGCGCAGTTTTTCCGTAATCCTTTAGTGTTTGCCACACTAACTCTTCCAGTTTTAATTTCGTTTGGTGATCGAGAGCGGAAAACGGTTCATCCAAAAGTAACATTTTTGGGTCTGTCGCAAGAGTTCTTACGAGTGCGACGCGCTGACGCATACCGCCTGAGAGCTGATTTGGATAATGTGTTTCGACCCCTTTTAAACCGATGTAGGCAAGCAAATCCAGCGCCCGTTTTTTTGTTTCTTCCGTCAATGTTCCCATGATTTTTAAGCCAAGCAAAATGTTTTCCTCAATCGTTTTCCAAGGAAATAAATAGTCTTGCTGCAACATGTATCCAGCTGTTGGATGAGCGCGGTCCAATTCTTTTCCTTCGACGAAAACCGCTCCTTCTGTCGGCTGGATTAATGCGGCGATAATCGAAAGCAACGTTGTTTTGCCACAGCCGCTAGGGCCGAGAAAGGAGACAAATTCCCCTTTCTCTACTGTAAACGATATATTTTCAAGGGCGATAACGGCTGTTTTTTCCGTAAAATATGTGTGGGAAACGCGGTCAACGGCTAAAAAACTCATATTTTCACCCGCTTTCGTTATTTGGACATCACTTTTTCCGCGAATGAATTGTCGACAAGTGTTTCATGATCGATGCGTTTTGGCAATTCACCCGCTTCGTCCATAATGTTTTGCAAATTATTCCATTCTTCTTTGTCAAGAACCGGATTTGTCGCATATGTCCCTTGGCTTTTATAACGATCGACGACTTTTTCGATAATTTGAATATCCGTATCTTTAAAGTAAGGCTGAATTGCTTTTGCCACTTCTGCTGCGCTATGTGTTTCCACCCATTGCTCGGCTTTATAAAGTGCGCGTGTGAATTTTTCGATCGTATCTTTGTTGTTTTTAATAAAGCTTTGTTTTGCCATAAAAGTCGTATACGGGACGTGGCCGGATTCCGTGCCAAATGATGCGACAATATACCCTTTGCCTTCCTGTTCGAAAATGCTTGCTGTTGGTTCAAATAGTTGGACGAAATCACCTGTACCGCTGGCAAATGCGTTCGCGATATTAGCAAAATCGACGTTTTGAATTAGTTTTAAATCTTTATGTGGATCGATGCCATGCTTTTTCAAGACAAACTCTCCGACCATTTGCGGCATACCGCCTTTGCGCTGGCCAAGAAATGTGCTACCTTTAAGTTGGTCCCAAGTAAAGTTTTCAATTTTATTGCGGGAGACAAGAAAAGTTCCATCCGTTTGCGTCAACTGCGCGAAGTTAATGACTGGATCATTTGTTCCTTGGCTGTAGACATAAATGGATGTTTCTGAACCGACGAGGGCGATATCGGCTCCTCCCGAAAGAAGAGTTGTCATCGTTTTATCGCCGCCCCATGTTGTGGTGAGTTCGACCTTTAATCCTTCGTTTTTAAAAAATCCTTTCGATAGGGCAACATATTGCGGGGCATAGAAAATCGAACGAGTTACTTCCGCAACACGTACTGTCTTTATTTCTTCCTTCGTTTGCTTGTTGCAAGCAGCTAGCGGAATAATAAGAAGGAAGAGAAAAAGCGATATCATAGCGATCTTTTTCATGCAGGGAACCTCCTTGGAAAGGTGAAATGAAACTTACTTCACCTTATCGTATGCGCAAGACAAAAATGTGTGAATGCCTAATGGAAAGGAAGAAATATATGGAGATGGACGGATATATCGTGGATCAATATAGATTTCCTTCCCCCAACCCGCATGTGGATGTATTTCTCGTCACGTATTTATGTCAAGGGCTGAAAATTAAAGGTTTTTTGGCCCAGCCGAAAACACCTGGAATATACGATGGTTTTTTATACTTGCGCGGCGGAATTAAAAACGTCGGGCAAGTGCGCCTATCTCGCATTACACAGTTTGCTTCGTACGGATTTGTTGTCATGGCGCCATTTTATCGAGGAAATCAAGGGGGAGAAGGAAATGAAGATTTTGTGGGGGAAGATCGGTATGACGCCCTCGCAAGTTTCCGCCTTTTGCAGCAGCATCCCTGGGTGAATACAAAACGCATTCACGTATTTGGCTTTTCTCGCGGCGGAGCGATGGCGCTTCATACAGCGATTTTGGAGCCTGCGGTTTGTTCTGTCGTTGTCTGGGGCGGAGTATCTGATATTGCATTGACATATTGGGAGCGAGAAGATTTGCGGAGAATGATGAAACGGGTAATAGGCGGAACGCCAACGAAATATCCAGAGCGCTACCGGTGGCGAACCCCATTGTATGAGATCGAAAAGATTCAAGCCCCTGTGTTAATCATTCATGGGGAGAAAGATCGAAACGTTTCGATTGAACACGCGTATCGCCTTGAAAAAAGACTAAAAGAGGCAAATAAACAAGTGACGGCATGGTATTTTCCAAACTTTACTCATTACTTTCCACCGAAAGATAACCGCGAAACAGTTCGTCGGTTAACGGAATGGATGAAACGACAACCAAATGTATGATACGATAAAAAGAAAAGGGGTGTGTTTCAATGGGCATGCCGCTGGAATTTCAAACACTCATTGTGACAAAAGGCAAGGAAAAGCGAGTGAAAGACAATCTATTTATTCTAGAAAAGGAAGGGTATCGTATTTATCCGATCGATATTCCGCTTGAAGTGAGAAGAACGTTGCAAAGCGAAGCGAGCGGCCAAGCAGTGGTAAAAAAGCTGGAACTTGCCAACAATCGGACGATTGTAACGTATGAGCTGATTTCGTTGCATTCGATAAACTAAAAAGGAGGGAATGATTCCCTCCTTGGAAGTTATACGATTGGACCGCCCAGCGCTTCGATTTCCGGAGCGATATGTTTAAACTTTTGAAAGTTTTCCCGGAATTTTGCGGCAAGTTCTTTTGCTTTTTGTTCATATGCTTGCTTATCGGCCCATGTATTTTTTGGCTGCAGCACTTCATCTGGTACACCAGGAATATGAATCGGAATTTCTAAACCGAAAATAGGGTCCTTCACTGTTTCGACATTGTCGAGTTCTCCTTCGACAGCTGCTTGCACCATTGCACGGGTATAGGCAAGCTTTATGCGGCTGCCGACTCCGTATTCTCCACCTGTCCATCCTGTGTTAACGAGGAACACTCGCACGTTATGTTCAACGATTTTTTTACCGAGCATTTCCGCATATTGCACAGCTGGAAGCGGTAAAAACGGAGCTCCAAAGCAAGTAGAGAATGTCGCTTGCGGAGAAGTGATGCCGCGTTCTGTACCCGCCAGCTTGCTCGTATAGCCGCTTAAGAAATGATACATCGCTTGTTCGCGCGTTAGCTTGCTAATCGGCGGCAATACTCCGAATGCGTCTGCCGTTAAGAAAATAATCGTCGACGGATGACCAGCGATGCTCGGATCAACGATATTGCTAATCGCTTGAATAGGGTAAGCAGCGCGGGTATTTTCCGTTAACGTAGCGTCATCATAATTAGGCAGTCTTGTATGCTCATCGATAATAACGTTTTCGAGCACCGCACCGAATCCGATCGCATCAAAAATTTGCGGTTCTTTTTCCCGTGATAAATTGATGCATTTTGCATAGCAACCGCCTTCGATATTAAAGATGCCGCGGTTGGACCAGCCGTGTTCGTCATCACCAATAAGACGGCGGTTTGGATCGGCGGAAAGCGTCGTTTTTCCCGTGCCGGATAGACCAAAGAATAATGCGACATCCCCTTCTTTACCGACGTTTGCCGAACAATGCATCGATAAAATTCCTTGTTCTGGGAGCAGATAATTCATCACAGTGAAAATCGATTTTTTCATTTCGCCAGCATATTCTGTGCCACCGATTAGCACGATCCGCCGTTCAAAAGAAATAATGATAAATGTTTCCGATCTTGTTCCATCAACAGCAGGATCTGCTTTAAAGTTTGGTGCGCAAATAACGGTGAATTCCGCTTTGTGTGTTTGCAGTTCTTCCGCTGTTGGGCGAATAAATAGTTGATGTGCAAATAAATTTTGCCACGCAAATTCATTAATGACTTGAATAGGTAAGCGGTATTTGGGATCAGCGCCGGCAAATCCTTTAAAAACAAATATTTCATCTTTTTTCATTAAATAGTCAATTACCTTATTGTATAAGTTTTCGAAAACTTCTTCAGAAATCGGCTGGTTCGTCGTCCCCCAATCGATTTTTGATTTCGTCGAAGCTTCTTCTACAATGTATTTATCTTTTGGAGAGCGACCTGTATATTTTCCTGTCGTTACCGCAACTGCTCCGGTAGCTGTCAACCGACCTTCATTTCGTTGCAACACTTTTTCTACAAGCTGTGCTACCGATAAATTATGAAACACATTTGGCTGTTGTAATAATGTGGTAAGTTTACTTGTCATATTAGCGACTCCCATGTACAAAACCTTCCTTTTTATTGAAATGGTCTCCTTTAAATAGTATAACACATTTTTATTATTAGTCCATACTATTTGTGACAATTTCTTTTCTTTTATTTTTCTCATTTTTGTTCATAAAAAAATTGTCTAATTTTGTTGACTTTCTTTATTTAATTACGATATGATAACTCATTGAACGGATACTCTTATCCCGAGCCGGTGGAGGGACAGGCCCGATGAAACCCAGCAACCGTCACAACTGGAAATGTGTGAAATGGTGCTAACCTGTGGCAAGGCAACGTCCTTGAGCGATAAGAGTGAAAGGAGCAATATGATTGCAATGACCTTTCCTCAAAATTACAGGAAAGGTTTTTTTATATGTCTATGTGTCAAGATATATAAAAGCTATAATAAAAGGGAATGAGTACCGTCTCATCTGCAGTTTGCAAGAATACAATATTTAGACGTTCGATTATGAAAAGAGGAGGAAACTGACGAATGTCAAAAAAAAGACGTTTATTTACTTCGGAATCTGTAACGGAAGGTCATCCTGACAAAATTTGTGACCAAATTTCCGATGCCATTTTAGATGCCATTTTAGAGAAGGATCCGAATGCTCGCGTCGCATGCGAAACGAGCGTTACAACAGGGCTTGTGCTCGTAAGTGGAGAAATTACGACATCAACATATGTAGATATCCCGAAAATCGTCCGCGATACGGTTCGCGAAATTGGCTATACTCGTGCGAAATATGGTTTTGATGCCGATACTTGTGCTGTATTGACATCGATTGACGAACAGTCTCCAGATATCGCAATGGGAGTCGATAAGGCGTTAGAAGCCCGCGAAGGTCAGATGACTGACGAGGAAATTGAAGCGATCGGTGCTGGAGACCAAGGGTTAATGTTTGGATTTGCTTGCAATGAAACGAAAGAATTAATGCCGCTTCCGATTTCGTTAGCGCATCGTTTGGCACGCCGTTTGTCAGAAGTGCGGAAAGAAGCCATTTTGCCATATTTGCGTCCAGATGGTAAAACACAAGTAACAGTAGAATACGATGAAAATGGAAAACCAGTGCGTATTGATACGATCGTTGTATCAGCGCAACATCATCCGGAAATTACACAAGAACAAATTGAGCGCGATATTAAAGAACATGTCATTAAGCCGATTGTACCAGCAGAATTGATCGATGAAAACACAAAATATTTTATTAACCCGACAGGCCGTTTCGTCATCGGCGGACCTCAAGGCGACGCTGGCTTAACAGGACGGAAAATTATCGTTGACACATATGGCGGTTATGCTCGCCATGGCGGCGGTGCGTTTTCTGGTAAAGATCCGACAAAAGTAGACCGCTCCGCAGCCTATGCAGCGCGTTATGTAGCGAAAAACATTGTTGCTTCAGGACTTGCGGATAAATGTGAAGTGCAGTTGGCATATGCGATCGGTGTTGCAAGACCAGTTTCCATTTCCATTGATACATTCGGGACCGGAAAAGTATCCGAAGATATTTTAATTGAAGTGGTGCGCAACAATTTTGATCTTCGTCCTGCTGGCATTATTAAAATGTTAGATTTGCGCCGCCCAATTTATAAACAAACAGCGGCTTATGGCCATTTCGGACGCACGGACATCGATCTTCCATGGGAGCGCACTGATAAAGCGGAAACATTGAAAGAGCAAGCTCTTGCGTTAGCAAAGCAATAACAAACAGAAAAGGGAGTTACGTTATGTAGCTCTCTTTTTTTGGCAAAATCAAGGGCAAACGCAACGAAAAAGCATCTGCTTTGACTGCTCTGCAGAAAAGGTTGGCAACAATTTGTTTCAAAAGAGTAAACGAAATGCTATATTCCTATTATGTATGGTATAACCAATAGGGTAAATATAAGAGGACAGGTGAAACAAAACATGTGTGGGTTTATCGGATGCGTTCATGATGAGCCGAAAATGCCAGACGAACAATGGCAGAAAACGTTCGAAGAGATGAATGATATGATTACACATCGTGGTCCGGACGATCATGGATACTATTTTGATGAATATGTCCATTTCGGGTTCCGCCGCTTAAGCATCATTGATTTAGAAGCAGGTCATCAGCCGCTTTCTTACGAAAATGAGCGGTATTGGATTATTTTTAATGGCGAAATTTACAATTACCTTGAGCTGCGGGATGAATTAGTGGAAAAAGGATATGAATTTGCAACTAACTCGGATACGGAAGTCATTATCGCTCTTTACAGCGCTGAAAAAGAAAAAGCGGTAGAAAAGCTTCGCGGCATGTTTGCGTTTGTCATTTGGGATAAAGAAGAAAAAACGATTTTTGCCGCGCGCGACCCATTCGGCATTAAGCCGTTTTTCTACTTAGAAGAAGCGGGTCGTACGTTTTTTGCATCGGAAAAGAAAAGCATTTTGCATGCGATGGAAAACGACGTTCTTGATTATAATGCACTGCAGCACTATTTAACATTCCAATATGTGCCTGAGCCAATGACCATGTCCGCTGGGATTAAAAAATTGGAGCCGGGCCACTATATCAAAAAGAAAGTCGGTGAAAAATTAACGGTACACCGCTATTGGAAAGCGCGGTTCCAGCCTGTATGGAAATCGGAAGACGAATTTGTGAAAGAAATTCGCGATGTTTTATTCGATTCTGTACGCGTACATATGCGCAGTGATGTGCCGGTTGGTTCATTTTTATCGGGCGGAATCGATTCTTCGCTGATTGCTTCGATTGCGAAGCAGTTTCATCCGAACATCAAAACTTTTTCGGTTGGTTTTGAATGGGAAGGGTTTAACGAAATTACTGTTGCGGAAGAAACAGCGGAAAAATTAGGTGTCGAAAACATTAGCTACGTCATTTCACCAGAAGAGTACATGGAAGAATTGCCGAAAATTATGTGGCATATGGATGATCCGCTTGCCGATCCAGCAGCTGTTCCGCTTTATTTCGTCGCCCGTGAAGCGAGAAAGCATGTAACGGTTGTTCTTTCTGGAGAGGGAGCAGATGAGTTATTTGGAGGGTACAATATTTATTGCGAACCACAGTCATTAAAAGTGTTTGAACGGATCCCTAACCCGGTAAAATCCGCATTGCGCGTCATTGCCCATATGCTTCCAGAAGGTGTCAAAGGAAAAAGCTTTATCGAACGCGGATTAACTCCGATGGAAGAACGTTACATTGGAAATGCGAAAATGTATAGTGAAGAAGAAAAGCAAGGTTTGTTGAAATCTTACAAACATGGGTTGGAATATACGAAGATTACTCGTCCGTTTTATGAAGAGACAACCCATTATCCACCGATGAATCGGATGCAATATATTGATATTCACACATGGTTGCGCGGAGATATTTTGTTAAAGGCCGACAAAATGACGATGGCCCATTCGTTGGAATTGCGCGTCCCATTTTTAGACAAGGCCGTCTTTGAAGTGGCGGCAAAAATTCCGCCGGAAATGAAAACGGCTAATAATACGACGAAATACATTTTGCGCAAAGCGGCAGAAGGCATTGTTCCCGATCATGTTCTTCACCGCAAAAAGCTTGGCTTCCCAGTGCCGATTCGCCATTGGCTTAAAAATGAAATGCATGATTGGGCAAAAACAATCATCAAGGAAAGTGAAACCGATCATTTATTCCATAAAGATGTGTTATATCGCTTGTTAGAAGAGCATTGTGCCAATAAAGCGGATCATAGCCGCAAAATTTGGACGGTGCTAGTATTTATGATTTGGCATCAAGTCTATATTGAAAAAAAGTATGATTTTTTTCACCTATATAAAAAAGACAGGCATTCCCAGCTTATCTAATCAAGCTGATAGGGTGATGCCTGTCTTCCTATTTGCCTCCCAACATCTTAAAAAATCGACTTTGGATGCTTTTTTATTTCATCAGTCAGCGGACCGGTGAAATAAATATCATCTTGGTCATATCCCATAATAACAACGACGTAATGTTAACCGGTCTGCTCGGCGTTTCCTATTATCATTTATCTTGCTGCAGCGATTTATAATATTGCCCTTTCTCCACATACTCGCGGCGAATTCGCTCCATCTCGCGGACATCTTCGTCAGTTAATTCACGAATGACTTTAGCGGGACGGCCAAATGCGAGCGTGTGCGGCGGAATTTTTTTTCCTTGTGGGACAAGGCTTCCGGCACCGATAAACGCTCCTTCGCCAATTTCCGCACCATCGAGAATAATCGAGCCCATGCCGATTAAAGCGTTTTTTCGGATGATGGCGCTATGTAAAATGACTTGATGGCCGACGGTTACACCATCTTCAATGATAAGCGGATTGTTTGGACTTTGATGTAAAATTGAGTTATCTTGGATATTGACGCGATTGCCGATGATCGTTGGAGCGACATCTCCGCGAATAACAGTATTAAACCAAATGCTTGTTTCTTCCCCGATAACCACATCACCGGTAATGGTGACATAATCGGCAATGAAGGCAGATTCAGCGATCTTTGGAGACTTTCCTTTGTACGGATAAATCATACGCTTCTTTCCTTTCATTTTATAAAATGGTTCAGTATTATTTATTATTGTACAGATAGTGGCACGATTCGTAAACGGAGGAGATTGACGATGTGGAAATGGGAGGCAAATGAAGGAAAAGGAACGGTTGTGATTGTCCACGGAGCCGCGGAGCACCACGGGCGCTATCAATGGTTGATCGAGCAGTGGGTGAAAAGCGGTTATCATGTTGTAGCAGGAGATTTGCCTGGACAAGGGCGGACAACGAGAAGAAAACGTGGACATATCCAATCGTTTGATGAATATATTAATGAGGTGGCCGATTGGATCACGGAAGCCAAACAATTTCATGTACCGGTATTCCTTCTTGGACATAGCATGGGAGGGCTTGTTGTTATCCGTACATTGCAAGAAAAACGCCCTTCTGTACAAGGGGTTATTTTATCTTCGCCATGTTTAGGACTTGTATCGTACCCATCGAAAGGGCTTGATATGTTATCAAGAGTATTAAATTATATCGCGCCATCCCTTTTGATCGATTCAGGATTGTCTGTCGAACTGGCAACAAGAAATAAAGAAGTACATGAGACGGATAAACATGATGAGCTTTATGTGACGAAAGTATCTGTCCGCTGGTATCGTGAATTAGTAAAGGCGATGGAATTGGCTTCTCGCCGTATTCAGAAATTCCCTGATATCCCATTGCTGCTCATGCAAGGCGGGGACGATAAAATTGTCGATAAAACAGCTGTAAAAGAATGGTTTGACCGTTTGCCGATATCGGAAAAAATGTATAAAGAATGGAACAAATTATATCATGAAATTTTTAATGAACCGGAGCGGGAAGATGTTTTCTTATATGCAAAATCGTTTTTAGATACACAATGCCGACTATATCGCTAGACAATGTAAACATATCTGAGGTGAGCCTGTTGAAAATCCCGACACATCCGATCACTCTTATGAAAAAAGTCTATCGCGACGTCTTTCCGGTAGTGCATCGCGAATTAGCCTATTGGAAACAAAGAGCACAAAATATTCCAGACCCGGAACTTCGAAAACAAGCGTTGGCAAGTATTGAAACAAAAACGTTTCACTGTGAAGGAGGCTCCATTTTATCGTTATTAGCAGGGAAGGAAATGGAAGAGTGTATTCGTTTTATTGTCGCTTATCAAACGATCAGCGATTATCTTGATAATTTATGTGATCGAAGCACTTCATTAGATCCGCTTGATTTTCGAGCCCTTCATGAATCGATGCCTGACGCGTTATCGATTGATGCTGAAGTTTCGAATTATTACCGCCATCGTCAAGAACAAGATGACGGTGGCTATTTGCATGACCTTGTACGAACATGTCAAAGTGTTTTAAAGAAAGTGACACATTACGATAAAATTGTTCCGTTTTTGCATGAATTAGCTGGATATTATTGTGATTTACAAGTACATAAACATGTGCATGTAGACGAGCGAGTACCGCGTCTTGAGAAATGGTTTAAACAATATAAAGATCAGCTTCCACCAATGGAATGGTATGAGTTTTCTGCTTGTTCCGGTTCTACGCTGGGCATTTTTTGCTTAGTTGCCTATGCGTTTACAGAAACATTTCATGAGGAAATGGCAAAACAAATACGCGACGGTTATTTTCCTTATATTCAAGGGCTGCATATTTTGCTTGATTATTTTATTGATCAAGAAGAAGATCGTTTAGGAGGAGATTTAAATTTTTGTTTTTATTATCCCGATCAGTCCGTTTTGTTAGAGCGGCTTTGCCATTTTATCGAAGAGGCGGACCGCCATGTGAATCAATTGCCGCATGGGGAGTTTCATCGTCTCATTCATCGAGGACTTCTTGGTTTATATTTATCGGATGAAAAAGTAAAGAAACAAAAAGAACTCCGCCGCCTTGCGAAAAAGCTTATTCGTTTAGGCGGAATCAATTCTTGGTTTTTCTACTGGAACGGGAGAGCGTATCGTCTGTGGCAAAACAAGCTTTTATCATCTTCCAAACAAAAGAGGCTGTCTCTTTCCTAAAGGGACAGCCTTTTTATCGTTTTTCGATGGCAATAATAAAAGGAGGATTGTTTTTTTGATTGATGAATTCATATTTTAATACGTGAGCGCTCTTTTGATCCATTGACTTTACATAATGAAGAAGCGCATCCCGTTCGATGGCGCCTTCCGGATGGCCATGATAAACAACGAGAACGATGATCCCTTCTTTCGCCATAATTTGCATCAATTGCTCAATGGCGCGGATCGTTGAATCAGGTTTTGTTACGATTCGCTTATTACCGCCAGGCAGGTAGCCGAGATTAAACATTGCTCCGGTGATGCGGCCATGATAAATAGAGGGAATTTTTTCGATCAGTTGATCGTGGCTTGCTTGAAATAACGTTACTCGGTTTAACATATTGTGTTCTTGAAGGCGGGCCGATGTTTTCGCAATCGCCTCTTTTTGAATGTCAAACCCAAATACGTGTCCAGATTCTCCAACGCGCTGGGCTAAATAAAGCGTGTCATGCCCGTTTCCGACCGTGGCATCGACAACGATATCCCCTTCATTCACCGCAAGATCCATCAATGTTCGGGTAAAAGGAAGGATTTTGGCCAATTTCATTGTTTCATCACTTCTTTTTTGTAATATTTCCCTTGATAGCTGTCGCGGCGTTCAAGTTCCGCATCAATTGCGTTTAATACTTCCCATTTATTGACGCTCCACATTGGACCGATCATTAAGTCGATTGGACCGTCCCCTGTAATTCGGTGCACAATCATTTCTGGAGGTAAAATTTCTAACTGATCACAGACAAGGTTCACGTATTCTTCAAATGACAAAAATTTGACTAGCCCTTTTTCATATTGCTTTACCATCGGTGTTCCTTTTAACAAATGAAGCAAGTGAATTTTAATTCCTTGAATGTCCATGCTTGCCACTGTTTTTGCTGTTTCCATCATCATATCATAATCTTCAAGCGGAAGCCCGTTAATAATATGAGCACAAACGCGAATGCCATGTTTGCGAAGTTTTTCAACTCCTTTTACAAAGCATTCAAAATCATGTGCACGGTTAATAAGCATGGCTGTCTGTTCATGAACGGTTTGCAAGCCCAGTTCGACCCATAAATAAGTGCGCTCGTTCAATTCGGCCAAATATTCGACCACATCATCAGGGAGACAATCCGGGCGAGTCGCAATGGACAATCCTACAACTCCGTCTAAGTTAAGGACGGTTTCGTATTTTTCCCGCAATACATCTACGGGAGCGTGTGTATTCGTAAACGCTTGGAAATAAGCTAAATATTTTCCATCCTTCCACTTTTTATGCATTTTTTCCTTAATGTTATTAAATTGAGTCACAAGGTCATCAGCACGATTGCCCGCGAAGTCGCCAGAACCTGCCGCGCTGCAAAACGTACATCCGCCATAAGCGACTGTCCCATCGCGATTCGGACAATCAAAACCGCCATCAAGAGCGACTTTAAATACTTTATAGCCAAACGTTTGTCGTAAATGATAATTCCATGTATGGTAACGTTTATGATCGTTTGTATATGGAAATGGGTTGAACTGTTTCAAAACAAACAGCCGCCTCCTTATTTAAAATAACATCATTTCAGCATTGTAACATGATTAGCGGGAAAAATCGACTATTGCCAATCATTAACGTGATATTCGCAAAATGAAATGTGCACATTAAAAGATGAAACAAACGATTATACGCTTGGAGGGAACATAATGGCAACGCGGCAATCGGTCGATGAATTTTTGCAGCATTGCGAAGATGTCATTCGCTATGCAAAAGAGCAATATACAGAGGCGCAAAAGCAAGAGCATTATAATGACCTTGAATATACACAAGCACAGCAAATGTTAGAGAGCGCAATCAATGATTTGGCGCATTTAGCGCTTAGCTGTAATGCGCAACAGCGCGAGCAGCTGCATCGGATGCGTTTGCAGCTTCAACAATTGCAAAATGAAATGATTTTGTTTAATCATTAAGGAGGGCGTACGTCGTGAAAAAACGTTCCAAACAAAACAATCCTGAGCAAAAGACGAGAAACGGCATCAACAATCATGATATCGAATTAGGAAAAGATGTTGATCCGGTGAAACAAGCGAAAAAAGCGTACGAACAAACAGGCGGGCAGCCGCAAAAATCGAAACAGCACGTCGAAGAGTGAAAAAGTTTGTCGACAAAGTCGACAAGCTTTTTTATTGCCTTTTTTCATCCATCTACATACAATTTACTTTGTTACTCAAATATTGAAGGAGGATTACATATGCCCCGTGCGCTTTGGATATTAATGATCGGCATGGCCATCAACGTGACAGGGGCTTCTTTTTTATGGCCGATGAATACGATTTACGTTCATGAGCAGCTTGGCAAATCACTCTCTGTCGCTGGAATGGTGCTCATGCTCAATTCCGGAGCAAGCGTGGTTGGAAACTTAGCCGGAGGGCTATTGTTTGATAAAATTGGCGGTTTTAAGTCGATGACGATCGGAATTGTCGCGACGATGTCCGCGCTTGTTGGCCTTGTTTTCTTTCATGGCTGGCCGCATTATGCCATCTTTTTAACGATCATCGGGATGGGAAGCGGGATTGTATTTCCAGTAGCGGCTGCGTATGCGGGAGCAATTTGGCCAGAGGGCGGAAGACGGGCATTTAACGGGCTTTATGTCGCGCAAAATATTGGCGTGGCAGTTGGTTCGGCGCTTGGCGGTGTAGTCGCATCGTATTCGTTTACGCTTATTTTCCTTGCCAATTTATTGCTATACGCCGTCTTTTGCTTGCTTATCGTGTTTGGATTGCGTCATGTCCGCGCTGTCAAAGCGGCAAAATCAAAGGAGGCGGAAGCAGTGAAAGGAGAGGCGCGGGCCAATTGGTACGCGCTAGTGATGCTTTGTATCGGTTATTTTTTATGCTGGATCAGCTATGTGCAATGGCCGACGACGATTGCTGCTTATACGCAGACACTTCATATTCCGCTGCGGCAATATAGTCTCCTTTGGACAATCAACGGCGCGCTGATTGTATTGGTGCAGCCGCTCTTGTCTGTCGTGATCCGGCGATGGATGCCTTATATCAAGAAGCAAATGCTGGTCGGGTTTGCGATTTTTGTCGTTTCGTTTGCTTTATTGCTAGAAGCAGATTCATTCGTGGAATTTGCCGTTGCGATGGTCGTCTTGACGATGGCGGAGATGATCGTCTGGCCGGCGATTCCAACGGTGGCAAGCGAGCTCGCTCCTGCAGGGAAAGAAGGGTTTTACCAAGGATTTGTCAACAGCACGGCTACCGCAGGGCGGATGGTCGGTCCGGTGCTTGGCGGGTTGATCGCTGATTACGCTGGCATGAAACCACTGTTTGCCGCCCTTGTTTTCTTTTCTGCACTTTCGCTTGTCACGACGTTCTTCTATGACCGGAACTTGCCAAAGAAGCAAAGCAAAGGGAAACAAACGCTTACAGTAGGGTAGACATGTTCTCTGCTTCATTTTTTATCTGAAAAAATATGGAGGTTGACAATTCTCATCGAAAACGGCATATATGAGCTGAATCCGCGGGAAATGTGGCATAGAATAGATGAATAACACAAGCAATGCGCGGATATTGACAATCTCTATTTTCCCCACTTGCAATAAAACGACAAATTTTTTAAAATATTATACACGAACAATATCGGTAAATAACGGTGAAAAGGAGTAGTAGTGAACAAAACGGACTGCAGAGAGTTGACGGCTGGTGCGAGTCAACCGAAGTTTGTTCACGAACTCGCCTTGGAGTTGCGAACATGAGCGGCTGTGTGGTTGCCTCGTAATGTTCGCCGTGAATCTGCGTTAACGATATTGAGTGAGCATGCGCTGATGCATGCTAAGAAGGGTGGTACCGCGGGAATTTTCACCTCTCGTCCCTTTTGGGATGGGGGGTTTTTTCATACGTATTTTCGTTAACAATGATGGATATGAAAAAAGAATAGGAGGAAAGACAATGAGCTTTAATCATCGGGAAATCGAAAAAAAATGGCAAGAATACTGGGAAAAAAATAAAACGTTTAAAACGGTCGATGACGATGACAAACCGAAATTTTATGTGCTAGATATGTTCCCGTATCCTTCGGGAGCTGGGCTTCACGTTGGACACCCGGAAGGCTACACAGCGACGGATATTTTAGCACGAATGAAGCGAATGCAAGGATATAACGTGCTTCATCCGATGGGATGGGACGCTTTCGGATTGCCTGCTGAGCAATACGCTCTTGATACTGGAAATGATCCTGCGGAATTTACGGAGAAAAACATTAATACATTCCGCCGCCAAATTAAATCGTTAGGATTTTCGTACGACTGGGACCGAGAAATTAATACGACCGATCCGAATTACTATAAATGGACACAATGGATTTTCTTAAAGATGTATGAAAAAGGATTAGCTTATATGGATGAAGTTCCGGTCAACTGGTGCCCGGCGCTAGGAACGGTGCTGGCAAATGAAGAAGTAATTGACGGAAAAAGCGAACGCGGCGGCCATCCAGTCATCCGCAAACCGATGAAACAGTGGCTGCTTCGCATTACAGCGTATGCGGATCGCCTCTTGGAAGACTTAGAAGAGCTAGATTGGCCGGAAAGCGTTAAAGAAATGCAGCGAAACTGGATTGGGCGCTCAGAAGGGGCAGAAATTCGTTTTGAAGTTGATGGCCATGATGAAACGTTCACTGTCTTTACAACTCGCCCAGATACGCTGTTTGGCGCAACATATACCGTGTTGGCGCCTGAACATCCTCTTGTCGAAAAAATTACAACTCCGGAACAAAAAGCGGCAGTAGAGGCATATTTAGATACAATTAAAAGCAAAAGCGACCTTGAGCGTACGGATTTGGCGAAAGAAAAAACAGGAGTATTCACCGGTGCATACGCGATTCATCCGGTCACTGGCGAGAAGCTGCCAATTTGGATTGCTGATTATGTGTTAATGAGCTACGGTACGGGCGCGATTATGGCCGTGCCAGCACACGATGAGCGCGACTATGAATTTGCGAAAAAATTTAATTTGCCAATCAAAGAAGTGGTCGCCGGCGGCGATATTGCGAAAGAAGCGTATACGGGCGACGGAGAACATATTAACTCCGATTTCTTAAACGGTCTCAACAAAGAAGAAGCGATCAAGAAAATGATTGAATGGCTAGAAGCCAATGGAAAAGGGCAAAAGAAAGTCACATACCGCCTCCGCGACTGGCTGTTCAGCCGTCAGCGCTACTGGGGCGAACCGATCCCGATCATCCACTGGGAAGACGGTACCATGACGCCGGTGCCGGAAGAAGAACTTCCGTTAAAGCTTCCAAAAACGGATCAAATTAAACCGTCGGGTACAGGAGAATCGCCGCTTGCGAACATCGAAGAATGGGTGAATGTCGTCGATCCGAAAACAGGAAAAAAAGGACGCCGTGAAACGAATACGATGCCGCAATGGGCAGGAAGCTGCTGGTATTATTTGCGCTATATTGACCCGCATAACGATAAACAGCTTGCCGATCCGGAAAAATTGAAAAAATGGCTTCCGGTTGACGTGTATATCGGTGGGGCGGAGCATGCTGTACTCCACTTATTGTATGCGCGCTTCTGGCATAAATTTTTATACGATATTGGCGTTGTACCGACAAAAGAGCCGTTTAGAAAACTATTTAACCAAGGAATGATTCTTGGGGAAAACAATGAAAAAATGAGTAAATCAAGAGGAAATGTCGTCAACCCGGACGATATTATCGAAAGCCATGGCGCCGATACGCTCCGCTTATACGAAATGTTCATGGGGCCACTTGAAGCGTCCATCGCATGGTCAACAAAAGGGTTAGACGGGGCGCGCCGTTTCTTAGACCGTGTTTGGCGCTTGTTTGTCGGTGAAAATGGCGAGTTGAATCCGAAAATCGTTGACAATCCAGAAACAGATACACTAGAGCGAGTGTATCATCAAACAGTGAAAAAAGTAACGGAAGATTATGAAGCGCTTCGTTTTAATATAGCGATTTCGCAATTGATGGTGTTCATTAATGAAGCATATAAAGCGCCGGTATTGCCAAAAGAGTATATGGAAGGATTTGTGAAACTATTATCACCGGTTTGCCCGCATATTGGGGAAGAACTATGGCAAAAACTCGGCCATAATGATACGATCGCATACGAACCATGGCCAACATATGATGAGTCAAAATTAGTTGAAGAGGAAGTCGAAATTGTTGTTCAAGTAAATGGAAAAGTAAGAGCAAAACTGCGTGTACCTGCAGATCTATCAAAAGAAGAGCTTGAACAGATGGCTATGCAAGACGAGAAAATTCAAGAACATATTGCAGGAAAAACAGTGCGTAAAGTGATTACTGTACCAGGAAAATTGGTGAATATCGTTGCAAACTAATCGCCCCTCTTTTTCTTGAGGGAGAAATGTTTGAAAAGGGGATTGGATGATGGGAGAAGTTAAAGAAATTACAGCGGCAGAAGTAAAAGAAAAACTCGAACGCGGTGAAAAACTAAATTTAGTCGATGTGCGCGAAGATGAGGAAGTGGCGCTTGGCATGATCCCTGGCGCCAAACATATCAAAATGGGGGAAATTCCAAGCCGGCTCGATGAATTCAATAAAGAGGAAGAATATATTTTCGTCTGCCGTTCCGGCCGGCGCAGCGAAATGGTTTGCCGCTATTTGCAGGAGCTAGGCTACCATGTCCGCAATATGGTGGATGGGATGCTGGCATGGGAAGGGGATACCGTTCCGAAAAAATATTAAAGGTCATTGATTATTTGTGAAGATATAAAAAAAGCGTTTGGCTATTTGGTCTGGAAATAGCTGAACGCTTTTTTCTTTAATTGTTTACGTGAAATATAACGATATAACAAATCTTAATGCGGCAGAATGTATGAAAGGTTAGGGAGAGTTCTTTCGCTGATATTCTATTTTTAGGAAAGTGAAGGAATTTCTCTTTGTAAATGGAATGAGTAAATGAGGGGAAACCATAATGGGGGAGGAAGGGAAATAAAAAATGTATAAAGTAAAATTATTTGATGAAGAGCATGAAAAAGATTTAGAACGCGCGGTGAATGCGTTTTTGGCAGGACTAAAAGAAGGGCAGCTGATTGATGTGAAATATAATGTTGCGATGATGGAATCCGAAGGAGAGCAAATTTATTGCTTTTCGGCAATGGTTATTTATCGGACCTAACGCCATCCGTTAGGTCCGTAAAGCGATTGCGTGGTTGGCTGCGTTTACTCCGGCAAGTCTTCCAGTGACAAGGGCTGCTGTGATGTTATATCCCCCTGTATAGCCATGAATGTCCAAAATTTCTCCGCAAAAGTAAAGCCCCTCCATCAATTTAGAAGCCATTTTTTTCGGATGAATTTCTTTAACGGAAACGCCTCCGCCAGTGACGAACGCTTTTTCTAGCGGCAATGTGCCGTGAACGTGAAACGTAAATTGTTTACAATGTTGAATGAACGTTCGAATTTTTTCGTGCGAAAGCATTCCGGCCGGTGTTTGCGGATCGATATGGCTTTGTTCGAGCAAAAATAATATATATCGCTCCGGTAGCAAGCCTTTCAACACGTTTTTGATCGCTTTTTTAGGCTCTTCCTTGCATAGATGGGCAATGTGCTGAAACAGCTCTTCCTTATTTTGATCAGGAAGTGCGTCAATGCTCATCATAACCGCGTCTTTGCCATGCTTTTTCAGCTCTTTTACGACAAATTGGCTGCAGCGAAGGGCGGCGGGACCGGAAATGCCGAAATGGGTAAACAGCATGTCCATTCGATGGGTAATGATCGGTTTTCCGTTTGGTTTCAGGACGCTTAAAGCGACATCGCGCAACGACAATCCTTGCAGTGTCCGCTCTTGAATAAACGGTTCGTTTGATGTAATCGGAACCTCGGTTGGAAATAGTTCGGTGATCGTATGTCCTGCCTTTTCCGCCCAAGCATAGCCATCGCCGGTAGAGCCTGTTTGCGGAACCGATTTGCCGCCAACGGCGACAACAACTGCTTTTGCGCCAATAAATTCGCCTGTTTTTAGCATTACGCCTATCGTTTTTCCATGCTCGTATTCGACGTCGGCAACCGGTGTGTTGAGCCGAATGTCTACATGCAGCCGTTTTAATTCGTTTACTAACGCTTGTACAACAGATTGCGCGTTATCGGTCACCGGAAACATGCGGCCATGATCCTCTTCTTTTAACTGTACGCCTAACCGTTCGAAAAAGCGGATAATATCTTCATTATTAAATTCAGAAAAAGCGCTGTATAAAAACCGTCCATTTCCTGGAATATGTTTAATAATTTCCTCCACTGGAAGGCGGTTTGTTACATTGCATCGCCCACCGCCGGAAATGGCAAGCTTCCGCCCGAGCTTGTTCCCTTTTTCAATAAGAAGCACTTTTGCGCCCTGTTCCGCAGCGCCAATTGCCGCCATTAATCCCGATGGCCCTCCCCCAATAACAACAACTTCATATGTCATCTTCTTCACTATCCTTTCCTTCTAGATTATAATGGAGCGGGGGAAATTTTCTCGACCTGACCAAAAATATGATAAAATAACATAGTTATTATTTTCAATGTGATCAAATTAGGGAAGGGATGGTATGTCTACCTCAAAATTATTGCGCGGGACGTTTATTCTGACAGCTGGTGTTATGATTTCCCGGATTCTCGGTTTAATTTATGTCATTCCTTTTTATCATCTTGTAGGGGAAGAAGGCGGTGCGCTTTACGGATATGGATATGTGCCGTACCAAATTTTTCTCAGCCTTGCTACAGCAGGACTGCCACTGGCGGTTTCCAAGTTTGTGTCCAAATATAACGCTTTAGAAGAGTATCGTGTCGGTTATGTGCTATTTCGATCGGGATTACGATTAATGATCGTTACCGGCATCGTTTCTTGTGTTGTTTTATATACCATTGCCCCATGGATTGCTCCGTTTGTGATTGATGAACGTGCGAACGTCAATTCTACTGATGACGTCGTAACTGTTATTCGCGCGGTAAGTTTTGCGCTTATTATCGTTCCTGTCATGAGCTTAATCCGCGGTTTTTTCCAAGGCCATGAATCGATGGGGCCGACAGCGCTATCACAAGTAGTTGAACAAATCGTCCGCATCACCTTTTTGTTAATCGGTTGTTACGTTGTGTTGCGCGTATTTGAAGGTTCTCTCGTTACGGCAGTCAGTGTGGCAACGTTTGCTGCATTTGTCGGCGCACTCGGTGGGCTCGCTATTCTTATTTGGTATTGGTGGAAACGAAAGAAGTATCTGGATGATTTATTAGAGAGAGATCGTGGACAAGTCACGCTTTCCTTGAAAGAAATGTACAAAGAATTGTTTCTGTATGCAGCGCCGTTCGTTTTTGTTGGGCTGGCGATGCCGCTTTACCAGTTAATTGATCAGTTTACCTTTAACCATGCGATGGCGAACATAGGGCTTGGGAAAATTTCTGAGCATGCTTATTCTATTTTTAATATATGGGCGCAGAAACTTGTCATTATTCCGGTAACGCTCGCGACATCGTTTAGTTTGACGCTGATTCCAACGATTACAAAGGCGTATGTAGAAAAAGACCGGAGATCGTTGCGAAAATATTTAAACCAAACGTTTCAAGTCGTCATGTTTTTAACATTGCCTGCCGTTGTCGGCATGGCACTTCTTGCAGAACCAGTTTATGCCGCGTTTTATAGCTATGATCCGCTTGGAGAGCAAGTGTTGCGCTGGTATGCGCCAACCGCCATTTTGTTCGCATTGTTTTCCGTGACAGCGGCGATGCTGCAAGGCATTAATCAACAACGTTTTTCGGTCGTCAGCTTAACGATGGGACTTTTTGTGAAACTGTTACTCAATACGTTTCTTATCACAAAATTGGCGACGATTGGCGCGATACTTGCGACGATGTCTGGTTATTTTGTTTCGGTTGTATTTAATTTATGGATTATTAAAAAATACACCAACTACCAATATCAGTTTGTCATGCGCCGCACGATTTTTATTGGAATATTAACGGCGCTTATGTCAGGATTTGTTGCGATTGTGCAGCTGCTTTTGAAATCAATGCTGCATTATCATGGCGGAAGAGTGGAATCGATCGTGATTGTTGCGATTAGTGCGCTTATCGGCGCTGGGGTGTATTTCTTTTTCAGCGAACGGTCTGGGCTGCTTGCCTCGCTGTTTGGAAATCGATTTGCGTTTTTGCAGCGCAGAAAGGAAAAGAAGGCGGTCTCTTAGCCGCCTTCTTTTCTAAAAGATTAAAATTGTTCAAAAGGAAGCCCAAGTCGGCGCTCGACGCGTTGCAAACGGCGGTTAAGGCGATTGAGACGATCTTCATGACGCTGTAACGTCCGTTCGATCCGATTCAGTTGCTGTTGAATGTTTCCGAAACCTCCTGGGAAGCCTGGGCCAAAAGGTTGAGTAGGTTGTTGACGATAATCATCTGTCACTGGAAGATAATAATAATTCATTATGGGCAAATCTCCTTTCTTCTTTTTTCTTTCATAGTGTATGGAAATAGGAAGAATGCGGACTAGACAAACGCCTAATTGAAGCAAATTTTTTAAAAGGTGGTGAAAACATTGGGATTGCGTATTGATAAAATGCTCGCCAACATGGGGTACGGGACAAGAAAAGAAGTAAAAAAATTGCTGAAATCAGGAGTCGTCAAAATTGACGGGGTTGTGGTCAAAGATCCGAAAACACAAGTCAACCCGACGGAGCAGGTCGTGACAGTGCGGGGAAAAGAAGTGGAGTATAAAGAATTTATTTATTTAATGATGAACAAACCGCCGGGAGTCGTTTCGGCGACGGAAGATGTGGTGGAAGAAACGGTTGTTGACCTGCTAGAAGAGGAAGATCGCGTGTTTTCGCCATTCCCAGTTGGGCGTCTGGATAAAGATACAGAGGGGCTTTTATTGTTGACGAATGATGGGCAATTAGCTCATCAGCTGCTTTCCCCGAAAAAGCATGTGCCGAAAACGTATTTTGCCGTTATTGAGGGGGAAGTGACAGAGGAAGATGTGGCGGCATTCCGCCACGGGGTGGTGTTGGATGATGGTTATGAAACAAAGCCAGCGGAACTGGTGGTTTTAAAATCGGGACTTCGTTCGGATGTGGAGGTAACGATCACAGAAGGAAAGTTTCACCAAGTGAAGCGAATGTTCCGGGCGATAGGTAAACGGGTCATTTACTTAAAACGGATTCAAATGGGGCCTCTTGTGCTTGATCCGTCGCTAGATCTTGGTGAATATCGAGAATTGACGGATGAGGAAGTGGAGATGTTAAAACAATTTCGCCCATGAACCTTCCTCCCTTCACTCCGTTTAGAGGAGGAGAGACTTCTCTGGGATTAAAGCTGAAAAAAAAGGAACCGCACTTAGGTTCCTTTTATATGCAAACTAATACGTATTCTTTTTTGGCATGTTGAGGCTTATTCTTATCTCGCTATAACCTCTCACCTTTCTCTCTCTTCTTCGCACCCATTAAGAAGATATTCGTACCTTCTTATTGGTTGTCGTCCATTTGCCTTTGCTAGGGCTGCGAACTAGGTCGTTATACGCTAACACGTTTAAATCACGCTGAATCGTTCTTGGGGTGGTGCCAAACTCATCAACAAGCTCTTGTGTCGTTACGGTTCCTTTCTCACTAATGTACATGTATACGGATTTAATTCGTGTTAGCATACGATGTGTTGAAGGTTTCAAAAAACCACTCCCTATCATTGCATAATTCGCATGGCACAACATCGCTGCTTCTGAGATGAGAGATTATATCTTGCTGTGATTTACTATCATTTTACACGAAAATAGATGAAAAATGCTACCTATTTACCGACATTAACAAAATATTTCAATATTTTTTAATAAGATATTAATATTATCGTAAAAAAAGAAAACTTTGACTTCATTTCTTCGTTTATGTTACGGTTGCAGCAAGAAAAAAAATGAAAAAAGAAAGGAAGAATGGCGATGAATATCGATTGGATGGAAGAGGTATTGAAGCGAAAAGAGGCGCTTATTCAAGATACGCAGGCGCTATTGCGCATTCCGAGCGTTCTCGATGAAGAGAATGCAACAGAAGAAGCCCCGCTTGGACAAGGAGTATACGAGGCGTTGCAGTTTTTATTGCAGAGGGGCCAAGAAGAAGGGTTTGCGGTAAAAAACGTCGATGGCCTCGCGGGACATCTTGAAATCGGACAAGGAGAGGAACTCATCGGCGTATTATGCCATGTGGATGTTGTACCACCGGGAGATGGCTGGTCAAGCGACCCGTTTGCTGCAGAAATCCGTGATGGGAAATTATATGCTCGCGGCGCGATTGACGATAAAGGACCGACAATGGCTGCATTTTATGCTATGAAAATTGTGAAAGAACTCGGGTTGCCATTGCAAAAACGAGTGCGTATGATTGTTGGAACAGATGAAGAAAGCAAGTGGCGTTGTGTCGAACATTATTTTAAGCATGAGGAAATGCCGACAATGGGATTTGCTCCGGATGCGGATTTTCCGATTATTTACGCGGAAAAAGGAATTGTCGATATGGATTTGCGCAAGCCATCAATAGGAACACAGGAAGAAAGTGAAATTCAGCTGCAGTCGTTCCAGGCAGGACGACGTTATAATATGGTTCCTGACTTTGCTAAAGCGGTATTGCTCGTTCGTGCAGACCGGCAACAAGAAATCGAACAGCAGTATCGCCAGTTTCTTCATGAAACGAGCATGAATGGAAATGCTGTTGTGGAAGGCAATACCGTTACTCTTCAATTAGAAGGAATTTCCGCTCATGCGATGGAACCAGAAAACGGGAAAAATGCAGGTTTATGGCTGGCGAAGTGGCTATCAGATGTTGCGTTGGATACGCAGGCGCAATCGTTTATCCGTTTTGTGACGGACTATTTCTTTGCCGATTCTCGTGGAAAAGCGTTAGGCATTGCTTACAACGATGAGATTACCGGCGATTTAACAGTCAATGTTGGAATATTATCATATGATGCGCAAGCTGGAGGAAAGCTTGGCATTAACATACGCTATCCGGTCACCAATGATATAGAACAAACGAAGCAAAAACTACAGAACATCGCAGCGCAGCATGGTTTTGCGTTGGAACATTTTAGCGATTCAAAACCGCACTATGTTGATCCAAATCATGTACTTATAAAGACGCTTCAACGCGTATACGAAGAACAAACAGGAGAACGCGCTTCCTTGCTTTCCATCGGCGGCGGTACATATGCCCGTTCGCTGAAAGCGGGAGTAGCGTTTGGACCGCTGTTTCCGGGACGGCCGGATGTGGCGCATCAAAAGGATGAATATATCATGATCGATGATTTATTGAAAGCAACGGCGATTTACGCTCAGGCAATTTATGAATTAGCAAAATGAAAAAATTCTAAACATATGTTACGATAAAGAAAAACCGCTCTTTTTAGGGCGGTGCTTTTTCATGAAAGGATGCGGAATCAAGTATGGAGGCAGCGTTAAAACGAGGGGAATCGACTGGTAAGTCCACATTTTCGTTATTTTATTTCTTTGTATTTTTTGCATTCGGAGCATTATTTCCGCTTTTATCCGTATATTTACAAGAAGTGGTCGGTCTTTCGGGAACAGAAATTGGAGTCATTATGTCCATAAGTCCAGTCACAATGATTTTTGTACAGCCGATTTGGGGGATGATTACCGATTATACACGTAAACCGGTTTTCGTGCTGACAATCGCACTATTAGCTACTTCATTCATTGGACTAATGTATTCATTTGTGCATGAATATCATTGGCTTATTGTCATGGCTGTTTTACTGGCATCCGCCCAAAGTGCGATCGTTCCGATTTCCGACAGCATTACTCTTCATTATGCGCAAAAGAATGGCGAAAAGTATGGGTCTATTCGTTTATGGGGATCGATCGGCTTTGCTGTTGCCGTACTGATTGGCGGATGGCTATCAGACCGCATTGCGCTTGTTGTCATTTTTTATTTGTTTTCGTTTATGCTAATACTGTCCGGTTTGCTCGCCAGCCGGCTTCCAAAAGAAAGCCAAACGATGAAAGCGGAAGCGCTGCGCGGTATGGCGCAGCTGTTTCGAATTCCTCATTTTGTATTATTGTTGCTCGCTACTTTCTTTATTTTTGGTCCTATTTTAGCGAATAACTTTTATTTTGGGATATTCATTAAACAGCTTGGTGGTACGTTGACGGGAATAGGCTTGGCGTTTTTATTGGCGGCGGGAAGTGAAGCCCCATTTATGAAAATGACAGATGGACTTATTCATCGGTTTGGGATGGTTCCACTTTTAATGTTTGCTACTGCTGTATCATGTTTACGTTGGCTGTTTTATTTTTTCGAGCCGCCGCTCTTTTTCGTATATATGACAACGATTGTTCAAGGTCTTTCCGTCGGCTTATCTATTCCCGCGGCGCTTCAATACGTACGTGATGTTGCGCCAAAACAAGTAAGGGCGACAGCAGTATCCCTTTATTCCGCCGTAGGCAATGGGTTAGGCGTTTGGTTTTGTACATTTATCGGTGGATATATGCTTGAACATTATCATATTGGGGCTATATATTTATTTTTCAGCATTTGCACGTTTGTCGGCATGCTTTCATTAGTGTGCATTCATTTGCTGAATAAGAAAAAAGCTTCGGCATAAGAAAAGGTGGAGAACGATGAAAAAAACGCATTATTTTATCGCTATCCCTATCGCTAGCGAAGTAAAAAAACAGATTTCACAATGGAGAGATGGAATCGTTTCCCATTTTCCATTTCGTTCATGGGTGCATGAAGAAGATTACCATATTACATTAGCATTTTTAGGATACGTTCCACCTGCAAAATTGGACGCGATATGCAAAACAATGACGCAAGTGGCAAAGCACCACGCTCCATTCTCATTATCCTTATCAGAAATACATACATTTGGAAATCGAACAGCGCCGCGGATTTTATGGCAAGGGGTGGAAAAAGAAGAAAAACTATTTGCCCTGCAACGCGATGTGTATACCGCCTGTATCGATATCGGATTTTCTTTAGACAAACGGCCGTTTACCCCGCATATTACGATTGCTCGCAAATGGCAAGGAAATGAAGAGTTTCGCTTAGATGCGCTTAAGCAGAAATCAAGAGTAACGGCGACCTTTTCCGTTCATGAAATGGTGTTATATCAAACCCATTTAGAGCGAACACCGAAATATGAAGCGCGCGCTTTGTTTCCGCTTTTCTAAAAGTAAACTTCTTATTTGAAGGAAGTGTTGTGAGTGTGGGCCAATTAATAAAGCTTCAAGACTATATTTCTAGGTATGAAACGGATGTGTACCGCTACACAAGTGAATTTATTCGTCTAAAGAAAAAACAATGGGAGCAGACGAAAGAACAATGGGAAAACAATAGAAGAAATGCTGACGCTCCTCAACCGGATGAGACGTGGGAATGGTTAATAGAAAAACCGTCATTGTTGGAGCGGATGAAAAAATGGTTTCGACGCTCTTCCATATCAGAAGAAGCGACAGAGGTACAAGTAAATCATTGGAACGAAGAAGAGAGCTTGTCGACTATGATTGCGGAAGCAAAAAATATAGATGAATTAAAAATTTTATTTTTGGAAAATATGTTCGAATTGCAATTAAAATGGGCAAGCTCTACGATATGGTATGAATCGAAGGTAAATAAAAAGTTTTACTATGAAGAAAGGTTGAAATATTTTTTACAGCGTTTTCCCGACACATATTTATGTTTATACAAACCCGTATTTTTGGTCAAAAGCGCTCCGGTCGAATTAGATGTCATTTTATTAAGTCCGACCACAACATGGTGTATTACGTTTGCCGAAGGGGAAAAAGATAATATTATCATAGCGTCTTCAGACCGTTTTTGGACGGAAATAACGAAGCGGGAAGAAAAGAAAAAAATCAATCCGGTTATCGCTTTGCAACGAATGGAAAAAATAGTGGCAGATATATATAAACAGTACCATATTGATTTTCCTATCAAAAAAGCAGTGGTGAATCGTTATGGCTATATCGATGATCACCGTACTTTTAGCAATGTGCAGTTTATTGACAAACGAAATTATGAACGTTGGTTTTCGTCTTTGCGGGAATTAACGATTCCGTTGAAGCATGTGCAATTAAAAGCGGCATCTTTTTTGTTGCGCCATTGCTATAGTCACTATGATATACGAACAAATTGGAATACGGATGAAGAAAAGGTGTAAAGCTAATTACACCTTTTTTATTGGCATTTACGTTACGGAATAACGCAAAAGTCCTGCGATACAGCCAGCTGCTGCATAAGCTTCATTTGCACCGTATTTCCTATGTTTCGCATATGATATAGCACACTAGTATACACAAAAGGGGGTGAATGGATTTGCACGATATACATCGAGAGTTTGAAGCATATTTAGATGCAATGAATTTGGCGACGATTTTAGTGCCAAAATCGTATCGCGATGGAAAAATACAAATATTTACGTTAGAAACGCCGCATAAAGAGCGCCATCCTTTGCAAATAGAGCGCCAAATAGATTTAGGATCAAGCATGAAATATGAGTGCATCATCGATATCCCGATAGAAATAGGAAAACGTTATCTTATTTATGATCATCAAGGTGGAGTCACTGATTTGCAAAGCGGAGCGGTTGTTCGAACCGTGCCATTTGATGACAAATTTTTTTATGACGGCGATTTAGGAGTTGCGTATACGCAGGAGCAAACAACCTTCAAAGTTTGGGCGCCTACGGCAACGGAGGCAAAAGTAAAGCTGATTGACCCAAAAACAAAAAAAGCCGACTATATACCGTTAGAACGATTGGAAAAAGGAGTATGGACGGCGACTGTATTCGGTGATATGGAAGGGATCTATTACACATATGTCGTATGTGTGAACGCTGTTTGGCGCGAAGCCGTGGACCCGTATGCGGTTGCTGTTTCGGTTAACGGGGAGTATGGGGTTATTATCGATTTAGCGAAGACACGCATCGAAAAACCATCCGTCCCTCCGCTTTCATCCCCAACTGACGCGATTATTTATGAAATGCATATCCGTGATTTTACGATTCATCCGGAAAGCGGTATTATGCATAAAGGGAAATATTTAGGATTGACCGAACTGGAAACAAAGGGGCCAAATAATACGACAACAGGGCTTTCTTATTTAAAAGAGTTGGGCGTCACTCATGTAGAATTGCTCCCATTTAATGATTTTGCCGGAGTGGATGAGCGCCATCCATTGCAGCAGTATAATTGGGGATACAATCCGCTTCATCATAACGCTCCGGAAGGGAGTTATGCGACCGACCCGAATGATCCGTATGCTCGTATCCGCGAATTAAAGCAGGCGATTCATACGCTGCAAGCACAGGGCATTCGTGTCATTATGGATGTTGTCTACAATCATGTTTATATGCGCGAGCAGTCTTCATTCGAGAAAATCGTTCCTGGATATTATTTCCGCTATGATGCATACGGCAATCCGGCTAATGGCACCGGAGTTGGAAACGATATTGCTTCCGAACGAAAAATGGTGCGGAAATGGATTGTAGACTCGGTGCGATTTTGGGCGGAAGAGTATCATGTCGATGGATTTCGCTTTGACTTAATGGGGATTTTAGATATCGAAACAATGAAAGCGGTTCGTGAAATGCTTGATACACTCGACCCGTCCATTCTTGTACTCGGAGAAGGATGGGATTTGCCGACACCGCTTCCGTCCGAACAGAAAGCAACGATGCAAAACGCGGAAAAATTGCCGCAGATCGCCTATTTTAACGATTATTTCCGTGACAGTGTCAAAGGAAGCACATTCCATCTGTTTGATCGAGGATTTGCACTAGGCAATTCCAATGATGGCGAAAAGGTGAAAGTGGCGATTAGCGGAAGCGTTCGCAAGAAACACGGGCTGTTTCTTCATCCAACCCAAACGATTAATTATGTCGAGTCACATGATAACCATACGTTTTGGGATAAAATGGAGATCGCTAACGGTCATGAAGATGAACAAACGAGAAAAAAGCGGCAAAAATTAGCGACAGCGATCGTGCTGCTTTCGCAAGGAATTCCGTTTTTGCATAGTGGACAGGAATTTTATCGGACAAAGCAAGGAGTAGAAAATAGCTATAATGCTCCCGATTCGATTAATCAAATCGACTGGAAACGAAAGAGCGAGCATGAAGACGATGTCCGCTATGTTCAAGGGCTTATTCAGCTCCGAAAGTCCCACCGTGCTTTCCGATTTACTACCGAAGCAGAGATAAACAATCACCTTTTTTTCCTTGAGACACCAGCATTCATCATCGCATACCATCTTCGCGATGTACAGCAATATGGACCTTGGCGCGATATTATTGTTATTCACCATAATCAAGAAGAAAAACAATCTGTTTTTCTACCTGATGAAGAAGAATGGCATGTCATTTGTGACGGGATTCACAGCGGAACGGTTCCACTGTTTTCCGTGCGTAAACAAATAAACTTGGCTGGAATTGGGACATGGGTGCTTGTGAAATAAACATAAACATATCTTTCCTATTTTTTACAAAACACACAAAACATTTGCAAGATGTGGCGATATTTCAGTATAATACAAGTAAAATAAACGAGCAAGAACGGAAACTTGGATGTCTTTTTGTTTGCGGAAAATAAAAATGTGAATTGACGAAAAAAAGCTCTTCCATATAAAATCTAGTAAGACAGCTATTGTCTGAAAATACGAAATCAGGTGATGCTGTCTCTTATTTTTTTAAGTCGAAGGTGAACTTGCTTTGGAACAGTTACTAGGAAAGGAGTGGGACATCACTCCTGCTGGCGGCACAACTGGAGATGCGTATTTTGCGGAATATGAGGGGAGAAAGTTGTTTTTAAAACGGAATTCTTCGCCATTTCTTGCGGTTTTATCAGCGGAAGGCATCGTCCCAAAACTGATTTGGACGAAGCGAATGGAAAATGGCGATGTGTTTACCGCTCAACAGTGGTTGAACGCAAGGGAATTGAAGCCACAAGATATGGGAAGTGAACAAGTGGCGAACTTATTGCGGAAAATTCATCGTTCCAAAGATTTAGTAACAATGCTGAGAAGGTTAGGAAAAACGCCATTACTGCCAGAGATGATGATGGAAAAACTAAAAGAGCAATTCACTCCCCATTCATTTGAGGAGCCGTTAGTGGAACAGGCACTCGATTGGCTTGAACAGCATATGTCTTCACTTCAATGTGATGAGTATGTCGTCTGCCACTGTGATATTAACCATAACAACTGGCTGCTTGCTGAAGATGGAAAATTGTACTTAATTGATTGGGATGGTGCGATGATTGCCGATCCGGCCATTGATATCGGGATGTTGCTTTATTCCTATATTCCTGAAGAAAAATGGGAAGATTGGCTCGAACTTTACGGCCTTAAGTTAACCGATGATTTGCGTTTTCGCATGAAATGGTATACTATAGCGCAAACCCTTCACTCGCTTATATGGCAAAAAGAAAAAAATGCAAAAAAGGAAATGCAACAGTCGCTGCATTTCCTACGTAAGCTGATTGACCCACTCCGATAATTGCTGTTGATGGGATAAAATGTGAGAGTTTAAATCAGCGCTATACTTTCCGTTTTGTCCGTATGTGTAAATGTTTGGAAGCACGCTTTTTATTTTCGGATGCACTTGTTCATTTCCCATCAATGATTTTACGAGCCGTTCGATTTGTTCACATTCGGAGACGGTGCCGCAGCAGTCAGCTTGATGTTCCGATAAAATATCTTTTAATATGGTGATTTGATGCTCGTGATTTAGTGGCAACACTACCACCATCCTTTGAAAAAGTATGCTATACATTTATAATATGCGCAGATATAGGAGGTTTTATCATTCGTTTTTCGCAGTCGTACGCACGGCTGTGTTTTTTTATGGCGAAAAAGTTTTGTCCCAGGTGTTGATAAATGAGCTTGCATATTTGTGCTTATTCATGATATCGTTGACAACGATGAACAAAGAAACAGAGGTGTCCGTATGCGTCTACGTAATAAACCATGGGCAAAAGAAAAA